>DATKFS010000234.1:0-56764 GCA_035511275.1 Novosphingobium sp.
CATCAGCACCACCAACCGCAACTTCGAGAGCCGGCAGGGTCCGCGCACGCGCACCCACCTCGCCTCGCCCGCCACCGTCGCCGCGTCCGCGATCGCCGGGCGCATCGCCGACCCGCGCAGCCTGGAGGCGTGCTGATGGAGCCTTTCCGCACCCTGTCGTCGATCGCCGCACCGCTGATCCGCGACAATGTCGATACCGACGCGATCATCCCCTCGCGCGAGATGAAGTCGGTGTCGAAGAAGGGCCTGTCCGGCGGACTGTTCGCCGGATGGCGCTACGCCGACGTCGACGCGCGCGTGCCCAATCCCGAATTCGTGCTCAACCGCCCGGAATATGCCGACGCGCGCATCCTGCTGGGCGGCACCAACTTCGGCAGCGGATCGAGCCGCGAACACGCGGTCTGGGCGCTTGCCGAGTACGGGTTCCGCGCGGTGATCGCCACCGGGTTCAGCCCGATCTTCCGCGGCAACTGCATCCGCAACGGCGTGCTGCCGATCGCGATGGACCCGGCCCCGTTCGACCGGCCCGGCATGGTGCTGGTGATCGACCTCCCCGCGCAGGAAATCCGCGCCGACGGCCGGACCTGGCACTTCGACATTGACGAGGAAGCGAAACTGATGCTGACCGAGGGCCTTGACCCGATCGCCCTGACCCTGCTCGACCGCCCGACGATCGACGCGCACGAGAGCGCCGACCGGCAGGCGAGGCCCTGGGCCTGGTCGGTTCTGCCCAAGGGAGAGGCCGCATGAGCGAGACGATGCACGTTCCCGTCGTGGTGATCGGCGCCGGCGCCACGGGCCTGTGCGCCGCGCTCGCCGCTTCCGACGCGGGCGTCGAGGTGCTGGTGATCGAGCGCGACGTGACGCCGCTGGGCTCCACCGCCATGTCCACCGGGCTCATCCCCGCCGCCGGCACGCCCGAGCAGGCGGCACAGGGCGTGGCCGACAGCCCCGAGATCTTCGCCGAGGACATCGCCCACAAGACCAAGGGCCACGCGGATCCCGCCATGGCGCTCAACCTCGCGCGGCACTCGGCCGAGACCATCGCCTGGATGCGCGACGCGCACTCCATCCCGCTCGACCTGCTGGACGGGTTCACCTACCCCGGCCACAGCGCGCGCCGGATGTACGGCACCCCCAAGCGCTCCGGCGGCGAACTGATGGGCTGTCTGCAGAGCGCGGCGGAGGACGCGGGCGCCATGCTGCTGACCGACGCCACCGTCACCGACCTCGTCGCGGACGAGACCGGCCAGGTCACGCTGGTGCGCTTCTCGCGCCCCGACGGCAGCATCGAGGAGGTCTCCTGCGATGCGCTGGTGCTCGCCTGCTCTGGCTTCGCGGGCAATGCAGCGATGGTTGCCGAGCATATCCCGGAAATGGCCGAGGCGACCTTCCACGGCCATCCCGGCAACAAGGGCGACGCGCTGCGCTGGGGCGAGCAGCTCGGCGCGGCCACGGCCGACCTCACCGGCTACCAGGGCCACGGCGGCCTTGCCCACGGCTACGGCATCCCGATCCTCTGGCCGCTCATCATGCAGGGCGGGTTCCAGGTGAACGTCGAGGGACGGCGCTTCAGCAACGAGGCCGCGGGCTATTCCGAGCAGGCCGCCAAGGTCAATGCGCAGCCGGGCCACGTCGCCTGGTCGATCTTCGACGAGCGGTTGCACACACTCATGTGCGAGTTCGAGGACTACCGCGACGCGCTGTCGGCGCAGGCGATCACCAGCGCCGAGGACCTCGACGCGCTCGCCTTCGCGACCCGGCTCCCGCCCGAGGCGCTGGCCGAGACGGTCGCCGAAGTTGCCGCGCTCACGCGGGGCGAGGGCGAGGACGCCTTCGGCCGCGACTTCACCGGCAAGCCGGAACTGGCGGGACCCTGGTATGCGGCCAAGGTCACCGGCGCGCTGTTCCACACGCAGGGCGGGCTGGTGGTCGACGACGAGGCGCGCGTCCGGCGTGCCGACGGCAGCGCACTGCCCAACGTCTTCGCGGGCGGCGGTGCGGCGCGCGGCATCTCGGGTGACGGTTCCTACGGCTACCTTGCGGGCAACGGGCTGCTGACGGCCACCACGCTGGGCAAGATTGCGGGCCGCAGCGCCGCCGCATTGGCGAGCGGCGCGTGATCTGATCGCCCTGCGAACAATTGCTTGTCCCGGAGGCTGCAAATGTATTATGTTGCAGACAAATGAGCAGCAGCTCACCGGGATTCGCATAGCAAGGGTACGCTAGATCATGGCTTCACGCGCGGTCATTCCTCTCGACAATCGCAACGCCATCGCCAACGACATCGAGGCCGATGGCGACGAGGGATCGGGCGGCCGCGGCATTCCGATCCGCGCCATCAGCCGCGCGATCAGCGTGCTACAGGCGATCAACCGCGCGGGCTCGCTCAACATGATGGACATCGCCCAGGCCTCGCAGGTGCCCTATCCCACCGCCTGCCGGATCGTGCAGACGCTGCTCCACGAAGGGCTGATCGAGCGGGAGGAGACGCGCAAGCACTACCGCCCGACGCCGCTGGTGCGCACGCTTTCGCAGGGGTTCGAGGGCCATGGCGAGCTGGTCCACGTCGCCCGCCCGCACATCTCGGCGCTGACGCGCGAGATCGGCTGGCCCATCTCGCTGTCCACCCACGTCGGCAGTTCGATGGTGCTGCGCGATTCGACGCATTCGCTGACCTCGCTGTGCTTCAACGAGTACCACCCCGGCTATGCCATGCCGATCCTCGACTGCGCCGCCGGGCTGGTCCACCTCGCCTTCTGCTCCGAGGACGAGCGCGAGACGGTGCTGGGCAGCCTGTCGCGCTTCGGGGACGACGAGATCCGCCACGTCCTCGGCGTGCTGCGCGAAGGCGCGCTGCTCGACGGCATCCGTGCCAGCGGCTATGCGGCGCGCGGCTACAACCGCTTCACGCTGAACCCGGGCAAGACCTCGTCGATCGCGGTGCCGATCCTGAACGGGGACGTGGTGCACGGCTGCCTGACGGTCGCGTTCTTCTCCACCGCCATCGAAATCCGCGAGGCCGTGCGCGAGCTGGCGCCCCGCCTCAAGGCCTGCGCGAGCGAGATCGCCAGCGGGATGATCGGCGCGCACTGACCCCTATGGCGGCGTCACCGCGCCGCCATACGCTTTATGCATGAGCACGGCCCGAATCGCGCCCGACGGTCCAAATCGATCATTCATATAATTGAAATTACACGATTTTATTTCGGAGCGGTGCCGGGACGAGCGTCGATCGCCTTTTGCACTATTGTTGCGACAATATAGCAATTCCGATAGCCTTCCCTCTCGTACTCTCGAATGGGGACTGGATCGATGGCTACTCGCGCGCTCATTCCGCTGGACGACGATCTCGCCGCCGACGCCGACCGCGAACCCGAGCGCGGCATTCCGATCCGCTCGGTCACGCGGGCCGTGGCGGTGCTCCAGGCGATCAACCGCAACGGCTCGCTGAGCATGATGCAGGTCGCGCAGGCATCCAACGTGCCCTACCCGACCGCGTGCCGGATCGTGCAGACGCTGATCCACGAGGGCCTGGTCGAGCGCGAACCGCAGCGCAAGTTCTACCGGCCCACCGCGCTCGTCCAGACGCTGTCGCACGGCTATCAGGGCGACAGCGCGCTGGTGGACGTGGCGCGGCCGCACATCACCGCGCTGACCGAGCGCATCGGCTGGCCGGTCACGCTCACCACGCAGGTGGGCGGCACCATGGTCCTGCGCGATTCGACGCATTCGCTGACGACGCTGACGTTCAACCAGTACCACCCGGGCTATTCGATCCCGATCCTCGCCTGCGCCGCCGGGCTCGTCCATCTCGCGTTCTGCCCCGATGCGGAGCGCGACAAGACGCTGGGAATGCTGGAGCGCTTCGGCGACAAGGACACGCAGCACATGCTGCAACTGGCGCGCGACGGCGGTCTGCTCGCCACGGTGCGGGCCAGCGGCTACGCGGCGCGGGGGTACAACCGGTTCACCCGCAATCCGGGCAAGACCTCGTCCATCGCCGTGCCGGTCATGGTGGACGGCGAGATCGAGTGCGCGCTGACCGTGGCGTTCTTCGCCGCCACCATCGAGGTCCGCAAGGCGGTGCGCGAACTGCTGGAACCCTTGCGCGAATGCGCCGCGGTGATCGGGCGCGACATGTCCCGCTCCCGTGCCGAGACCTGGCCGGTTCCCGTGCCGGCGCCCGTCCGCCCGTCGCTGCGCCGGGTCTGATGCCGGGCCCCAAGCGCGGGCGGCGGGGGATGATCGTCGCCGGCCTGCTCGCCGCCGCGACGACGGCCTGCGCCGGGTTCGTGGTCGCCGCGCGCGCCGGATGGCTGTCGCGCGACGAGCGCACGGTGGTTTCGCGCCACGAGACGCCGGGCTCCCGGTTCGTGACCGTGGAGGGCGTGCGCATCCACTATCTCGACGAAGGGCCCCGGCTCGACGAAGGGTCCAAGCCGCCGGTGCTGCTGCTCCACGGCTCCTATCTCGATGTCCATGCCTATGACGGATGGACGCGCGATCTGGCCCGCGACCACCGCGTCGTCCGGCTCGACCGCCCGGCGTTCGGCCTGACCGGGCACGACCCGCACCCCACCGCCGGCTACGAGCGCGAGGCGGACGTCGTCGCCGCCTTCGCCGACCGGCTGGGAATCCGGGACGCGGTGCTGGTCGGCGCGTCGAGCGGGGGAACCACCGCCGCGCGCATCGCCGCGCACCGTCCCGATCTCGTCTCGCGCCTCGTGCTCATCAACTTCCCGCTCGCCCGGCGCTACATCAAGCCCGAGCGCGCCTATGCGCTCTCGATCTGGCTGCGCGACGAAGTGCTGCTGAACTACCAGCCCGCGTGGCTGACGCGCTGGATGCTGAACCAGAACCTCGCCGACAATGCCGCCGCCTCGCCCGCCATGGTGCGCCGCCTGACCGACGAGGCGAACCGCCCCGGCGTGCTGGAGGACCGGCGCCGCCTGGAAGCGGGCGCGCACGGCTATACGCAGGCGGAGCGCGAGGCCGATCTCGCCGCGATCCGCGCGCCCTCGCTGCTGATCTGGGGACGCGACAACCCGCTGCTCACGGTGAAGAGCGGGCAGGACGCCTTCGCCAGGGTCGGCGCCGCACAGAAGCGCATGGCGGTGATCGACCACGCCTCGCACATGATCCCGGTCGAGAAGTCCGCCGAGAGCCTTGCGCTGGTGCGCGCCTTCCTCGCCGAAACGGACGCTGAGCGCTGAAACCGAAACGGGCGCTGAAACGGAAACGGGCGGGGACCGCTCCCCGCCCGCTCCTTCGAGCCGCTGCCTTTTCAGGTCAGAAGTCGATGCTCGCGCGCACGCCGAAGGTCGCCGGATCGGCGAGCGACACGATGATGCCGTTGACGCTGCGCGTGGTGCCGGTCGGCCCGTATTCGTTGTAGGCCACCCGCGCCAGGCTGCTGGGCGTGCGGTTGTCGAAGATGTTGGTCCCGAACGCTTCCAGCCGGATGTTGTCGACCTTCACGCCCACGCGCAGGTTG
The DNA here is from genome assembly GCA_035511275.1 of Novosphingobium sp. GTDB lineage: Bacteria > Pseudomonadota > Alphaproteobacteria > Sphingomonadales > Sphingomonadaceae > Novosphingobium. The sequence goes on from DATKFS010000234.1 coordinate 5,498, forward strand.
AACTTCACGTTCTCGGGAATGTAGGCCGCGTTCGCCTCGCTCTCGTAGATGCGGTCGGTGTAGATCGCGTCCATCCGCACGAAGGGCGAGAGGTGGTCGGTATAGGCATGTTCCCAGCTGACGCCGAGGCTGCCCGACTTCTCCGGATAGTAGGGAAGCTGCGTGCCGACCGGGCTGGCATTGCCGGTGATCGCCAGCGCATCGGCGCTGTAGGTCTGCTTGATCTCGGTATGCGCGTAGCCGAAGGTGCCGTCGATGGTCCAGTCGGGGTGCGGCATGTAGAGCAGTTCAAGCTCGAAGCCCGCAAGGTCCACCTTGCCCGAAGGCGCGGTGACGATGAGCTGGCTCAGCACGCCCGACGCCGCCGCGCCCTCGTTGGCGTAGTAGAGCACGGTGCTCGGGATGTGGCGGTCCTTCCACTGCCCGTAGTAGGCGGAGGCCAGCACGCGCAGCTTGCGGTCGATCAGCCAGCCCTTGTAGCCGACCTCGTACATGTAGAGCTTGTCCTCTGGCACGGTGCCGCTGACGTTTGCCTGCCGGTCGATCTGCGCCTGCACGTAGGCGGTCTGCGAGAAGTACGAGGAGTTGAACTCGCCAGGACGGTTGCCGACCGAGAACGAGCCGTAGACCATGTTGTCGCGGTCGAACTCGTACTGCAGGATCGCGCGCGGGGTGAACGAGCGGAAGGTGTCCTGGAACTCCGGGTTCGTTCCGGCGAAGGTCTTCTGGTACTGCTTGTCCCACTGGTAGCGGGCCTCGCCCGAGAAGCTCAGGCCATCGGTGATGTCCCAGTTGACCGAGCCGAAGATGCCGATCGTCTTGGTGTTGTTGAGCACGCGCGGGGTGACCGTCAGGTAGCCCGCGCCGGAATAGTTCGTCGTGATGACGTCGTAGTCCTGGTCGAGGTAGTTCGCGCCCACGGTCGCCCGGATCGGCTTGTCGCGGGGCGAGGACAGGCGCACTTCGCCGTAGTAGTCCTCGTCGCGCGGGCCGCCCTGGATGAGGTTGTAGGCATAAGGCAGCGGCGCCGGCCCGACGCTGGGGATGTTGCGCGTGTCGTAGCCGAACAGCGTCTGCAGGAAGTTCCACTTGTTGATGTCGTAGGACCCGATCGCGCTGACGTTCCAGGTGCCGATGTCCCAGTCCATGCTGAGCCGCACCTGCGCCGCCTCGCGGTGGAGGCCGAGATGGTCGATGAAGCCGGGCCCGAACGAGGTCGCCCCGGCCTGCAGCGCATCGTAGGCCACCGGCAGCAGGTTCTGGTTCCAGGTGACGGTGTCCTTCGGGTAGCCGGTCAGCTTGTCGCAGGTGTAGTTGAGCGAGCCCGCAGGCGCCGCGCCGCCGTTGCAGTTCCAGGTGGACTGGTTGTAGCGCCCGTTCGCGGGCAGCCCGTCGTCGTCCTCCCAGTAGACGCCGAAGGCCTTGAAGTGCAGGTCGGGCGTGGGATCGAAGCGCAGGGTGCCGCTGATAGACTTGGTGTCGCGCTCGCCCAGCCGCACGACGGGGTAGTTCACGTCCTTGTAGGCGCCGTCGGTGTGGTAGAGGTGGCCGCCGAGGCGGAACGCCAGCACGTCCTGCGCGATCGGGCCCTCGACGCTGGCCTTGATATCGTAGGTGTTGAAGCTGGCGTAGCTGACGTCGAGGTCGCCGCCCCAGTCGTATTCCGGGGGCCGGGTGACGAGGTTGATCGCGCCCGCGAATGTCGCGCGGCCGAAGAAGGCGCTCTGCGGGCCCTTGACCACCTCGATGCGGTCGATGTTGCTGACCCCCTCGAAGTTGCCGCCCGGCACCGGCGCGCCGTCGACAAACAGCGTCACGCTCTGGCGCGAGGACGAGGCGCTGCCGGGCACCACGCCGCGGATGATGTACTGCTTGTAGCCACGGTCGTTGCGCCCGACGGACTGGTTCTGGTTGCGCAGGCCCGGCGTGAACGAGGCGACGTCGTTCATGTCCTTGATGTCGCGCGCCTGCAGCGCATCGGCGGTGATCGCGGTGATCGAGACGGGAACCTGGGTCAGGCTCTCGTTGGTCTTGCGCGCGGTGACGACGATGTCGCCCGCAGGGGCGGGTTCCTCGGCGGCGGTGTCCTGGGCCTGCGCGGTGCCCAGCGGAAACAGCAGCGCGCTCGTCATGAGCAACGCGGCGCGCGATAGCTTCGTGGATCTTCTCATTCGATTTCCCCCCTTGCCTGAAGAGCGCTGCGCCGCTCCGGTGGGGGCGGCCGCGACGGGCGACTATCGGCCCGTCGTCATGGTTGCAGCGAGGAGAGGGTCTGCCGACCGGGCGCTACAGGCCAGACCGCAATGTGGGCTGACCACGTGTCGAGAAGCGGCCCGCCACGCGGGGCATGGGGAAGCTCCGACCACGCGGGTTAAATTGTTGTAATACCGTCATTTTGGTACGGAAATTCCGCGCCGGTCGATTGCGGGCCATACGCTTTGCGTATGGGAAAGGTGACACTTCGCGCTTGCCTTGCGGCGGCTCGGCGGGGTTATCCCGCCGCACATGCGACAAGGCGCGCATATCGTCTCCGACATGCGCGCCCGGTCTTGGCAATGTCATCCCAGGTGCCGCTAAGGTACGCCCCGGCGCCGCCCAGGTGTCGTTCGGGACAGGCTCAGCCCGCCAGCCATTTCGCGTGGCGCTGCATCCCTGCGCGCACTTGCGCGGCGAACCAGTCCAGCCCCCGGAAGCGCAGCGAGGCGCGGCCCACCGAGTTGACGTTGTGCGCGATCCCGGCGGCTAGCTGGAAGGTCTTCACGAAGACGAAGAGATCGAGCAGCGCGAATTCGTCCGCCGTCATCGGCCGCACGGCATTGTAGCCGCGCACGAAGGCCTGCCCCAGTTCCGGCGGAAAACCGTAGAAATCGCTGCCGAAAACGTAGTTCGCGATGTCCTTGAGGAAATAGCCCGAACCGCATCCGTCGAAGTCGAGGATGGTGATGCGCCCGGCCTCGTCGACATGCGCGTTGCTGGGATGGAGGTCGCCGTGGCAGGCGCCGCGCGGCAGGTCGTATTGGTCGAAGCCGTCGATGGCGGCCTGCACGACGGGCGCGAAACGGGCATAGTCGCGCGCCTCGTCCGGGCGGTCGGCGACGAGGTCGAGCAGGTCGGGCAAGTCGCGCAGCAAGTGCCCCCGGCTGAGGTCCACCTCGTGCGGCGCCACGTAGTCGCGGCCCAGGACGTGCATCCGCGCGAGCAGCCGGCCGACCTGCTCGGCGGTTTCGGGCGTGTGGCTGTCGAACACCTTGACGCCCGGCGCCCACTCGTAAAGCGCCACCGCACGCAGTGCCTCGGGCGCCTCCAGCGTGAAGTACCAGCTCCCGTCGCGCAGCGGCACCGGGAACGAGGCGGGAAAATCGCACGATCGCAGGAAGTTGAGGAAGGCCAGCTCGTTCTCGACCTCGTCAAGCCCGCGCCACGTCCCGCGCCAGACGCGCAGCGCCCAGCGACGGTCCCCGGCGGAAACCACGTAGACGTCGTTCATCCCGCGAAACAGCAGCGAGGCGCGCACGCCTTCGGGCAGGTCGTAGCGCGCCGCCACCTCGCGGGCGAGCGCCCGGGCATCGAGCACCGAGTGGGCGACGAGGCCGTGCGAGACTTCGGGACGGTCCTGGGTGGTGGTCAGCATGGCATCTGTTCTCCGGAGACGGGGGCCGCGAGGAAGGCCGCGACGGCGGCGGCGTAGCCCGGCAGCCCGCCCGACGGCGCCGAGACCCGCCCGTCCGGCATCAGCGCGGCGATCTCGGCGGCGGCGGCATTGAGCTTGGGCGGACCCCATTCGGGCTGCATCAGCAGCACCGGGCCGCGCACCAGCGCGGCGCGGGCGCGGGCGGGGTAGGCGAAGGCGGCCAGGTAGGGGATGTGGTAAGTGTCCAGCGCCTTCAGGATGTCCAGCGCGCCCTCATGGAGCACTTCGGGCGGGGGCACGTCCTTGGCCAGCCGGAACGCGGCCTCGCGGCGGAAATAGGGCGCGAAGAGGTGCTGGTCGCGCACGAAATGGAAGCCCCAGACCATCTGGCGGCCGTACTCGTCGGGCTCCACGCGGGGCACGTAGCTCTCGGTGTAGAGCGCCTGCGTGGCGGCGTCGTATTCGGTGATCCCGCTCATCACCAGCGCGCCGACGCGCGCGGGCCACGACGCGGCGATCTCGCAGGCGATCCGGGCGCCGGTGTGCGAGCCGTAGAGGTCGAACGCGCCGAGCCCCAGCGCATCGGCGAGGCGGACGGTGGCATCGGCGAAATAGGCGATGTCGGCATCGGCGCGCGCGGGAGGGGCGGAATCGCCGTTGCCGAGCGTGTCCGGCGCAAGGATTTCCCCGGCATGTCCGGCCTCGCGCAGCGCCAGCATCAGCGGCTCCATGCTGCGGGAAGACGCCGGCGACAGGTGCAGCATCAGCAGCGGCCGCTGCCCTTCCGCGCCGGGCAGCGCGGGCAGGCTGCGGTAATGCACCTGCCCTTCGGCGATGCGCGCGAAGTTGCGGTCGACCGGCGCGCTCACTTGCGCGCGGAGATCATGAACCACGACCGGAACGGGCCGGAGGATTCCGTCGAGAACCCGCCCGAGGCGCGGCGCGAGGGCTTGGGCGCGGCAAGCTGATAGCCGATCTTCGGATCCGCGAAGCCCGCTTCCCGCGCGACTTGCGCGAAGTCCATGTTCTGCATCCCGCGCCAGAACGGCTCGTTGTTGTAGAGGGCCTCGAAGTCGCCCTGGATGTTGCCCCAGACGCCCAGTTCGTCGGTGCGCCCCGGCACTTCGGTGTGGATCATCACCCCGCCCGGACGCAGCAGGCGATGGCATTCGCGGAAGATGTTGCGGGCCGCCGCGTTCGAGGTCTCGTGCAGCAGGACGCAGGAGTAGACGACGTCGAAGCTCTCGTCTTCGAACGGGGTCTTCTCGGCGTCGGCCTGGACGAAGTGGACGCGCTCGCCAAGGTGCTCGGCGCGGGCATGGGCATAGCGCAGCATGGCGCCGCCGACGTCCACCGCAACCACCTCGGCGTCGGGGAAGTGGCTCGCCACCGCGACCGTGCTGGCGCCCACCGCGCAGCCGAGGTCGAGGATGCGCGCGGGCTCCAGCTCGGGATAGACTTCCCAGAGATGCTGCACCGTGGTGTGGCCGCGCACGTCGTTCATCAGGCCGCCGTTGCGGCCCAGCATGTAGACCGCGCCGCCCCGGTCGATCAGCGCGCCCTGCCGGACGTCGCCCTGCCCCTGGTCGTGGTGGTAGCCGCCCGGCATCATGTGCACGTCGAGCGCGGCGATGTAGGGCGGCGGCGTGAAGTCGGGGTCGAGCGTGACCGAACCCCTGGGTTCGGCGATCCGCGCGCGCGACTGGAGCGTGTCGATCTGCCGGTCGATCGAGCGGCCGACCGCGTCCCACATCATCTCCTGCGAGAGCCGGCGGTAGCCGATCCAGCTGCGGAACACTTCGGTGTCCATGAGCTGGCGGCGCACTTCGGCCATGCGTTCGGAGCCGGAGATCTGCGCCACGTTCTCGGCCACGCCGCGCATCTGCGCGCCCACGCCCTCGCCCAGCCAGACCTTGAAGTCGCGGACGAAAAGCTGCTCGACGTGCTCGTCGTGCGTGGTTTCGGGCATCATCGGGTGGCTCATGACAGCTGCTCCTTTTCAAGGATTGCATCGGCGGTGCGGGTCCGCTCCGCCCGGTCGGCATTCTCGCGCGTCGCTTCGAGCGCGCGCTCGGCATCGGCCTTGAAGGGATGCATGACCACGTCGATCAGCCGCCGCCGCGTGGCGTTGCGCTCGGCCTCCGCCGCCCCCTCGGCGCGGTAGGCGTCAAGCGCGGCGCGATCGAGCCAGCCCGCCGCCTCGCCCATCCGCTCGACGGTGTCGAGCCGCTCGCGCGTGATCGCCAGCTCCTGCAGGAGGGCGACGGCCATCGCGGTGAGCCGCGCGATTTCGGGAGCTTCGCCGGGAATGCTGCGGCGCGGTTCGGCATGATATCGGGCTGGGCTGTAGGTCATAGTCCACTCGTCAGATCGTTGCCTCCATGTGGCCGCCCCAGGCGCGTCGGCCAAGCCCGAAGCCGCGCCGGGACTCATGCATGAAGCGTATGACTTCGCGGTCGCGACGGGCCTACCCGGTGCCCTGCCCCGGCGTAGAGTTTCCGCCATGCCAGACTACCTGCCCCCCGCCGATCGCAACGGTCCCAAAGTGCGCCGCGGCTACACCGAATGCCGGTTCGGCCAGCTGCACTATCGCCACGCCGGTCCTGCCGAGCCCGGGGACAAGCCGGCTCTGGTCATGCTGCACCAGAACCCCTCGTCTTCGCAGGAGTACCTGCCGCTGATCGCGGAAATGGCGAAGGACCGGGAGGTCTACGCGTTCGATACGCCCGGCAACGGCATGTCGGACACCCCGCCCGGACCGCAGCCGCTCGACCAGCTCGCAGGGGCCTTCGCCGAGGGCATGGCCGCGCTGGGGCTGGGCTCGGACAGGCCCGTCGACGTGTTCGGGTATCACTCGGGCACGTACTTGTGCACCGAACTCGCGATCGCCGCGCCGCGCCGCGTCGGCCGCCTCGTCCTTTCCGGCCTGCCCATGCGATCGGTGGAGGAGCGCGCGGCCAACCTTGCCAAGGCGCGCGCGGTGACGCTGCCGGGCGAGGACGGTGCCGAGATGCTCGACTGGATGCGCTGGCTCTGGGACTTCACGGTCGTCGAGCGGTTGCCCGGCGCCGACTTCGAACAGGCGATCTGGACGTTCCGCGACAAGGCCGCCGCCATGCACCGCCGCGCATGGACCTACATCGGCGTATGGTCCTACGACGCCGCCGCGCGCCTGCCGCTGGTAACGCAGCCCGTGCTCGTGGCGCAGCCGCACGAGGCGCTGCTCGACGCCAGCCGCGAGGCGGCCGCGCTCTTCCCCGATGCCCGCTTCGAGGAGCTTCCCGGCCTCAGCCGCGACGTCTTCGCCGTGGGTATCGCCGATTTCGCCCGATCCATCAGGAGCTTCTGCCAATGACCCTTCCTTCTACCGACGTGCCCGTGCTGATCGTCGGCGCCGGCCTTGCCGGGCTCTACGCCGCCATGGAACTGGAGAAGCAGGGCATCGAGGCGCAGATCGTCGATGCCGCGCCCATCCTTGGCGGACGCATCCGCACCATCGAGGTGGACGGCCAGCCCGTCGACATCGGCGGCACCGGCCTTGGCCCCTCGCACTTGCGTGCCCATGCCATGGTGGAGCGCTTCTGCCTGCCCTCGCGCCCGCTGACCCGGCGCGGCAGGACGGCGTTCTCGATCCACGGCGAACTGTTCGACGCCAAGGACTGGGAGAACCACCCGGCCAATCGCTGCGTCGGCGAGGAGCGCGAAATCCTGCCTGCGCGGATGGACAGCTACTACATGCAGACGCTGCTGCCGTTCTTCGAGATCGAGGGCTGGCTCGATCCGGCCAATGCGCGCTACGATATCGCCTTCGCCGACTACCTGCGCAGCCACGGCCTGTCCGACGAGGCGCTGCGCCTCGTCAACATGTGCATCAACACGAACGACATCGAGACCGTCTCGGCGCTGTCGATGTTCCGCGATGCGATCAAGTGGCGCTCGGTGGGCTTCGACGACCCGAAGAACTTCGACCAGTATGGCGACGCGCAGTACAAGCCGATCCGCCTGGAAGGCGGCATGGTGCGCCTGCCCGAGGCGATGGCGGCTTCGCTGCGCCGCGCGCCGATGCTGAACCGCAAGGTGGTGCGCATCGCGCATGGCGCGGAGAGCGTGACCGCCACCTTCGAGGACGGCTCCACGATCACCGCCGCGCGCATGATCGTGACGGTGCCGTTCGTCGCGCTCAAGCACGTCGCCTTCGACCCGCCGCTGCCCGAGCCGCTCGGCGAGGCGATCGGCTGCGCGGCCAGTTCGGGCAACACGCAGTTCATCCTCAAGGCCAGCAGCCGGTTCTGGGAGGAAGACGGGCTCGCCCCGTCACTGTGGAGCGACACCGTGTTCGAGCGCCTCTTCGTCGAGTTCAACGAGGACGACAGCGTCAACCACCTGCGCATCTGGATCAACGGCGACAATGCCAAGCGGGTCGATGCGATGGGGCCGCATGCGGCGGACGAACTACTCGCCACGCTGGCACGCATCCGCCCGTCCACCGCGGGCAAGCTGGAGGTCGTGCATCAGGTTTGCTGGGGCGCCGAGCCGCTGATCGGCGGCGAGAAATACGTGATGGGCCCGGGCCAGGTCACCCGCTTCGCCCGTCACATGGCGACGCCGGTGGGCGCGCTGCATTGGGCGGGCGAGCACCACAAGAGCCTCGAAGTCGGCATCGAGGCCGCGCTGCAATCGGGCGAGCGCGCGGCGGCGGAAGTGGCGGCAGTCCTCCAGCCGCAGGCGGCGGCCTGACGACCGGCGGGGCGCTCCGGCACACGGAGCGCCCCGCTCATCCGCCCACTTATCCGGCGCGCGCCGTCACCACATCACGGAACTGCGCGTCCGCCGCCAGTCGCTTCCCCATGCCGCGTGCCGCCAGCCAGTACAGCACCAGGCCGAGCGCGATCACCGGCAGCCCCACCGTCGTCATCGAAGCGCCGATCAGCGCCGGGTCGCGGTAGACGTGCTCGGTCGAGAACGCGATCAGCAGCGGCCCCATCGTGGCGCCCAGCAGGGTGTTGGTCAGGCCGAGCAGCGAAGTGGCGACGCCCCGCATGTTGCCCGGCACCAGTTCGGTGACGCTGGAGATCATCGTCGTCCCCAGCATCGGCATGATCGCGATCGAGAGCACCACCATCGCCAGTCCCACCGGGAACGAGGGCGCGAAGGCCAGCAGCGTGCTGGGCAGCGCGAAGGCGCAGATCGCCATCAGCAGGCGGAGCTTGGCGCCCGGCCTGCCGCCGCGCGCGATGCGGTCGTTCACCCAGCCCGCCGTCAGCGCGCCCGCGCCGCCGCAGATCACCGCCGCCGTGCCGAGCCATTCGCCGACTTCGACGGGGCTGCGCTCGAACGTGCGGATGAGGTAGGTCGCGTTCCACCCGGCCAGCCCATAGGTATGCATGGTGGCCACCGCGAAGCCCACGTAGAAGGGCAGGAACACGATCCAGTTGCGCCGGAGGTAGCCGAACGATTCCGCGAAGCTGCCCGAGCCCCCGGCAGCGGCGACCGTCCGCCGCACCGGTTCGCGGTAGACCAGCATCAGCGCTGCGACGAAGAGGCCGATCACGCCGCAGATGGCGAAGACCACGCGCCAGGGCGCCAGCCCGTCCAGCAGCGGAAGGCCGTCGAAGGCCCCGCGCGGCGCGGCGGCGAGCACCTGCGCGGTCAGGAACAGGCCGATGCCGGGCGCCACCGCCTGCCCCAGCAGGTAGACGCTGATCGGCCTTCCGCGCTGCTGGGCGGGGAACATGTCGCCGATCATCGAGATCGCGCAGGGCGCCAGCGCCGCCTCACCGAGGCCCACGAGCAGGCGCGCCGCGAAGAGTTCGCCGAAGTTCGACGCCTCGGCGCCGTAGAGCGTCGCGAGGCTCCATACGACGATGCCGAAGATCAGCAGCCGCTTGCGCGAGACGCGGTCGGCGAGCAGCCCGAGCGGAATGCCCATGACCGCGTAGAAGATGCCGAACGACAGTCCCTGCAGCAGGCTGATCTGGAGGTCGGTGATGCCAAGCTCCGCGCGCACCGGCTGCACCACCAGCGTCAGGATCCCGCGATCGATGACCGAGATGATCGAGGCGATGCAGAACAGCACCAGCACGCCCCACGATCGCAGGCGGGGCGGATAGGGCTGCACCGCGATCGGGCCGGAGGGGTCGTCGGTCATGGTCTTCCCTTGCCTTCGTTCAAATGTTCCATCACCATGACATTTGATCCAGAACAGGAATACCGGGTTGCGCCGTTCTATCGACATGCGGAGACTCGAGCAGTTCGTGGCGGTTGCGCGCACGGGCAGCCTCGGCAAGGCCGCGCAGGAACTGGGCATGACCCAGCCCACGCTCACGCGGAACATGCGCGGGCTGGAGGCGGACCTCGGATCGCGCATGTTCGCGCGCGGCCCCTCGGGAACGATACTCACGCCCGCCGGAGACCGCTTCCTCCCCCGCGCCGAGGAACTGCTCAACAGCCTGGAACGCGCGCTCAGCGAGATCGACGAGGAAGGCGCGCAGGCGACGCTCAAGCTGGGCATATCGCCGAACTTCCACTTCGACCTGATACCCGGCGCGATCAACCGGCACGTTCAGGAGAACCCGCTCCTCAACATCCACGTCATCTCGGCCACGCGCGAGCAGATCGCCGAGGACTTGCGCCGCAAGGAGATGGATCTCGGTTTCTGCCTGATCCCGAGCTTCTTCTACACCCGCAGCACCGAACTGAACGAGATCGAGTTCGAGGCGCTGGGCGAGGAACTGATCCTGCCCAACGTGCGGCCGGACCACCCCTATGCCGCCGTTACCCGGCTGGAGGACACGGCCGGGATACGCTGGGCGGTGCCGCACCAGGTCTCGGTCAGCTACCGGTTCGAAAGCGCGTTCTACCGCAACAAGCTGCCGGTGCCGCCGCAGTCGCTCAACGCGACCTCGCTGTCGCTGCTGCGCAGCTCGGCGCTGGAAAGCGACATGGCCGCGCTGCTGCCCGCCCGCTACGCCGAGGCCGACGTGGTGGCCGGGCGACTGGCGGTGCTGGCGATAGACGCGATGCGCTTCGACTTCGTGTTCGGCTTCATGGAGCGGCGGGGCGTGCGCCCCAGCCCGGTATCGACGCGCTTCAAGTCGCTGGTGCGCGCCGCGCTGGGCTGAGGCGCCGCCGCCCCGCCCGCCTACTTCCCCGCTTCCGGCGCCTTGCGCAGCGGCAGGGTCTTCTCCAGGTCGCCCAGCGTGATCTGGACCACCAGACACACCTTGCGCCCGGTCTTCGCCTCGCAGCGGAAGCGGTGGCCCTTGCCGGTCCAGTTCTCCGCCAGCACCGCCTCGCCGGGGTTGAGGCGGTAGGTCTTGCCGTCGCCGGTGTCGATCAGCTGGTTGCCCTGCAGGTAGAGCAGGACATTGGTGTTGGTCGCATAGTGCCACTCGGACTGGAAGCCGTCCGGCCAGTAGGCGATCACCACCCGGCGCACCTGCCGGTCGAACAGCACGTTCATGCCGTAGCTGCCCTGCGAGACCGGCACCGGCATTTCCTCGACGTGGGTCAGCCCGTCGTCGGCGGAATAGAGGTGATACCAGCGCACGGGCTCCCCGAAATCGCCGAACAGGTTGTCCGCTGCCGCCGTTGCCGAGGGCGGCGCCAGAGCCGCCCACAGCGCCGCGCCGATGGGGACCATGCGCCGCATGATCCCCGCCATCTTGCTCCCTTGCCGCATCAGAAGTTGTACCGGATGCGTGCGCCGACCTGCCGGCCGGTCCGCAGGCCGACGAGGATGTCGTTGGTGTTGGAGCGCAGCACGTCCACGTTGCGCACGATGCTGGTGTAGGTCCGCTCGTTGGTGAGGTTCAGCACGAAGGCCTCGATCCGCGCACGGTCGGACGACAGGCCCGCGCGAAGGTTCACGAGGTGCGTGTCGGGCGTGTAGGCGATGTTCGCCTCGGTCTCGTACATGCGGTTCTTGTAGATGTAGTCGGCGCGCAGATACCACTGGTCGAGCATCCCGCCGAGGATCGGCGAGGGCAGGTCGGCGGTGTACTGCGCGCCCAGCGTCGCGTTGACCGAAGGCACGCGCGGCAGGCTGTTGCCCGAGACGTCCGAACTGCCGGTGATCGACACCGCGCAGGTCACGCAGACGTAGTCGACGATCTCGCTGTAGTTGTAGCCGATGCCGCCGTTGAACGCGAGATTGTCGGTGGCGCGCCAGTCGAGCTGGCCCTCGATGCCCGCAAGGCGCGTCTTGCCGGCGTTGGCCGAGAAGGTCTGGACCTGCGTCTGGTTGCCCGAGCCGCCCGCCGGGACCACCGCGTTGACCGAGATGATCTGGTCGTTCCAGGTGCCGTAATAGGCGCTGACGTCGTAGCTGAGGGTGCCGAACAGGCGGCCCTTCACGCCCAGCTCCCACTGCTCCAGCTTCTCGGGCCTGACGGTCGTCTGCGCGCCCGTCTGCTCGAACGCCGCGTCCTGCACCGCCTGCGACGCGGTGGCGAGCGAGGAGTTGAACGCACCGGGGTTCATGCCCTTGGACCACGATCCGTAGACCGTCAGGTCGCGCGTCGGCTCGATGGTGAGGCTGACGCGGGGCAGGAAGTTCTTGTAGGTCGCCTTGAGCAGCGTGTCGGTCGGCTTGTCGTAGATGCGGCGGCGCGAATAGATGTTGTCGATCTGGTAGCGGCCGTCGAAACTGAGGTTCATGATCCCCAGCGTGTAGCCGAGGCCGAAGAAGCCGCTCCACGTCTTCGCCTGGTTGATGACCGATCCGGTCGAGACCCGGTAGCCGGTGGGATAGAGCGCGTTGGCGTTCGGCGTGCTCAGCGCTTCGGTATAGTTCGCACCGACGGTCCAGGTGAACGGGCCGCTTCCGGTCGATGCCGCGCGCAGTTCGGCCGACCAGTCGTCGAACATGTATTCGACGTAGGATTCGTAATCGACGAAGGGCCGCACCAGGTTGGCATTGGTGCCGTTGAAGTTCGGGTTAGGTACGCCCCGTGTATCCTCAAGGTCGAGGTCGTTCAGCGTGGCGTAGTGGTTCTGGTTCCAGGCGACGAGCGCGGAAACGCTGACCGGCGCGAACGGCGCGTCCCAGGTGAGGCCGCCGTGGACGTGGTACGCCCGGCGCTTCATCCCCGCCTCGGTCTGCAGCAGGTCGTCGAAAAGCAGCGGGACATTGGGATTGTCGATCACCTGGCTGCGGAACAGCGGGTCCATGATGACGTTGCTGGCGGGCGTCAGCGAGGGGCTGCCGGGCAGCTTCCCGCAGACATAGTTGAGGCCGCGACCGAGCCCTGCATCGCAGTTGTAGTCGGGGCTGGCGAACTTGCCGAGTGGCCCCGGGCCGTCGTCGTCATGCCAGCCGAGGCCGAACACGCGGAAGGTCAGGTTGTCGGTCGGCTTGGCGATCAGGGTCACGGCGAGGCTGGTGGATTCCTGCTGGCCCAGCGTTTCCGAGGAGCCGCCGGGATTGTCGAAATCGCCGTCGGTGTAGAAATGCCGGCCGCTGACCCGGAACAGCAGCTTGTCCGGAATGATCGCGCCTTCCAGCGAGGCGGTGAAGTTGGTCCAGTTGTTCGAGGCGATCTGCCCCTCCACCGAACCGCGAAGCTCGTTGGTGGGGTCCTTGGTGACGAGGTTCACCGCGCCCGCGAATGTCGCGCGGCCGAAGTAGGCGCTCTGCGGGCCTTTCAGCACTTCCACGCGGGCAAGGTCGCCGATGCCCTCGACGAAGCCGCCGGTGACCGGCGCGCCGTCGATGAAGACAGAGACGTTGCCGTTCGAGGTGGGCGAGGAGGAGGGCGTCATGCCGCGGATGATGATCTGCTGGTTCGAACGGTCCGCGCGGCCCGAGCCGGAGTTCGAGAGGTACATGCTCGGCGTGACGTCGGCCACGTCGTTGAGGCTGGCGATGTTGCGCTTTTCCAGCGAGGCGGAATCGAGCGCGGTGATCGCGATCGGCACGTCCTGGAGCGATTCCTCGCGCTTGCGGGCGGTGACGACGATGTCGCCCGGCAGGCTCGCCTCCGCCTGTGCTTCCTGCGCGGCGGCGGGCGCGGCGATCATGCCCTGCCCGGTCACGCCGATCGCGGCGGTGGCGAGCAGCATCCTGAGATACGAATTGCGGTCCATGCTTTTCCCTGTTCCTTGCCTTGTTTGAGGAACAGGAGACCCCAGCCGGCCCGCCGCATTAAGTCGGCAATCGCGGCTGTTCACTCTGCGATGAACGCGGGGCCATGCAGAGCGGACTTGTCGCCCTGCGATCAGTTTTCGCCGTTTTCGCGCGCACTTTCCAGGGTCGCTGCGTCGAGACTATAGAACCAGATGAGCGCCGCCGCCGTCAGGTTGGCGAGGATCGGCACCGCCACCAGCAGGATGTAGAGCGACAGGCGCGCACTGTCGGGCTGGTCGATGATCGCGCCGCCGGTGGTGGGAATGTACCCGCCGAAGGCCAGGAACCCGCCGATCAGCGCTGGCGCCACGGCGAAGGCGATCTTCTCGACGATGGCGTAGACGCTGGCGAACATGCCTTCCCGGCGCAATCCGGTGCGATAGAAGTCGAACTGCATGGTATCGGGCAGCATCGCCGTCCCCGCGAGCAGGATTCCCGCGCTGAAGACCCCGCGCAAGGCGCCGCGCGTCGCCAGCGTCCAGGCGGTCTCCTCGATGCCCGGCAGCAGCCACGCCAGATAGATGACGCACTGCGCGAACAGCCCGAGGATATAGATCGGCCGCTTGCCCCAGCGGTTGATCGCCTTGACCCACAGCGCCAGCGAGCCCGCCAGCGCGATGTTCTCGGCCACGCTGAACCACACTTGCCCGGTGTACCCCACCCGCGCGACGTTGAGCAGGAACAGGAGCTGCGTGCTCGCCGTCGCGGCCTGCCCGAACAGCAGGAACAGCTTGGCGCTCATCAGCAGCACGAAGGGTCGGTTCGAGCAGACCATCCGCAAGTGCGCGAGCGGGCGGACCGGCGTGCCCGTCTCGACCCGCTCCTGCCGACGCGCCTTGGCGGTGAACACGACGGTCAACTGCGTGGTGCAGACGATGACGAGCGCCAGCGTTAGCCCCATCACCGCGTAGCCCCGCTCGCCGCGCCCGAACAGCGCGATCAGCTGCGCCCCTCCGGCAACCGAGACGAGCTGCCCCACCGCGATGAAGAAGCTGCGCCACGAGATCAGCCCCGTGCGCGAGGCCGCATCGTCGGTCATCTCGGCGGGCATCGCGATGTAGGGAATGTTGAACAGCGAATATCCGGTCGAGTAGATCACCAGAAGCACCGCGAGGCTGACGATCAGGCCGGTCCCGCTCGGCAGCAGCCATGGATTGAAGATCAGCGCGAAGGCGCCCGCCCCCATCAGGCTGCCGACGAACATGTACGGACGACGACGCCCCCAGCGCGACCGGGTGCGGTCGCTGGCGGCACCGATGAGGATGTCGGCGACGATGTCGTAGAGCTTCGATCCGGTCAGCAGCATCCCCGCGATGGCGGGGGAAAGCCCGAGCACCGTCGCCAGCATCGCCGGGAAGTACATCGAGATGGGGTTGAGCATGCACGACACGCCCACGGTCCCGATCCCGAAGGCGAGCGAGAGCGAAAGCGGCAGTTCGGATTTGCGCGCGGGCGCGGGTTTCTTGGGGGCCATGCCGCATGAAGTGCCGCATTCGCGTTCCGCGCCACCCCTCCCGGCGGCACTTCTCGACAGTCGGTCAGTCGCGATCCGATCGGTGACCGGAGAGGAGCGGGCCTGCTAGCCCCGGCCTCGGCAAGACGACCGACCGTCGGCAGGAGGCCCCGCAGTCCCATGGTGCAGATCATCCGCAGCTATGCGCAAGGCCATTGGGGACAGGTGCACTTGCGTAGCTGCGGGGCAACCGTCGAGGGCGGGCCGCCTCCGCTCCTGTGCATCCACTCCACTCCCAGCAGCGGCGCCATGTGGGACGCGATCCTGCCGCGCCTCGGCCGCGACAGGCTGGTGGTCGCGCCCGACACGCCCGGCTACGGGATGAGCGATCCGCCGCCCGCGCCGGTGACGATCCGCGACTACGCAGAGGCGCTCGCGGCTTTGTGCGACGACCTTGGCCTCGAACGGTTCGATGTCGCCGGATTCCACACCGGCTCGATCATCGCGACCGAGCTGGCGAACCTGCGCCCCGACCTCGTGCGCCGCCTCGTCGTATTCGGCCTCGCCGCCTACGATGCCGAGGCGCGCGCGCAGCGGCTTGCACGAGTGCGCGAATTCTTTCCCGAACCCGCCGCCGATCTCGCCCACATCGAAAAGCTCTGGGCGAGATTGACCGAGCTTGCCGACCCGCGCCTCCAGCCCGAGGAGCGCCATGTCGCCATGGCGGACTCCCTGCGCACCGGGGCGCGCCTGCCGTGGGGGTTCATGGCAGTCTACGACCACGACTTCATCGCGGCGATGGCCCGGGTCGCCCAGCCGGTCCTGGTGATGAACCCCGAGGACGACCTCTGGGCACAGACCCACACCCATTGGCGCACCTACCCCGACGCCCGGCTCGTGGAGATTCCCGGCGTGAAGCACGGCGTGCTCAAGCTGGAGACCGACCGCGTCGAGGCCGAGATGCGCGCCTTCCTCACCACGGAGCCGAAATGCTGCTGAACCGCGACCGCGCCGACGCCGTCATGGACCGCGAGGGTCTGTCGGCGATCGTCGCCTCCAGTCCGATCAACACCTACTACCTCAGTTCCTGGGCGACGGACGCGAGCTGGGGCTTCGGCGACCTTGCGCTGTGCGTGCTGCCGCGTGATCGCGCGCTGCCCCCGGCGGTCATCACCGTCGAGGTCGATGCCGGACAGCCCCAGCAGCGCGACGGGACATGGATGGACATCGTGCGCGGCTACGCCCGCCGTCCCGGGATCGGTCCCGGCGGCACGCAGGCGAGCGCGGACGCCGGCGGGTTGCCGCCCGACCATGCCACCGCCATCGCCGCGTGGTTCGCCGAACTCGGCTTCGCTAACGCCGCGATCGGGTTCGAGGACCGTGGCCTCGGCGCCGATGTCGCCGCGCAGGTCCCGGGCGTCCGCGTCGCCGATGCGAAGGACCTCCTGCGCGAGATCCGCATGGTCAAGACGCCGCCGGAGCTGGCCTTCATGCGCGCCGCCGCGCGCAAGACCGACGCCGCGATAGCCCTGTGCGCCGAGGCGATCGCCGCCGGGGCGACCTGCGCCGAAGCGGAGCGCGTGTTCTGGGCGGGCGTACCGATGACGGGCGCGCGGCCGATGTTCCTGCTCATCACGCCCTTCCGCCCGGGCCATGGCCGCCTGCCCAAGACCGCGCAGCTTCTCCCCGGCGACACCGTCACGTTCGACGCCACCGCAGAATTTGCGCACTACACCAGCGACATCGGCCGCACCCTCGTCATCGGCGAGCCGAGCGCCGACCAGTTGCGCTGCTACGAAGCCACGCGCCTGGGCTGGCTCGCCTCGCTCGGCGCCTTCCGCGCCGGGGCGCGCTCCACCGAGATCGAAGCCAGCGTCACCGCGGCGATCCAGGCGGCGGGCAACCCGGCGTACAAGTCCTCGAACATCCATTCGGTCGGGCTCGAACACACCGACCACCCGCATCCCGGCAACGCCATGGCGCCCTTCACGCTGGAGACCGGCATGGTGCTGAGCTGCGACCTGCCGTGGATCGGCCCGGAGGTGGGCAAGTTCCACTTCGAGGACATGATCCTGCTCGGCGCGGACGGCGTCGAGATACTCAACCGGGCCGACAACCGGCTCATCGCCTGCATCGACGGCCGCACCGAGCACGTCGGCTGAGCCAGCCAAGCAAAGAGGCATGACCGTGACCACCACTCCCCGCCGCCGGATGATCTTCGCGACCTTCATCCACAACGCCGGTGCCCATCCGGGCGGATGGCGCTACGGCGACGCTCCCGCCGAGGACCTGCACGACTTCGCGGTCTACGCCCGCCTTGCGCAGACCGCCGAGCGCGGCAAGTTCCACTGCTACTTCTCGGGCGATGCGCAGGGATATCACCATATCTCGGGCAGCGGGGCATTCTCGGCCACCGACAACGCGGGCAAGCTGGAGCCGACCACACTGCTCGGCGCGCTGTCGCAGGTGACGAAGTCGATCGGACTGGTCTCCACCGCGTCCACCACCTACAACGAGCCCTATGCCATCGCTCGCCGCTTCGCCTCGCTCGACCACCTGACCGCCGGGCGCGCGGGCTGGAACGTGGTGACGTCCGCGACCGAGAACGAGGCCCGCAACTTCGGCCGCGACCTCCACATGGACCACGACCAGCGCTACGAACGGGCGGAGGAGTTCGTCGATGTCGTGCGGGGCCTGTGGGACAGCTGGGAAGACGGCTCTATGATCCGCGACAAGGCGGCCGGGCGCTACTTCGAGCCGGCCAGGGTCCACGCGCTCAACCACAAGGGCCGGCACTTCACGGTCAGCGGCCCGCTCAACGTCGGGCGCCCGCCGCAGGGCCATCCGGTAGTGGTGCAGGCGGGCGGGTCGGAACCCGGGCGCGCCCTGGCCGCGCGCACGGCGGACCTCGTGTTCACCGCGCAGCCTTCGATGGAGAAGGCGCAGGCCTTCTACGCCGACATGAAGGCGCGGGCGCGCGCGTTCGGCCGCACCCCCGACCACGTCGCCATCATCCCCTCGATGCAGATCCTCGTGCGTCCGACCGAGGAGGAAGCCCGGCGCGACACGCAGGCGCTGCTCGACCTGATCCCGCTGGAACTCGCCATCGGCAAGCTGGAGATGCTGCTGGGCGACATCGACCTTTCCGGCGTCCCGCTGGACGGCCCGCTGCCCGAGATCGGCCTCACCAACGCCGGCCAGTGGGTGCAGCAGCAGATCATCGCCATGGCGAGCGACGAGAACCTGACCGTCGAGCAGCTCGCCCGCCGCGTATCGGTCTCGCGCGCCAGCTTCGCGATGGCGGGCACGCCCGAGCAGGTCGCCGACATGTTCCAGCAGTGGTTCGAAAGCGGCGCCGCCGACGGCTTCTCGATCTCGCCCAACTACCTCGACGGCAACCTCGACGACATCGTCGACCAGGTGATCCCGATCCTGCAGGCGCGCGGCCTGTTCCGCACCGAGTACGAGCCGGGCACCCTGCGCGACAACCTCGGCCTCCCGCGCCCGGAGAACATGTTCGTCGCCGACCCCTCGCTCGGCGGGGAGCCGGACATCTGGAAGCCGCTGCACGAGGCCGCGCAGTGAGCCTTGCCGCGATGCACCGCGCCTATTGCGGCGGCCCTTACGGCCAGATCCACTACCGCATCGCGCGCCCCGCCGGCCCGGCCACGCTGCCACCGCTGCTGTGCCTGCACCAGACGCCCAAGTCCGGCATCGACTACGAGCCCGTCATGCCCCTGCTGGCCGCGCAGGGCCGGGTGGTGCTCGCGCCCGACACGCCGGGGTATGGCGGCAGCGACGCTCCCGAAGGTCCGATCGGCATCCGCGATTTCGGGCACGTCATGGCCGGATTCCTCGAGACGATGCGCGCGGACGGCGTGATCGGCGAAGGCCCCGTGGACGTCATGGGCTATCACACCGGCTCGGTCACCGCGACCGAGCTTGCCGTCACCCGCCCCCGGCTGATCCGCCGCCTCGTGCTGGTCAGCCTCGCCGCCTACGACGCGCAGGAGCGCGCGCGCCGCCTCGACGCCATCGACCGTTTCCCCGTGCCGCGCCCCGATGCCGGCCATGTCGCGGACTTGTGGACGCTGATGGAATCGATGCACGACACCCGCGTCGATCTCGCCTGGAAGCACGCCTCGCTGGCGGAGCACCTGCGCCCCGGAGACCGCCTGCCCTGGGGCTTTCGCGCGGTCTACGAATACGACTTCATCGGCGCGCTGGAGCAGCTGCGGCAACCGACGCTGCTGCTCTGCCCCGAGGACGACCTCTGGGACGTGACGCACCGCGAGGCCCACCGCATCGCCGACCAGCGCTTCGTCGAACTGCCCGGCGCCGCCCACGGCTTCCTCAAGGTCGATGCCGAGGCGGTTGCCGCGCGCATCGACGCTTTCCTGAAAGAGCGCTGAAACACGTCATGCCCGCCAGTCCGCTTCCGCGACGCATCCTTGCCTCCCTCGCCGCTCTCGGCCTCGCTTCGGCGATGACGCCCGCGCCCCCTGCCCGCGCCGCCGCCGCACCGGCCGCGCGCGTGGCGACGATCGTTTCGACCGATCCCGTCACCGTCGAAGGCCCACACGGCGCCATCGTCCTGCGGATCACCGCCCCGGCAGCGGGCAGCCACCTTCCCGTGCTGGTCTTCGCGCATGGCGCCGCGCTCAACCGGTCCGACTATCGGCCGCTGGTCGAAGGCATCGCGCGCGCGGGCTACATCGTCGTCCAGCCCGATTTCCCGGACGCCTCGGCCGACGGCATAGCCCCCGCAAGCTGGCCGGCCGACACCTGGCGCATCCGCTACGACACCCTCGCCTGGATCGGCATGCACCTGCCTGCCGCGCTGAAGCCGGTTTCCGGGCTCGCCCGGCGGGCAGACCTCGGCCGCGTGGCAGTGGCCGGGCACAGCTTCGGCGGCCAATCCGCCGCGCTCGCCATGGGTGCGCGGGTGGAGGGCATGGGCGCCGAGCCCGCGCTTCCCTATCGCGCCGCCGTGCTCCTGTCCGCGCCCGGCAACTGGGACGGCCTGACGAGCGCCTGGAAAGCCCGGGCGACGTACCTGAAGGTCGACTGGTCGGCGATGCGCGGTCCGGTACTCATGGTGAACGGCACTGCCGACACCGGCCCGATGAGCGACCTGGGGGCAGCCTGGCACGACGACGGTTTCAGGCTCTCGCCAGCCGGCCACGACACCTGCCTCATGCATGTCGAGGGCGCCGGCCACTACCTCGGCGGCATCGACTCCGCGCTGCGCCCGCCGCTGGGCGACACCACCCCGGCACGGCGCGCCGCCGTGCTCGATGCGACCGTCGCCTTCCTCGATCACGCGCTGGGCCGCCAGACCGCTGCCGGGCGCGCATGGCCGGGGCTGCGCGGCGCCCTCGCCTGCAAGTAGGAAGCGCCAGCATGTTGCTCAATCGGGAACGCGCCAACCTGGTGATGGACCGCCACGGCCTCGACGGGCTGGTCGCGGCCTTCCCGGAGAACGTCTATTACCTCTCCGACTATTGGGGACCGATGTTCCTGATGTCGCGCAACTACACGCTCTACGCGCTGCTGCCGCGCGACGAGAACGCATCGGCGGCGCTGGTGATGCCGGGGACGGGGGTCTACCACCTCGAACATCGCCCGACCTGGATGCCCAACGTCGCGACTTTCGTCACCCGCGTCGCGCCGCGCACCCCGCGCGACTTCGAGTTCACCACCGAGGAACTCGACCTCGACCAGATGGTCACGACGGTAAGCCCCGACACTCCGCTCACCCCCTATCCCACGCGCCCCGGCGCCGAGATGGCCCCGCGCGACCTGCAACTGCTGGACCGCTACGCCGCGCATCAGGGCCGCTCCGAGGCGACCGCCGCGCGCGCCCTCGGCCGCGCCATCCATGACGCCGGGCTGGGCACCGGCAGGCTGGGCTTCGACGATCCGCGTGTGCTGGGCTGGCTGCGCGAGATCGGGCACACGGCGCTGGACGGCGTGGACGCGCTCAACGTCTTCAAGGAAATCCGCATGGTGAAGAGCCCGGCGGAAATCGAACTGCTGCGCATCGCCGGACGGCGGGGCGAGGAGGTGCTGGACGGGGTGATCGAGCGCATGGAAGTGGGAATGCCGCTCGATGCGCTGGGCGACATCCACGCCCGGCTCGCGGCGGAGCGGGAATGCCGGTCGGAATGGATCATCGCCAATATCCGCGGGCTCGCGACAGGCGCGGTGGAGGCGGGCGAACTCATCAAGCTCGACAGCGTGGTGAGCTACCGGCAGTATCGCGGCGACGTCGGCCGCTCGGTCTACTTCGGCGAGCCCGACGCCGAGATGCTGCGCCGGTCCGAAGCGGTGAGCCGCGCGCTGGAGATCGCCTATGCCGAAATCCGCCCGGGGCGCACCTTCAAGGAGATCGTCGACCTGACGCTCGCCGCCGTCCACCGCGAGGGATTTCCCAGCTTCGTCATAGCCGGGCCGCACAGCGTCGGGCTGGAACATACCGACCACCCCGTCTCGGTGGGGGCCGAGATGCCCGGCCATCACCCGTTGGCGTTCGAGGAGAACATGGTCTTCACCCTCGACATGCCCTACCACGAGTTCGGGTGGGGCACGACGCACGTCGAGGACATGATGATCGTGCGCAAGGACGGGTGCGAGCCGATCACCTCGATGGATACAAGGCTGCGCGTCAAGCCCGCCTGACCGACCGCGCGTTCACCCCGCGCCGACCACCGCCGCCGTCTGGCCATAGAGGATGCGCCGCGCCTCCTCCCCCTGCGGCGCATGGGCGTGCGGGTTGACCTCGTCGACGAGGGCATAGGCGCGGGCGACGGCCGGACGCGCGGCGATCGCCTCGAACCAGCGCTTGAGATGCGGGAAATCGTCGAGCTTCTGCGCCTGTCCCTGCCACGGGACGATCCACGGGTAGCTGGCGATGTCGGCGATCGAGTACTCGGTGCCGGCAAGGTATTCGCGGTCGGCAAGGCGCTTGTTCAGGACGCCGTAGAGCCGGTTGGTCTCGTTGGTGTAGCGATCGATCGCATAGGGGATGGGCTCGGGCGCGGCGTGGCGGAAATGGTGGTTCTGCCCCGCCATCGGGCCCAGCCCGCCCATCTGCCAGAACACCCACTGCACCGCCTCGCTCCGCCCGCGCAGGTCGGTGGGAAGGAACCGCCCCGTCTTCTCGGCAAGGTAGAGCAGGATCGCCCCGGACTCGAAGACCGAGAGCGGCGGCCCGCCGTCCGCCGGATCGTCGTCGACGATCGCGGGGATGCGGTTGTTGGGCGCGATTGACAGGAAGTAGGGCAGGAACTGCTCGCCCCTGCCGATGTCGACCGGGGTGACCCGGAACGGCAGCCCCGTCTCCTCGAGGAAGATGGTGATCTTGTGGCCGTTCGGCGTCGTCCAGTAATAGAGGTCGATCATCGCGATCTCCGGGTCTTGGGCCGTGCGGGCGTCATGCCGGCTGCGCCACGAGGCGCAGGTACGGCTTCTTCGCCAGCCAGCCGTCGGGGAAGAGCGTGCGCGCGGCATCGTCGCTCAGCGAGGGGACGATGATGACGTCGTCGCCGTCCTGCCAGTCGGCCGGGGTCGCCACCTTGTGCCCATCGGTCAGTTGCAGGCTGTCGATCGTGCGCAGGATCTCGGCGAAGTTGCGCCCGGTCGAAGCCGGATAGGTCAGCGTCAGCCGCAGCTTCTTCGTGGGGTCGATGACGAGGACCGTGCGCACCGTCGTCGTGTCCGAGGCATTGGGGTGGATGAGGTCGAGGAGCTGCGAGACCTTGCGGTCGTCATCCGCGATCAGCGGGAAGTTGAGCGCGGTCCCCTGCGTTTCCTCGATGTCCCGCGCCCAGTCGCGGTGGCTGGCGGCGGGATCGACGGAGAGCCCGATGACCTTGACGCCGCGCCGGTCGAACTCGGGCTTGAGGCGTGCCACGGTCCCCAGTTCGGTGGTGCAGACCGGCGTGAAGTCCTTGGGGTGCGAGAACAGCACGACCCAGTTGTCGCCCGCCCACTCGTAGAAGCCGATGGGCCCCTCGGTGGAATCCTGGGTGAAGTCTGGGACGGTGTCGGATAGCTTCAGGGACATGGCAAGGTGCCTTTCTGGGATGGCTGGCGCGCGGAGAGCCGCCGGCTTTTGCGGGGACGAACAACAGCATGCGCCGGCGCATGGGCCGCGCGTCGATCCTGGGTCAAAGATGCGATGCCTGGCGCTGTCGCCTGGGATCGGATGCCGGTTCCGGCTCGGGCCGGGCCGCGCGTGCGGGTTTCCGGCGCGTTCCCGGACGGTGGAGACCGCACACGGGAAGCCCGTTCAACCTATGCCCCGGCGGGACCGAGTCAACGCCAAGATTTCTTTGCCGACGCCCTAGCCCTGCTTGCCGCTGTTCGATTCTGCGCATCGCCCTTCGCGGCGCTGGCGCAATTTGACCGCCCCGCCCTCGCCGGACCGCCTTCCCCACGCTTTCCCGCGACTGGCACGCCTCTTGATAAGGAAAGCGCGGATGCGCGCCGCGCGCTCATGCAGGGGATTTCGATGCCGGTTGAATTCGTCCGAGCGCTTGCCGCGCGCAACCAGTTCCTCGGCCCCTCGGGCGACGGGCAGAACCTCGACCTCGATTTCCTTCGCGACCTCGCGCGGGTCCACGAGAACGCCTGGCCGGAGCGCTCCCAGATGACCGACAGCACGCCCCCGCCCCGCCTCGCCGGCGAGGCCCAAGCCAAAGCGTTGATCGCGACGACATGATCGATGCCACCCTCGCGACCGCGCACCACGCGGAGCCCAGCGACACGTCCCTCGGCGCGGTTCCGCCAGGGCGAAAGCGCTCTCCCCTCGCCGATTACCCGCTCCTGCGCAGTCTGGCGCTGTACCGGACCATC
Source organism: Novosphingobium sp. (assembly GCA_035511275.1). Taxonomy (GTDB): domain Bacteria; phylum Pseudomonadota; class Alphaproteobacteria; order Sphingomonadales; family Sphingomonadaceae; genus Novosphingobium. The sequence continues at coordinate 29,567 of DATKFS010000234.1, forward strand.
CCCGTCCTTTTCACCGTTACTCTGGCGCTGTTCACGGTTGTCCACCTCAGCCTCGCGCTGCAGCAGTGGCTGATAGGGCGCGGGCTCGACGCGGTGAACAGCGGCAAGGCGGCGACGCGCCTTGCCGACGGCACGATCGACCTCACCGTCGCGTGGCACTGGGCGACGCTGGTGATCGGCCTCGCCGCAGGGCGGGGCGTTTTGCAGTACATCTCCGGCATGTGCAGCATCCGCGCCAGCCAGGCGCTGCTTTCGACGCTGCGCGAGAAGATCCTCGTGCAAGTCCAGACGCTACACCTCGGTTACCACTGGGAGCACGGCATGGGCGAGATGATCACCCGCACCACCCGCGATGCCGACAAGCTGCGCGACGCTCTCGTCGCCTTCTGGCGGCAGGCGGTGGAGACCGCGCTCGTGGTCGCCGCGGCCATGGGATTGCTGTTCTGGTACGACTGGGCCCTGGCTGCCGTGCCGTTCCTGCTGACCCTGCTGGGCTTCTGGATCTTCGTGCGGCAGACCGACACTCTCGTCGTGCTCGACCGTAACGTCAGCGATGCCTACGACCAGGTGAACCAGGACCTGTCCGAGGGTATCGGCGGCGTGCGCGTCATCAAGTCGTTCCGCCTCGAACAGGGCCGCATCGCCAAGTTCAGGGGCCACGTCGGCTTCTTCCTCGACCAGTCGCGCCACGCGCTTGCCTGGTGCAGTTCCCGCATCCCGATCCCGCAGGCGGTGGTCGCGCTCGGCCACGTCTGGATCATGGCCTATGGCGCGCATCTCGTCGTCGCCGGCGTGCTGGGGATCGGCGAACTGGTCTCGGCGCTTCTGATCGCGACGACGCTCGTTTTCCGCGTCGAGACGGTGGGCCGCGTGATGCGCATCTTCGCCGATGCCCGCGCTTCCGCCGCGCGCATCTGGGATCTGCTCGACGAGGAGCCCGCCATCGTCGGCGGGCGGGAAACACTGCCCGAGGGACCGACGGGCTTCCGCCTCGACGCCGTGCGCCTGCTGGCTCCAGGCGGCGACACCGCCGTGCTGGAGAACTGCGACCTCCGGGTGGAGCCCGGACGGATCGTCGCCCTCGTCGGCGCGACCGGATCGGGCAAGAGCTCGCTCGCCTCGCTGCTTCCCCGCCTCGCAGACGTCAGCGACGGTGCCGTATCGATCGGTTCCGACGCGCTGGGCTGGCGCGACGTGCGCAGCCTCGATCTCGGCGCGCTGCGCAGGCGGGTCCATGCGGTGCCGCAGGACATCTTCCTGTTCTCCGACACGCTTGCCGCGAACCTTCGCGCAGCGGCGCCCGATGCGGACGACGCCGCACTCGTCGAGGCATTGCGCCTCGCGGGAGCGGAGGAACTGCTGTCCCGCCTGCCCGAGGGACTGGACACGAAGATCGGCGATCGCGGCGTAACCCTGTCAGGGGGCCAGCGCCAGCGCTTGTGCCTTGCCCGCGCGTTGATCGCCGCTCCCGACATCCTCGTCCTCGACGACGCGACGAGCGCGCTCGACGCGGTGACCGAACGCACGGTGCTGCGCAACATCCGCTCGCTGCAGGCGCGGCACGGAGGCCGCATGACGGTGCTGCTCATCACCAGCAAGCTCTCGTCGGTGCTGCTCGCCGACCGGACAGTGGTCCTTGCCGGAGGGCGCATCGTCGCCAGCGGCACGCACGAGGACCTCCTGCTCGACCCGCTCTATCGCGACTTACTGGGGATCGACCGTGCCGCCGCCTGACAACAAGAGCGTCCTCAGCGACATCGAAATCGAGGAAATGCTGGCGCGCCATGCGCTCGACCGCAGCATGTTCCGCCGACTCCTGCCGTTGCTCGGCCCGGTGCGCGGCCAGATCGCGGCGGTGTTCGCACTGGAGACGATCCTCGTCGCCGTCGTTTTCGTGCGGCCGTGGTTCGTCGGGCAGCTTCTCGATCACGGACTGGTCAAGGGCGCGGCGGGATGGACCCTCGACGAACGACTGCTCGTCTGGCTCAGCCTGGGCCTTGCCGTGACGTGGCTGGCGCGCTTCCTTTTCGCGGGACTATCGGGCTACCTCGCCGGGGCGGCCGCGCTCCGTGTGCTCAACGAACTGCGGATCCGCCTCTTCGAGCATATCCAGGCACTCAGCGTCGGCTATTTCGACCGCACCAAGGCCGGGCGCATCCTGTCCCGCGCGGACCGCGACGTCGACGCGCTGGAGGCGCTGCTGGTGCAGGGGCCGCCGGACACGCTCTCGGCGATGCTGCGCTTCGGCGGGGCGGCGCTGATGCTGTGGATCATGTCCCCGCTGCTGCTGCTGGCCCTGGCGAGCGTGGTCCCCTTCCTCGTCGTCGGCACCTGGCTGTTCAAGCGCGTGTCGCAGAAAAGCTGGGCGATCGTCGCGGAAAACCGCAGCCGCTTCACCTCGCACCTCGTCGAGACCGTATCGGGCGTGCGGATGATCCAGCAGCTCGTGCGGCAGGAGCCCAACCGCGCGCGCTACCGCGAACTGCTCAAGGACTTCGACGGGGCACTGGTGCGCGGCAACATGCGCTCGGGCTGGTTCGCGCCGCTGAGCGGGCTGCTCAATGCTGCGGGTATGGCGATGATCCTGCTGGTGGGCAGCTATGGCCTGCTGCAAGGAGAGATCACCCTCGGCGAACTGGCGCAGAGCCTGTTCTACGTGATGCTGTTCCTTGGCCCTCTACAGGACCTCAACGACCTGTTCGAGCGCTATGCTTCCGGTTCGGCATCTGCCCAGCGGGTGTTCCTGCTGCTCGACACCCGTCCCGAGGTGCTGGATGCCGAGAATCCCGTGGCGGTCGAGGCGATGCGCGGCGAAGTGGAGTTCCGTTCCGTAGGGTTTTCGTACTCTCCCGGCGTGCTTCCGCAGGTGTTGCGCGACCTTTCGCTGCACATCCATGCGGGCGAAGTCGTTGCCGTGGTGGGGGCGACGGGGCACGGGAAAAGCACTCTCGTACAGCTCCTGACCCGGTTCTACGAAGCACAGACCGGTACCGTAACCATCGATGGGATCGACGTTAAGCACATGCGGCAGTCCGAGCTGCGCCGCCACGTCGGGGTCGTGCTGCAGGACAACGTGCTCTTCAGCGGCACCGTCCTCGACAACCTGCGCCAGGCCCGCCCGGACGCGGACGACGAGGAGCTGGTGGACGCGGCGCGGGCGCTCGATGCGCACGAGGTGCTGGGGCGGCTTGGGCATGGCTATCATACCCAGGTCGGGCCGCTCGGCGCCAACCTCAGCCATGGGCAGCGGCAGCTGGTATGCCTGGTGCGCGCCTATCTGACCGACCCCGCCGTCCTCGTTCTCGACGAGGCGACGTCGGCGGTCGACGTCCACACCGAGCGGATGATCCAGCGTGCCCTGCGCCGGCTGTGCGAGGGGCGCACCGCAATCGTCATCGCCCATCGCCTCGCCACGATCCGCGACGCCGATCGCATCGCCGTGATCCGTGACGGGCAGGTCGTCGAACTGGGCAGCCACGCGGAGCTTACCTCGCTCGGCGGCGCCTATGCGCGGCTTTACGATGCCTACGAACGCCAGAGCGGCGTCATCATCGAACCTGCGTTACTCTCGACGGACGCGATGCCGGTCCCTTGAGCCGGCTGGACCGACGACCGCGATGCACATTCAAGACGCCGCTTCCGTACCACGGGGGCGGCGTTGTTGTTTGCAACAGGCCAAATATAGTAGCCGTCCATCAACAGCAGCGTCTGAATTGCTTCTCGATCCGCAAAACCTCTGCTCCCTTTCAGCATCCGCAAGACAGACCTTCAGAACGTGCGCGCGATCTGGCCGGACGCCCCCGACAGCGGCATCGTCGAAACCAACGTCTCGGTCCTGCCGGGCCTGCGCGGCGACGGGTGGAACTGGGACCTGTCGAGCGGCTGCGGCCTCCAGAGCCACACCGATGGCTTCCCTGGCAACTGTCGCTACACCGCGTGGACGTCGAACCTCGACATCTGCAAGAGCACAAAGGAGGGGCGGTTCGGCTTCGGCACAGACTCGTCGCCCGGCACCGAGTTCCGCCCGCGAGACGTATCGCCGCACCGCCGGTGACGCGCAGTCGTGGGGCTATGGCGGCCACCCATGCGATCTATGCCGGCCTTACGCTGCGCGCCGGCGAAGCCGCGAGGGTCGATCTCGCGGCGCGCTACGAACGCTGCCAGACCCACCCCCTCGGCTCGGCCGTGCCGGTGCAGGCGGCCTCGCCCACGTTCGGGCCGGACGACAAGCGCTCGAACCCGGGAGCGCCCCGCAGAAGCCCGGCTTGTCGATGGTGACGGCAAGCTGTTCGAGATAATCGAAGCCGGTCTTCCAGCGCCCTTCCTCGGCCCAAAGACAAGGGCCGTCGGGCGCGGTCAGATACTACAGCAGCTTCACGGACGGATCACGGGTCCGGACTGCCGGGTCAGTCGAGGTCGGTGACGGGCAGGAGGCCGAGGCCGCGTGCCTCGTCGTAGCGCTTGCTCATCTTCCACTGCTGGCGCAGCACGCCCGGGCCGTAGGTACGCGAGCCGCCGAGAGCCTGGGCGCGGATCTGGATGTCGGCGCCCTCCTCCAGCAGCAGGATGAACTCGGCCAGGTCGCGCAGGCCCTTCCAGCCCCAGACCGTAGCGCCGCCGTTGGCCTCGATGATGGCCGGCGTAAAGGGATTCTCGGCCAGCTTCTCGTTGATGAACTCCGCCTCGTCCTGGCGGCGGTCGATGTAGACCGGGATCTCGCGGGCGAGGTGGAAGCGCTGCACCGGCACGTAGCTGATGGGCAGCGTGCGGTGCGTCTGCGCCCATGCACCGAGGCTCGGCGAGTGGACGTGGCTGAGCGAGGTGACGGTCGGGTTGGCGTTGAACACCTTCAGGTAGCGGCCGTTCGGACGGCCCTTGAAGGCCGTGCCGTCGAGCCCCGTCACCGAGAAGCTGAGCGGTTCCTTGCTGGCGATGCCGCGGTCGAAGGGATGCGGCAGGTTGACGGTGACGATCTTGTCCTCGCCGGGCACGCGCTCGATGAAGCCGACGGTGCCGTTGGCGGTGATCGTGCCCGTCTCGCGGTAGGCGCGGAAGATTTCCGCCGACTGGGCGACGACGTCGTTCGCGAAGTCAAGGACGGTGGAGTTCAGGTCTTCGTTGGTCTGGACTGCGGTGGCCATGGTCGTTCTCCTCGGGAAAGGGTCAGGCCGCGCGATTGCCGGCGCGGCGTTCGAGAGCGGCTTCCAGCGGGCGACGGTCGATCCACGCGTCGATGTCGGCGGCGTGTTCGAGGAAGCCGGGGAGCCACAGGAAGGTGACCTGCCGCTTGAGAAGCGCGACGCGCTCCTCGGACAGGTCGGGGTGGAGCGAGCGGTGGAAGTTGTTGCGATCGGCGGCCTCGACCCCGGCGGCGCGCAGCGTCTGCGCCCGGAAACGCGCGACCACGTCGAAATGGGTGTCGAGCAGGTCCTGGCTCACCGTGATCGGTCGCGGTGTGCCGCCCGGCCCGCCCAGCGCATGGGCGATCCCCGATGCGGCCGGCACCGGACAGCGGGTGAACAGGATACGGTCGAGCCTGCCCGCCGCTGCGGTCTCGCCGATGGTGTGGAGGTTGTCGGTCATTGGAACTCCGTGGTCTCGACGATAGAGCAAAGGCCATGCCAACCCTGCGAACACTGGGTTTTCCGCCGGGATACCGGGCGTGCTGTGCAGAAATCACCAGCCTCGCACCGTCCCGCTGCGCCGATATGTTCAGGCCCCCAATCCGGTCGAACCCTGCACGGCCACCGGGGGCACCCTGGCCATCGCGGCGGCGGTGGGGATGAAGCAGATGTAATCGCGCCCTCCGGGGAGTCACGGCCACCGGACGAAGCTGGTTGATCTAGTACATGCGCCTTGCGCCTTTCCCATGCGGGCGGGCGCGGCGCGGTCTCGACGATGGGAAGGAACCTGCGCGAAGGTAGCAGCGGCGGGCGATGTAGGAAAACGGCCCGCCTGCCCCAAACCGAACGGCGGGCGCTCGGAATCGCGCAAGCCGCCGCCGCGCCCCGCCGCTGGCGATGCGCCCCAATCCCCGCCCGGCACGCGCTCCGTTCGCGAGCGCGGCCATCCGCGCGAATGGTCGAAGGCCGCGGACTACCGGCGCAAGGGCGAGGCCGATTCCCACGGCAAGCTGGGCGACTGACCGCCCATGCCGCCCGGCCTCAGTGCGATGCCGTGCCGGAAAACAGGTTGATGACGAGCGTCCCCGCGAGGATCAGGCCGATCCCCGCGAGCGCCGCCGCGTCGAGCGTCTGGCGGTAGAGCACCAGCCCGATCACCGAGATCGCGACGATCCCCACGCCCGACCAGATCGCGTAGGCCACGCCCATCGGGATCGTGCGCAGCGCCACCGACAGGCAGAAGAACGCCCCGATGTAGCACGCCACGGTGACGCCCGTGGGGACGATGCGCGTGAAGCCGTCGGTCGCCTTGAGCGCCGAGGTCGCGACGATCTCGAAGGCGATCGCCGCGAGGAGGTAGAGCCAGTTCATCCGCCCTGCCTATTGCACCCGAACCCGCCGGGCAACGGCCTGGCCGTATCGCTGCAGCCGCTGCGCAGATCTCGCCATCCGCCGACGCCCGCCCGCTCGACCCCGGCCCCGTCCGCCGACTGGCACGGACCTTGCTCAAATCGCGGCATGACTGCGACAGCGCAGGGAGTGATCCGCAATGCCAATGCCAAGCCGTGGACCAGCGCGGTTCGCCCTGCCCGCCACGGCGACCCGCATCGCACCGATCGCGGCGATCCTGATCCTCTGGGAAATCGCCGCGCTGAGCGGTGCCTGGCCCCGGCAGGTGCTGGTGCCGCTCGAACAGGTGGGCGCGACGCTGCTGGCCCTCGCCGCCGACGGTGAACTGGAGCGCCACCTTTCGGCCAGCCTCTACCGCCTCGGCTGCGGCTTCCTCGTCGGCAGCCTGATCGGCGTTTCCACCGGCGCGGCGATGGCCCTCTCGCGCAATGTCCACCGCCTGCTCTGGCCGACGTTCACATGCGTGCGGCAGGTCCCGGTGATCGCCTTCATCCCGCTGCTGATCCTGTTCTTCGACGTGGAGGACAGCTTCAAGATCGTCATCGTCGCGATGGCGAGCTTCTTCCCTTCGGCCCTCGCCACGCATGACGCCGTGCGCGACATCCCGGAAAGCCACCGCGAGGTCGCGCGGCTCTACCGGATGCCCACCGCCCCGTTCCTCGTCCGGCTGATCCTGCCCGCCACGGTGCCGCAGGTCCTGACCGGCCTGCGCCTCGGCCTGACGCGCGGCTGGCTGTCGCTGGTCGCCGCCGAACTGCTCGCGGCGGACAGCGGGCTCGGGCAGATGATGGAGATGGGCCGCCAGCTCTTCCAGATCGACGTCGTGCTCTGCGGCGTCTTCGTCACCGGCCTGATCGGCTTCCTGCTCGACGGATCGATGGTCCGCCTCGAACGCCGCCTCACCCGCTGGAGGACCGCATGAACCGCCGTTCCGCATCCTTCGCGCTGGCGCTCGCCTTTCCCGCGCTGGTGCTGGGCTGGTGGGAGTGGGAATCGCGCCAGAGCGCCGGGCACGCCTACGCCTTCGCGCCGCTCGCCCAGATCTGCCGCAGCTTCGCCGAGATGCTGTCCGACGGCAGCCTGCTGCTCCACGCCGGGGCCAGCCTCCAGCGAGCGCTGACCGCGCTCCTGATCGGCGGCTCCATCGGCATCGTCGCGGGCGTGGCGACCGGCCTGTCGCGCGTGCTCGACCGCACCGCATCGCCGCTCATCACCGTCATGCGGCAGGTGCCGATCCTCGGCTGGCTGCCGCTGGTGGCGCTGTGGTTCGGCAACGGCGACGGCGCCAAGCTGCTGCTCGTCTCGCTCTCCGCCTTCTACCCGACCGTGCTCAACACGCAGAAGGGAATGCAGGCGATCGAGGAGCGCTATGCCGAAGTCGGCCGCCTCTACGGCTTCAGCCGCATCCAGTCGCTGCGCCTGATCGCCTGGCCGAGCGCGCTGCCGCTGATCTTCACCGGCATCTCGCAGGCACTCGCCTTCGCGTGGATCGCCACCATCGGCGTCGAGCTGCTGTTCAGCGCCAGCGCCGGCCTCGGCACCGAGATGATGGCCGCGCAAGTCGCCGCCCGCACCGACGTGGTGCTGGTCTGCGTCGCCTGCGTCGGCGTCATGGGCTTCGCGCTCAACCAGCTCTTCGCGCTGCTGCGCACCCGCCTGCTGCGCTGGCAGCCGGCGACCGGAAAGTAGGGACACCCTCATGACCGACCATCGAACCCTTCGCGGCCCCGCCACCGACAAGGCCGTCGCCCGCACCGGCGCGGTGCGCATCTCGGGCCTCTCCAAGCGCTACGCCATGGGTGGCCCAAGGAACAGCCGGGCCATGACCGTGCTGGACGACATCAACCTGTCGATCCGCCGCGGCGAGTTCGTCAGCATCGTCGGCCCCTCGGGCTGCGGCAAGTCCACGCTGCTGCGGCTGATCGTCGGCCTCGACACCGACTACGACGGCGAGATCCGGCTCGACGACACCCGCGTCGCCGGCACCGGGCTGGAGCGCGGGCTCGTCTTCCAGGACCACCGCCTGTTCCCGTGGATGACCGTCGCCAAAAACGTCGAGGTCGCGCTGCTCAACCAGAAGCTGCCGCGCGACCGGCGCGAACGGGTGATCGCCGAACACCTCGCGCTCGTCGGCCTCTCGGACTTCGGCGACGCCTATCCGCACCAGCTTTCGGGCGGCATGGCCCAGCGCGCCGCGATCGCGCGCGCGCTGGCGAACGAGCCCAAGGTGTTGGCGCTCGACGAGCCGCTCGGCGCGCTCGACGCGCTCACCCGCGTCAAGGTGCAGGCCGAACTCCAGCGCATCTGGATGGAGGCGGGCACCACCATGATCATGGTCACCCACGACGTTGACGAGGCGCTGTTCCTCGGCGACCGCGTGGTGGTCATGTCGCCGCGCCCGGGCCGCATCGCCCGCATCGTCGACGTCGACCTGCCCCACCCGCGCGACCGCGCCTCGCCGCTGCTGCACCGCCTGAAGGACGAGATTCTCGCCGAACTCACCCGCGAACCGCGCGAGGACGACGGCACGCTGGTCACGTTCCCCGGACGCCCTCGCGGCTGATGGGGCCAGCCCCCAACCGCATCACGCCCCATCGGAGCCGTTCAATGACAAGACGCCGCAAGATCCTGGCCCTGCTGCTGCCCCTCTTCGCCTTCGCCACCGCCTGCTCCACCGGCGGCGGCGAGCCGGACGAGAAGGTGGTCGATATCGCCGGCATCGTCTCGCCCAAGGACGGGAAGAACGAGTTCATCGGCGGCATCAACCAGATCCAGGAGGACGGCTGGCTCGACGCGGAACTCGCCAAGAAGGGCTGGAAGGCGCGCTGGGTGCCGGTGCCCACCTCGGTCGGCGGCCCGGTGGTCAACGAGGGCTTCGCGGCAAAGACCATCGACCTCGCCGCCTATGGCGACCTGCCCTCGGTGATCGCGATGGCGGGCGGGGTGGACCTGCGGCTCGTGGTGCCGAGCCGCGCGGGGTCCAACATCTACCTCGCGGTGGGCAAGGATTCCACCGCCCGCACCCTGCGCGACCTCAAGGGCAAGCGCATCGCCCTCCACCGGGGGCGGCCGTGGGAAGCGGGCTTCGCGCGCTACGTGCAGTCGCAGGGCATGACGCTGGACGACTTCAAGATCATCAACGTCAACGCCGTCGCCGGGCAGGCGGCGCTCACCAGCGGCAAGGTCGATGCGATCGTGCTGATCCAGGCCGAGGGCTACGTGCTGCAGGACAAGGGCCTCGCCCGCATCCTGTGGTCCACCGCCGACGCGCCCGAAAGCTGGAAGATGATGGCCGGCACGTTCGCCCGCAAGGACTTCGTCGACGCTCATCCCGACATCGTCCAGATCGTCGTCAGCGCCTTCGTGCGGCAGGCCCGCTGGTCGAGCGACGAGAAGAACCGCGCCACCGTGCTTTCGTGGGGGACGCTGGGCGGCACTCCGCTCGACGCCGTCATCAAGGATTCGGACAACAACCCGCTGCCCTGGCGCCAGCGCTATTCGCCGCTGCCCTCCCCGGCGCTGCAGGACCACTTCGACTTCGTGTCCGACTACGCCTCGCGCACGGGGCTGACGCGCACCAAGGTGGACGTCTCCAAGCTGATCGACCGCAGCTACGTGGACCAGTCGATCAGGGACCTGAAGCTGGAAGGCTGGTGGCCCGAGGCGAAGTGACGCCTCGCGGCGGAGGCTGACGAAAAACCCGGCGAGGCCCGATGGCCTTGCCGGGTTTTTCTTCGTCGCCCCGGATCAGGTCCGGGACGACGTGGTGTGTTACTCGGCCGCTTCCAGCCGCTGCGCCGCCGAGTGCCCGAGCAGCGGCAGCACTTCCTCGCCGACCCGGTAGGCCTCCTCCAGATGCGGGGTGGCGGCGAGGATGAAGGAATCCGCGCCCAGCCCGATCAGTTCGTCCAGCCGCGCCGCGACGTTCTCGTAGCTGCCGACGATGCCGAGCGCCGGGCCGGGCCGCAGCAGGCTGAAACCGCCCCACACGTTCGGCGAGACGATGAGGTCGCGGTAGTCGCGCGCATCCGCGACGCCGAGCCCGGCCAGCCGCCGCACGCCGACGGAATCGCCGGTGCGGCCGCCGAACGCCTCGCGGCTCTCCGCCTTGACGTTTGCGAAGCCCAGCTCGATCTCGCGCCAGGCTTCCTCCTCGGTGCGGCGGGCGACGACCTCGACGCGGATCGCGCACTTGATGCCGCGCCCGATCTCGGCGGTCCGGGTCTTCACCTGCTCGAACTTCTGCGCGAGCTGCGCGAAGGGCTCCAGCCACGACAGGTAGTAGTCCGCATGGCGCGCCGCCGACTGCAGTGCCGCCTCGGACGATCCGGAGAAGTAGATGGTCGGCAGATCCTCGCCCGCCAGCGCCGGGGGCAGCGCCGCGTTCTCGACCTCGTAGAAGCGGCCCTTGTGCGTGAGCGGGCCGTCCTTCCAGACGCCCTTCATCACGTCGAGGAACTCGGTGGTGCGGCCGTAGCGGTCGTCGTGGTCGAACGGATCGCCCCACCAGCGCTGGGCGGGGCCGCCGCCGCCGGTGATGATGTTGTAGACCACCCGGCCGTTGCTGGCGCGCTGGAGGCTGGCGGACATGCGCGCGGCGCGCACCGGGTCGAGGAAGCCGGGCTGGAACGCGATCATGAAGCGGAACGCCTTGGTCGCCCGCGCCAGCGCCGCCGAGATGACCCAGGGATCGTCGGTCATCGGGAACGAGGGCAGCAGCCCGCCGACGAAGCCCGAGATTTCCGCCGCACGCGCGATCTCGGCCATGTGGTCAAGGTAGCTGGTGCCGTCCGGCTCGCCATCGGCAAGGCCCGGCGCCTGGTTGCCCGGCGCCAGCGGCGACCAGTCGCCCCGGTTGAAGCTGCGTTCGCGGATGGAACTGCTGCACCCGTGGGTCGGGATGCGCCAGTAGAAGTCGATGCTCATTTGCGGTTCTCCCCTCAGGCGGCGGTGGCAAGCGCGCGGACGCGGCCGACGACCTGCTCGCCCGCGACGTGGACTTCGTGGATCTGGTCGGGCGCGGACAGGACGGCGATGTCGAGCCCGGCGGCGGCGAACGCGCGCAGCCTCTCGGCCACCGCGTCGTACGTGCCGACCAGCGCGGCGGGCGCCGGATCGCGGTAGGCGGCTTCCACCGCTACGTCGCGCCCGTCCGCCCGCGTCAGCAGCGGCACCGTCGCGGCGAGCCGCAGCGCGGGGTTCGCGCGGCGGGTATCGGCGATCAGGTCGGCCAGCGCGTCGACCGGCGGCGCGCCGTCGAGCAGCAGGACGTCGGCATGGCCGAGCAGGTCCGCGCCCGGCGCCTGCGACTGGCGCAGCCAGACCGGCGGGCGCCGCCGTCCCTTCACCAGTCCGCCAAGGCCGCCCTTCTCGACGATGAAGTGCTCGCCCTCCTGGTCGAACGGGCCATCGCCCCAGAGGCCTTCCAGCAGCGTCAGCAGTTCGCCGGTGCGCGCGGCGCTGTCCTGCGCCGCCACCGCGTCGCCCGCCGCGAGGCCGCGCGCGCCGTCGATCAGCCAGCCCTGCCGGTCGCCCGAGAAGCGCTGCACGCTCGCCGCCATCTTGGCATGGTACACGCCCGAGGCCGAGCCCGGCGCGATCGCGGTGACGAGCTGCAGCCGCCGCGTCTCGCGCAGCAGGGCCCCGGTGACGATCCAGGGCTCCTCGCCCTCCGGTTCGTCGGGGATGACGAGCCCGTCGAAGCCGGTCAGCTCGGCGGCGCGGGCGACTTGCGTAAGATAGTCGTAGTGGTTGATCTGGAGACGGCGGCTGCCGGCATCGCGGGCAGGCGTCCAGGGTCGGTCGCCGTCCGCCCATTCGGCGCGCCGGCGATCGCTGGTCGCGGTCGTCGACAGGGTCCAGTAGAAGCTGAGTGCCATCGCGGGCCTCCTTCGATCCATGAGTGTCGCGCCCGGCGAAGCATGGACCGTGCCACCCCGCCCAAACCCTCGCCGCGCCTGCCCTCGTGGAGCGGCTTGACCCGGCGCTGCGCAATTCTGCACAACGGTCGTCGCGATCTGTGCAAGCGCCTGCGCGAACGGCCGCGCCATTTCTCGGGCCGACGCCCGATGGCACGGGCTTTGCTTCGGGCTCGCCACGACTACGGAGACCTGATGCCGATGCGAACGAGGGCGGCCGCGCGACTGGAACGGATATGGGTGGTACGCTCCCCGGTGCCCGCGGCGTCGAACATCGCCTGGTCGCTCGGCTGGCTCGACGAGGAGTTCGGGCGCGACGGCATCGGCGTGAGCTGGCTGCGCGAGGACCGCCTGCGCGTCGCCGAGCAGAACCCCGACGCCATGATGCGCAGCCTGTTCCGCGAGGGCGGCAACATCCCCGCCCTCGCCGCCCGCGCGCTCGGCGCCGAGACCCGCGTCATCGGCCTCACCTGGATCGACGAGCGGCAGGCGATCATGGTCCGCCCCGACCAGAACGTGTTCGACCCCGCGCAGCTTCGCGACTTGCGCTTCGCGCTCCCCGGCTACGTGTCGACGCGCGGCGCCTCGGTGGTGCGCGGCATGTCGCTGCACGGCATCAAGAACGCGCTGCGCCTTGCCGGCCTTTCGCTGGAGGACGTGCGCTTCGTCGATGTGCCGACCCCGCAGGTGGACTTTTCCGAACCGCAGATGATGCAGCGCATGTGGTCCGGCCTGCAGGCGCTGGCGGAGGGCCGGGTGGACGCGGTCTACGTCAAGGGCGCGGCGGCGGCCGAGGCGGCGCAGCAGCTCGGGCTGGAAGTGGGCATCGACCTCGACGCCTATCCCAGCCGGATGACGCGGGTGAACAACGGCACCCCGCGCCCGATCGTCACCCATCGCCGCATGATCGAGGAGCATTTCGACGTGGTGGTGCGCTTCCTCCACCAGACGCTGCGCGCCGCCGACTGGGCCGCGAACCATCCCGTCGAACTGCGCCAGATCCTCGAACGCGAGACCTTCTCCGGCCCGGCGGGCGTGGACGCGGCCTACCGCGACGGCTTCCACCGCGCCCTCCATCCCGACCTCTCGCCCGAGCGGATCGACATGTTGCGGGTGCAGGAGCAGTTCCTTCGGCTCCACGGGTTCCTCGAAACGGCGGTCGATGTCGATGCCTGGGTGGATGCCCGCCCGCTCGCCGCCGCGCTCGCGCTGCGGGAAATCGACCGCGCCGCCTGACCCGGCCCTGATGGCAGGGCTTGCGTCCTCCGTAGATTCTCTACTATTCCAATAGAGAATGAGTCGGTGGCATAGTGCGCAGGCGAGGAGGCACGGTACCATGGCTGTTGCGAGAAACCGGTTCGATACCCCGACGACGCCGCAGGGCAACAGGACGATCCTGTCGCTCGATCCGAACAACCCGGCGATCCCGGCGATCCGCGCTCGTGCCTTCGTGTTCTCCGACCCGCGCTCGCGCGCGATGGTCCCGCTGATCGAACGCACCGCGCCGAGCGACGCGACCGTGCTCATCGCGGGGGAGACCGGCACCGGCAAGGAGCTGGTCGCCCGCTACGTCCACGCGCTGAGCCACCGGCGCGACGGCCCGTTCATCGCCGTCAACTGCGGCGCGTTCTCAGAAAGCCTGATCGAATCCGAGCTGTTCGGCCACGAGCGCGGCGCCTTCACCGGCGCCATGGAAGCCCGGCCGGGCTGGTTCGAGGCGGCCAACGGCGGCACCCTGTTCCTCGACGAGGTGGGCGACCTGCCGCACAGCCTGCAGGTCAAGCTGCTGCGCATCCTGCAGGAGCGCGAGGTGATCCGCCTCGGCTCGCGCAAGGCGATCCCGCTCGACGTGCGCCTCATCGCGGCGACCAACGTCGACCTTGCCCGCGCCGTCGCCGAGGGCCGCTTCCGCGAGGACCTGTTCTACCGGCTCAACGTGGTGGCGCTCCCCGTCCTGCCGCTGCGCGAGCGGCGGGCCGACATCCTGCCGCTGGCGCGTCACTTCCTCGAACTGCACGGCTCCAAGATCGGCGCGGGCCGCCTCGAACTGACCATTGGCGCCGAAGAGGCGCTGTTCGCCCACGCCTGGCCCGGCAATATCCGCGAGCTGGAAAACGCCATCGTGCGCGCCACGCTCACCTGCATCGACGGGCAGATCATCGCCGACGACCTCGCGCTGCACGCCATGGATGCGCGGCCTGCCGCCATGCCCCCAGCCACCGCCGCGCCCGCACCGGTGCCGATGGTGGCCGAGGCCGAAACCGAGCCGCAGCCCGCGCGCGTCTCCCCCACGCAAGGCGACGTGATGGACGACCGCCTCACCCCGCTGGTCGCGCGCTTCCTCGAGGAGAAGCAGTCCGCGCTGCTCGACCGCACGGTGGAGAACGTCGTGCGCACCGCCTTCTCGCGGTACGAGGGCAACCAGATCCGCACCGCCGCCGCGCTCGGCGTGACGCGCAGCGTCCTGCGCACGCATCTCAAGAACTTCGGCCTGATCTGACCGTTGCGCGCTATGGCGCAGATGCCCATCCAGATCCGCGCACCGGCTGCGTCGATCTGGCCAGCGGTGTCGTCCTGAATCACCCAACCACCTGAATTACCGTACTTTCCCGAGATTGGCACACCGCTTGCTCTCCTGAGCCGAGACCGCACGGCACCGGCACGGCCGGACCGCGCATCCTTCAGGTTCGCAAGTGAGGACAAAGCAAGTCATGGCATCCAGGGAGCCCAGATCCTTCCACCCCGCCCGCCAGCTGGCCGCGGCGAGCGCGCTGGCGCTCGCACTGTCGCTGGCCGGGCAAGCCCACGCCGAGGCGCCCGCCGAGAGCGCCGACGCCGATAGCGGCGGCAGCGACGTCATCCTCGTTACCGCGCAGAAGCGCACCCAGAGCGTGCAGGACGTGCCCGCCTCGGTCGTCGCGCTCGGCGGCGACAACCTGCGCGAACGGCTGGTGACCCGCGCCAGCGACATCTCGCGCTTCGTCCCCAACTTCAGCGCCGACACCTCGGTCGGCAACCTGACCCCGCGCTGGTATCTGCGCGGCATCGGCAACTCGGTCCCCGGCAACGGCCAGACCAGCCCGGTCGGCGTCTACCAGGACGAAGTCTACGTCGGCATTCCCGTGGCGCAGGCCTTCCCGATCCTCGACCTCGAGCGCGTCGAGGTGCTCAGCGGCCCGCAGGGCACGCTCTGGGGCAAGAACACCACGGCGGGCGCGGTCAACTTCATCTCGCGCAAGCCCGCGTTCGACGCCAGCGGCTATGCCCGCGCCGAATACGGCAGCTACGGCACGGCGCTGCTCGAAGGCGCCTGGGGCGGCCCGCTGAGCGACAAGGTGGCGGTGCGCTTCGCCGGCCACTTCCGCGACGACGACGGCTTCGCCACCAACCAGCACGACGGCACGCCGATGGGCAAGAACCGCGAGGCGGCAGCGCGCTTCTCCGTCCTCGCCAAGCCGACCGACACCTTCGAGGCGCTGCTGCGCGTGCAGTACCGCGACTACAAGAACACCGGCGACATCATCTACCGGGGGCTGGGCACCACCGACCCCGCCGGCTTCCCGATCCCGACCAGCTACAAGGACAACTCTTCCTTCGGCAACAGCGGGCAGGACCTGCGCCAGCGCGGCGTGCAGCTCAACCTCGACTGGGACGTGGGCGACCTGCACCTGACCTCGATCACCGCCTACAACGAGTTCAAGCACCGCTCCGAACTCGGCACCCAGGTCAACCACGAGGGCACCCACACCTACAGCAGCCTCGACGCCAAGGCCTTCAACCAGGAACTGCGCCTCGCCTCCCCGGACGAGGGCCGCCTGAAGTGGATCGTCGGCGCGCACTACTACTACGAGAAGCTGGATTCCGAGGCCGCCACCGCGCTGCTCCCCAACACCGTGGGCCTGCGCCCGAGCTGGACCAACACCCAGTTCGTACAGAGCAACAACAGCTACGGCCTCTTCGCCAATGTCACCTACGAGCCGATCGACAATCTCGAGATCATCCTCGGCGGCCGCTACACCTGGGAAGACAAGGCGATCGACCTGAACACGATCGGCACCGCGACCGGCGGCACCGGCACGCTCACCTATCTCGACACGGTTTCGTTCTGGTCGCGCAACTCGGTGACCGGCACCGGCATCGCCACCCGCGCCGCGCAGGACGAGAAGCGCAACTGGAACGCCTTCACCTACGACGCGACGGTGAAGTACAACTTCACCCCCGGCCTCAACGTCTACGCCCGCTACGCCAAGGGCTTCCGCTCGGGCGGGTTCAACACCGGCGCGACGCTGCAGACGCAGGTGGCGACGGTGAACCCCGAATACGTCAGGAGCTACGAGGTCGGCGTGAAGTCCGAATGGTTCGACGGACGCCTGACCGCCAACCTCGCCGCCTTCTACAACGACTACGACAACATCCAGGTCACGGTCATCCAGCTCCCGCTCAGCCAGCTCTCGAACGCGGGCAAGGGCTGGTCGAAGGGGGTGGAAGCGGTGCTGACCGCGCGCCCGGTAGACGCCCTGCGGCTCTGGGGCACGCTCGGCCTGCTCGACACCAAGTACACCGAGTTCCCCAACTGCAAGGCCGGGGTCGACTGCTCGGGCAACCAGTTCGTCCGCGCACCGCACGTCACCGCCAGCGTCAGCGGCGAATACACCTTCGGGATCGGCAACGGGCACGAGATCGTCGCCGAGACCAACTGGTCCTACCGCTCGCACCTCTACTTCAACGCCGGCACCCAGGCCGCGCCGCTGGAGCAGGACCCGAAGTGGCTGGGCAATGCCTCGCTGGGGTGGAAGCTGCCCAACGACATCAAGCTCTCGATCTTCGCCCGCAACGTCACCAACAGCCACGCCGCCTCGACCATCATCCCCTCGGCGAACTTCGGCTACATCAAGTACATCATCGAGCCCCGCGTCTGGGGCGGCGCCGTTTCGGTGAACTTCTGATGCCGGGCGCGGACCGCGGCGCCGGGCGCCGGCGCCAGCTCGTCCTCGGCGTCTTCCTGACGCGGCACGGGCACCATCCCGGGTCCTGGCGCCTGCCGGGATCGCCGGGGGGCGGCGACCCCGACTTCGCCTACTGGCTGCGCCTCGCGCAAGTGGCGGAGCGGGGCAAGCTCGACTCGGTGTTCTTCGCCGACTTCGTGGGCATGGGCGCGGACGACGTGCGCGGCATCGAGCGGCGCCCGGCGGGCGGCGGGTTCGAGCCGCTCAGCCTGATCTCCGCGCTCGCCGTCACCACGAAGAACATCGGCCTGATCGCCACGGTCAACACCAACTTCGCCAACCCCTACACGCTGGCGCGGCAGATGGCCTCGATCGACCACCTGAGCGGCGGGCGCGTGGGCTGGAACGTGGTGTCCTCGCTCTCCCCCGGCTCAATCCGCACTTTCGGCGTCGAGAACCCGCTCGACCATGCCGGCCGCTACGAGCGCGCCTCCGAGTTCATCGCGCTGGCCAAGAAGCTGTGGGACAGCTGGGACGACGGCGCCTTCGACCATCCCGACAAGGCGACCGGCCGCTACCTCGATGCCGCCAGCGTCCACCCGGTCTCGCACCGGGGCAGGCACTTCCACTCGGAATCGATCCTCGACGTAGCGCGGCCGGTCCAGGGCTATCCGGTGTTCGTCCAGGCGGGCAATTCCGACACGGGGCGCGATTTCGCCGCCGAGCACGCCGAGATGATCTACGCCGCCGCGCAGTTCGTCGAGGACGCGCGCGACTATTACGAGGACGTGAAGGCCCGCCTGCCCGCCCATGGCCGCGCCCGCGACCAGCTCAAGGTCACGCCGGGCCTGTCGTTCGCGATCGGCGCGACCGAGTCCGAGGCGCGCGAGAAGTTCGAGGCGCTTCAGCAGAAGGTCGACCTCACCGGCCCGATCGAGCTGATCGGCGAGGACGTCAGCCACCTGCCGCTCGATGCGCCGATCCCCGACGACTACCCGGTGCCCGAGAACGGCAAGGGCCGCTGGGAGCAGATCGTCCGCCTCGGCAAGCGCGAGAACCTGACCCTGCGCCAGCTGGTGCTGCGCTACAACGTCGTGCGCGGCCACCGCATCGCCATCGGCACGCCCGCGCAGGTCGCCGACCAGATCGAGGACTGGTTCCGCCAGGGCGTGGTCGACGGGTTCAACCTGATCCCGCCGCTCAACCCCGGCTTCCTGGAAGACTTCGTCGATCTCGTCGTTCCCGAACTCCAGAAGCGCGGCATCTTCCGCACCGAGTACGAAGGCCGCACCCTGCGCGAGAACCTCGGCCTCGACCGTCCCGTCAACCAGCACTCCCGCGCCCCGGCCGCTCTCGCCGTCTGATCGAAAGGAATTCCCGCATGGCTACCCAAATCGCCCCCGAGACCGCTCCCAACGCATCGACCGCGCCGAACGAGATCTGGTTCACCCGCTGCCCGGTCCCCACCGCCACCGGCCTCGCCTACAAGCTCGGCTGGCTGGACGAGGAGTTCGCCGCCGACGGCGTTCCGGTGCGCACGCTACAGGAATCGACGCCGGAGAACGCGCTCCACCACTACGATCACCGCCTGCCCACGCTGATCCGCGAGGGCGGCAACATCCTCGCCTTCGCCGCGCGCGCGCAGGGCGAACCGACGAAACTGGTCGGCCTGACCTGGATCGAGGAAGCCCAGGCGATCCTCGTCCGCCCCGGTTCCGGCATCACCGAGCCCGCGCACCTCAAGGGCAAGCGCCTCGCCCTGCCCGGCTGGACCGACCATGACATCCCCAGCCACCTGCGCGGCACCAGCATCGGGCGCGGCATGTCGCTGCTCGGCTACAAGGGCGCGCTGCACGCGGGCGGCCTGACCTTCGACGACGTCGAGATCGTCGAGGTGGACGGCACCATCCGCAACATCGGCGGCGCCGGGCGCGACAGCCAGCCCGATGCTCAGGCAAATTCGCGCGGCACCCTCAACCGGCTCTGGGCGATCGAGGCGCTGGCGGCGGGCGAAGTGGACGCGGTCTACGTCAAGGGCGCCTCCGCGCTCGACGGCGCGCGCGAGGCGGGCGTCGTCGTCGGCATCGACCTCGACGCGCTGCCCGACAAGGCCTCGCGCGTGAACAACGGCACGCCGCGGCCCATCACCGTCCACCAGAGCCTGATCGACAATCACTTCGACTATCTCGTCCGCTTCCTCACCGCCACCCTGCGCGCCGCCGACTGGGCCGCCCAGAACGTCGCCAAGGTGCACGAGGTGCTCCAGTTCGAGACGCGCGGCAGCGTGGAGGCGGTGACGCAGGCCTACGGCGCCGACTTCCACAAGACCCTCCACCCCACGCTCGACGCCGAGCGGCTGGAGCTGTTCGATCGGCAGAAGAAGGCGCTGGGCCTGTTCGGCTTCCTGGAACGGGACTTCGCCCTCGCCGACTGGGTCGACCCGCGCCCGCTGGCAGCGGCCTACGAGCGGCTGCGGGGCGGCTGAACTGACGACGGCAGGGGGGGCCTGACCCTTCGACAAGCTCAGGGTGAGCGGGGGTGGGGTTAGGACCTCGCTGCGCCGCTCGGGCCGGGCGGGCTGGCATCGAAACTCATGGTGAACCGGGCCGGCGCCAACCCCCACACCCGCTCAGGCTGAGCTTGTCGAAGCCCCCGCGCCCAAACCAGGGTCCCCGCCATCCCGGTCCGGACCGTGGGGACGCCCCGTTACTTGCGCCTCGCGGCAGGCTGCTCCGCGCATAGTCCAGCGGCGGTCGGCGCCGCGGGTGCGAGCCGACCGGGGACCGCGTCAGCGGAACTTGACGCCGACCTCGACGCCGTAGGTGACCGGGGAGTTCCAGACCGAGCCCGTGCCCAGCGTGTTGAACAGCACCTGCGTGCGATAGCGCCGGCCGGTGACGTTGTCCCCGAAGGCGGAGACGGTGAAGGTCTCGCTCGGATCGGTCCACTGCGCGCGCAGGCTCAGCACCTCGTAGCCGTTCTGCCGGAACTGCTGCTCCGGATCGAAGTAGAAGCTGGAGGTGTAGTAGAGGTTGCCCGAAAGCAGCAGCCTGCCACCGCCGAGGTCGAGGCCGTAGCTGGCGCCGACATTGCCGGTGAACTCGGGAGCGCGCTGCATCTTGTAGCCCGAGGCGTCGGTCGATGCCTGGACGATGCCGCCGGGGCTCTGGGTGCCCGAATAGGCGCAGTTCATCGGGTTGGCGAAGTCGGTGACGGCGGGGTCGCAATAGCCGTAGAACGGCGCATTCGGGAACGACTTGTACCGCGCATGGGTCCAGGCGACGCCGCCGTTGAGGTTGAAGTCCCGGCTGACCGCATAGCGCACTTGGGCCTCGAGGCCGTAGATCTCCGAGGAAGCGGCATTGCGGATCTGCGCCGCGCCGTCCTGGTAGCTCGACACCTGCAGGTTCTTGTAGTCGTAGTAGAAGCCGGCAAGGTCGACCTGCAGCGTGCGGTTGTCGAACTTGTAGCCGACCTCGAAGGCGTTGATCTTCTCGGGCTTCACCGGCTGCTGCGAATAGCCGCCGACGTTGAGGATGCCCGCCTTGTAGCCGCGCGTGAACGATCCGTAGACGCTCGAATCCTCGCTCGGCTTGTAGCGCAGCACGACGCGCGGAGTGAAGCTGTCGTTCTTGAGGGTGTTCACCGGGATGCGGTCGCCCGGGTTGCCGGTGAAGGGCACGTTCTCGCCATCAGGACCGGTGTAGCCGGTCAGCGGGGTGGTGAAGTTGGCGGTGAAGTAGGCATCGCCCACCACGTCGTGGCTATAGCGCCCGCCAAGTGTCACGAAGAACCGGTCATTGACCTCGTAGGTCGCGTCAAGGAATGCCGCATAGGACGTCGTCTTGGTGCTGGAACCGCCGAAGGGCGCGAACGGCGCGCCGCCGAACGACGCCCCGATCGTCCAGGTGTCGCGGATCTGGAAGTAGTTGAGCCCCGCCGTCCACTGCAGCCGCCCGCCGGGCTTGGAGTTCAGCAGGAATTCCTGGCTCCACGTCTCGTCGTCGACCCCGACGTAGATGTTGAACGCGGGGATCGCGGTCGCATCGAGATCGCCGTAGTAGGGCGACAGGTCCTTGCGGTACTGGGTGTAGCTGGTCAGGTCCGCGAAGCCGAGGTCGGCGTTGATCGTGCCCTGCAGCGCATCGGAATTGGTGCGGAAGCTGAGCGGCTTGTTGAGCAGCACTTCGCCGGGCCGCGTCGCATAGGCGGAAGCCGGCGTCCCGTAGCCGACCAGCGGCAGACCCTTCGAACTGTTGACGCCGTAGATCGCGAGCCCCGCGGGCGACACCTTGTCGAAGAAACCGGCGCCGCCGCTCTTGTCGACATAGGCGTTGACCAGCTGGGTGGTGGGATCGTCGGTCTCCGCATGGACCCAGCGCAGCAGCACCGAGACGTCGTCGGTCAGTTCGGCCTTGAGGCCGACGCGCAGCGACCAGTTCTCGTAGGCGCCGATCTCGTCGTCGCCGTTGCTGATGTCGGTGAAGTACCCGTCGCCGCGACGGTACATTCCCTCGATGTCGAGGGCGACGCGGTCGCTGATGCCGTAGGTGGCATAGGCCTGTGCCTTCAGCGCATTGAAACGCCCGTAGCTGACCTTGGCCTGCGCGCTCGTCTCGGTGCTCGGCTCGGCGGTGGTGACGATGATGGCGCCGCCGGTGGTGTTGCGGCCGAACAGCGTGCCTTGCGGTCCCTTCAGAACCTGGATGCTGCTGACGTTGAGCAGGTCGAAGTCCGACATGTAGGTGTTGGCCTGGAAGAATCCGTCGACGTAGATGCCGACGTTGGGGCCGCCGCCGGAGGTCGTGATCGCGGTGCCGACGCCGCGGATGGTCGGCTGCACGGCCGGTCCCTGGGAATCGAAGCGCAGGCCCGGCGTGAGCTTGGCGGTGTCGGAAAGCTGGCGCACGTTGGCGGTGGCAAGCTGTTCCTGCCCCAGCGTCGTCACGCTGATCGGCACGTCGCGCGAGGCTTCCGCGCGGCGCTGCGCGGTGACGATGATCTCGTTGGCGACGTCCTCTGTGCCGACCTCCTGCGCCATGGCGGGCACCGCGCAAGTGGCGGTCGCAATGGCCAGCAGCGAGGCCGCCTTGGTTACGGATGCAGTCATCGTCTTCCCTCCCGACGGGCCTTCTGCGGCCCTTGAGCACCAGTGGCGGGACACGCACGACTGCCGCTGCCCCGACCTTTGCCGCCGCTCATGCCGCAGAAATCCGGCGGCGACTTGACCAATGTGGCCAGACGGGGCAGCAAAAGGCGCTGCCGTGGACGCCGCGCGCCCCGAAAGCGCCAATCGCCGCATGTTGCGCGCAAAGCTGAGAGCCTTGCCGATGCCATTGATCGCCGATGCGGAGTTTGCGAAGCTCAATATCCCCCTGCTCCGCCACTTTCCGGAGCTGGTGACCACCATGGGCGGCGATCCTGCCGAGCTGCTGGAACAGGCCGGCATCCGCGCGCAGGAGTTCCGCGACGACGCGGTCGACCTCACTTATCCCGATGCCATCCGCCTGCTCGCCCTCGCCGCGCGGCGGCTCGACTGCCCAAGCTTCGGGATGCGCCTCGCGATGCGGCAGCGCGGCGGCGCGATCTTCGGGCCGCTGGGGCGCACCATGCGCAATTCCAGGACCTTCGGCGACGCCCTGCGCTTCGCCAGCGAGCATATCAGCGCGCACAGTCGCGCCGCGCGGGTCTGGCTGCAGCCGCATCCGGCGGAGGGCAACATCTTCGCGGGTCACGAACTGCTCTTCGAAAGCAGCGGCGAGCGCATCCAGACCATCGAGCAGATCCTGCTGATCGGCCACCTCGAGGCGATGGAGATGACCGGGGGCTACGCGCGCGCCCGCAGCATCCATTTCCGGCACGAGCCGCTGTCGCCGCTCGGGGAATACCGGCGCTATTTCGGCTGCGACGTGCGCTTCGGGGAGCCCGTGGACGGCATCACCTTTTCCGACCGGGACCTTGCCAGCCCCGTTCTCGACCAGGACGCGGATCTCCACCGTGACCTCGTCGCCTACATCGAGACCTACTTCCCCCGCGAGCGGCCGCCCTTCGCCGCGGAAGTGCGCGGCCTCATCATGCGGCGGCTCGCCCGGGGCGACTGCGACAGCGGCGAGGTGGCGCGCGTCCTGAACATCCACCACCGCACCTTGCGCCGCCGCCTCAAGCAGGAGGGCACCAGCTTCCAGGAGGTCAAGGACGACGTGCGGCGCGGGTTGACGCTCTACTACCTGCAACAGACCGGGCTCGACTTTCGCGGCGTTTCCGAAAAGCTGGGCTTCGCCGAGCAGGCGGTCTTCTCGCGAAGCTGTCGCCGGTGGTTCGGCCAGTCCCCCACCCAATTGCGCAGCGTCCGCCCGCTTCGGCGCAGCACGTAAATTTTGTCCGCATAGGTCAAGCCAAGAGCACCCTATTTGCGCGACTATGGCGGCAGACGACGAGCCGGCGGCATAAAGGGGTTACCCTTGTTCCCGCACGGCCCGCGCGAGGAGGAGGAGCAGGTAATGGCCAAGGCCCATCCCTATCACGACGCAAGGACGGTTCCGGCCGCGCTCGACGACGTTCGGCGCGCCCGCTGACGGCCGCCCGGACGTGACCGCGCACTTCTCCATGAATCAGGCCCCGTGCCGCAGCGAGCCGCCCCGTCCGGCGGTCGAAAGGCCGGCCATGCAGACCTGACGTTTCGAGTTTCGCCGATCGGTCGAGAGAACCGGCGGCGATGGTTGCCTAATCAACAGAGGGAGGATGATTATGAAGAACTTCTACACGAAGCGCGCCAGCTGGCGCCTTGCGCTCGGCGTCGCCGCGATCGCACTGGTTCCGGGCATGGCGGCGGCACAGGAAACGCCGACTCCGCCCGAGGACACCGGCACCGACCAGATCACGTCGGAGCCGATCGTCGTCACCGGAACGCTGATCCGCGGCATCGCGCCCGCGGGCAACAACGTCATCGGCGTGACCAGCGAGCAGATCACCGCGACGGGCGCGGCGACCACCAGCCAGGTGCTCGGCTCCGTCCCGCAGGTGGGCAACTTCTTCAACGCCCTGCCCGCCGGTATCTCGCCCCAGCCGGGCGCCAACGCGTCCAACCCGATCAACCGTCCGAACCTGCGCAACCTGCCCGGCGCGAACACCAGCGGCGGCGCGCAGACGCTCGTCCTGTTCGACGGGCAGCGCGTGGTCGGCGCGGGCATCCAGCAGGTCGCCGTCGATCCCGACATCATCGCGCCCGGCGTCATCGCCCGCGTGGAGGCCATGACCGACGGCGGTTCGGCGGTCTACGGTTCGGACGCACTCGGCGGCGTCATCAACTTCGTCACCCGCGACCGGTTCAACGGCGTCCAGGTCGACGCCCGCTACGGCCTCGGCGACGACTACCAGTCGATCGAGGCCAGCGCGCTGGCCGGCAAGGACTGGGGTTCGGGCGGGTTCTACGTCGCCTACGGCTATTCGCACCACGACAGCGTCTACGGTTCCGACCGCGACTGGGTGAAGCAGATCAACTGGGACACCGGCGTTCCCACCGGCCGCAATTGCGCCACGCCCAACGTGTCCATCGGATCAGCCACTTACGTGCCTGCCGGGTCGGGCCTCGCCGCCGGCGGCCCCAACGTCTGCGATTTCTCGGACACGGTGGCGATCTACCCGACCTCCACGCTCCACACAGTGTTCGCCCGGCTCAACCAGCGGGTGTCGGACTCGGTGCGCTTCGACGTGACCGCGCTCTATGCGAACCGTGCCATCGACGCCGTCGGCGGGACGCTGGGAACGGGCGCGCTGAGCACCGGCGCGACCGGGCAGGCCACGCTGACGGCGGCATCGCCGTTCTACCGCCCCACGGGAGACGCCAACAGCGGCCAGCCCCAGGTCGTGCGGTTCGACTACAGCCCGCTGTTCGGCGCCCGCTCCGCCACGCAGGAGACCGACCTCGAGACATGGCGCGTCGCCCCGTCCGTGTCGGTCGAACTCGGTTCGGGCTGGGAACTGAGCGGGCTGTTCAGCTACGGCATCGCCACGACATCCTTCAGCAACGCCCAGATCAGCACCACGGCACAGGCGGCCGCGCTCGCATCGGGCGCGCTCAACCCCTATAACGTCGGCGCCACGAGCGCGACCACGGCGGCGGGCCTGCTGCGCTATGCGCAAGGCGTGGGCCGCAACGAGCTGTACGACTACCGCGCCATCGCCAACGGCCCGCTGTTCGCGCTTCCGGGCGGTTCGGTCCGCGCCGCGATCGGGTACGAGCACATGCAGGACAACTTCCAGCGCCGCACCACCAACGCCACCACGTACCTGTTCCAGAACCCCACCGCCTACACCCAGAAGGTCGATTCCGTCTTCGGCGAGCTTCAGGTGCCCATCGTCGGCAGCGGCAACGAGATGTCGTTCATCAACGAACTGACGCTGTCCGCATCCGGACGCTACGACAAGTACAGCGACTTTGGCGACACCTTCAATCCGAAGTTCGCCGCCACCCTGCGTCCGGTCGAATGGATCGCGATCCGCGGCAACTGGGGCAAGTCGTTCACCGCGCCGTCGCCGGTCGACCAGCTGGGCGTGCTCGCCTCCGCCGTCGCGACCGTACCGGCGGCGTTCCTGCGCACGCCTCCCGGCGTCATCGCGACGACCGGGGAGATCGGCCTCTTCGTGTCCGGCACCGCGCCCGGCCTGCAGCCGCAGAAGGCGACGAACTGGTCCATCGGCGCCGAGATCGAACCGCCGTTCGTGCCCGGCCTGACGCTCAACGCGAGCTACTACAACATCGACCTTTCTGGCACGATCGGACGCCCGGTGACCGGCGCCGACCTGACCGACTACTACGCCAACTTCCCCCAGCTCTACGCCGTGCGGCCGAGCGGGCAGGAACTGGCGGCCTATCTCACGCAGTTCAACCCGGCCAACTTCAACTTCACCGTCGCCAACCCAACTTCCACGGGCCAGGCGATCATCTCGGCCGGCGGCGTCACCTCGCCGGTGCTGGTGACGCTGGACACGCGGGCGAGGAACCTCGGCACCGCCAAGCTGGACGGCATCGACTTCAGCGCCAACTACGTGCTCGACACCAGCTTCGCCTCGTTCGACGCCGGGGCATCGGGCAATTACCGCCTGTCGCAGAAGTCGCAGGCGCTGCCGTCCCTGCCGGTCGCCGACGATCTGGCTTTCAACACGCCCCGGTTCCGCATCCAGGGCACCCTGGGCACCACGATTGGCAACCTGCGCGCGCAGGTCGTCTGGAACCACACGGCCGGCTACAAGCGCGGCACCGTCGAGTTCGGCCAGACCAAGGTCTCCGCGTTCGACGCGTTCAACCTGTTCTTCAAGTACGACCTCAATTCCGAGTCCGCACTGGCGAACAACCTCTCGTTCACGCTGAACGTCCAGAACCTGTTCGACAGTGATCCGCCGGAGTTCCGCAGCGCCACCAGCACCGGTTACGACACGACGCAGGGCTCGGCCTTCTCCATCGGCCGCATCGTGCAGTTCGGGGTGAAGAAGACCTTCTGAGCGCAGCCGGACCGCAGCGCGTCCGGAAGTATGGCAGGGGCTTCGGGGTCACCCCCGAAGCCCCTTTGCCTTTCCCTTACTTCACGACCACCCGCACGCGCCCGAGGTTCATGATCCGGGCGTAGGGCGTGCCCACCTCCCCCTCGCGCTGCGCGGTCACGCGAAGGCCCACGAAGTAGGTTCCGGGCCGGGCGAAGGCATGGTCGGCCTTGATCGAGGCGACGCCGTCCTTGCCGAGCTGGACGGTGGCGGGATCGGCGAAGGTGCCCGCGCCCTCGAAATCCCACTCGGCGCCGACCA
>DATKFS010000235.1:0-12578 GCA_035511275.1 Novosphingobium sp.
GGGCGCTCACCCCCCCTTCAGCACCCGCCCGATCGCCGCGCGCACGTCGCGCTCGCCGTAGGGCTTGGTCACCACCGGCACGTTGCGGAACGCGCCGCTCTGCAGCGAGCGTTCGCCGTAGCCACTGGCGAAGATGAACGGGATGCCGCACTCGTCGAGCGCTTTCGCGACCGGCAGGCTGTTGTCCTTGCCGAGGTTCACGTCGAGCATCGCGAAGCTGACGTTCGCGCCCTCGATGACGTCCATCGCCGAGGCGACCGAGCCGGCGACGCGGCAGTCGGTGAAGCCGAAGCCACGCAGCAGGTCCTCCGCCTCCATGGCGATGATGACGTTGTCCTCGACGATGAGCGCGGTGCCATGGGCGAGGCTGGCGGTGAACTCGCTGGGCTGCGGCGGTTCTGCCACGACTTCGCGGATCGGGGCGCCGGGCGTCTCGAACCCGGAGACGTGCTCCGCCGGCACGAGGAACAGCGCGTGCAGTCCTTCGACCGGGTAGACGACCGAGGCTGAGCCGCCGAGTTCGTGCGGGATGGTGCGCTCGATGATGGTGGAGCCGAAGCCGCGCCGGGTCGGGGTCTTGACCGGCGGGCCCCCTTCCTCGCGCCAGTCCAGCTCCAGCGAGCCGTCGTCGCCCCGGCTGAGGGTGACCTGGATGGTCCCGGTCGAATCCGACAGGGCGCCGTACTTGCACGAGTTGGTGGTCAGTTCGTGGATGACGAGGGCCAGCGTGGTGAACGCGCTCGGAGCCACCAGCGCGTCCGGCCCTTCGATCACCACGCGGTCGATGCTGTGGCTGGCGTAGGCCTCGGTCTCGGTCCGGATGAGATCGTAGAGCGAGGAGGGCGACCAGTCCTTGCGCGTCACCTGGTCGTGCGCGCGGGCGAGGGCGTGGATGCGGCTGCCGACGATCTCGGCGAACTCGTCGATAGAGGACGCGCCTTCCTTGCTCTGCGCCACCAGCCCGCGGATGAGGTTGAGGATGTTGCGGACGCGGTGGTTCAGCTCGGCGATCAGCATGTCCTGCTGGCGGCTCGCCTGCTCGCGCTCGGTGTGGGCGGCGTCGGACAGGCGCAGGACCACTTCGAGCAGGGTGATGCGCAGCGATTCCGCCGCCGAGACTTCCTCGTCGGTCCAGGGCAGGGAATAGCCGCGCCGTTCCTCCCGCCAGATCTCGAAGCTCTTGCGCGGGGTCAGGCGGGCGCCGTTGGGGCCGAGTTCGATCGCCTTCTCGGGATTGCCCGCCCACTTGACCTCGCGGACCTGCTCCTTGCGGAACAGCACGATGTAGTCGCGCGGGGAGCGGCTGACGGGCAGGGCGAGCAGGCCGGCGGCCTTGTCCGCCCAATCGGCGGCGGCGGGGTAGACCGTGCCGATCGCGTCGGTCGACCACACGGTGCTGGCGCCGGCGGTGTTGAGGAAGCGCGCGAGGCTGGCGAACGAGGCCTCGTCGGGCGTCGCGCCATGGGCGATGAAGCGCCCGTCGACCCAGCCGACGACGCCGTCGAACGGGATGACGTGGCGGATCGAATCGGTGAACTCGTCGAAGGCCTCGAGCAGCGAGCCGCCGCCGGCGACGCGGGCCATGATCTCGTCGTGGAGGCGCATCGATTCCGCGCGCTTCGCCATCGAGAAATCGGTCTCCTTCTGCTCCAGCAGGTAGGAGAAGAATTCGCCGAACAGTTCGGCGGCGGTGCGCACGGAATAGGACAGCACCAGCGGCGAGTAGTGGTGGCAGGCCATTAGCCCCCACAGCTTGCCCCGGCGCATGATCGAGACCGACATCGAGGCCTTGATGCCCATGTTGCGCAAGTATTCGATGTGGATCGGCGAGACCGCGCGCAGGCCCGACATCGACAGGTCGAGCGGGTCGCCGTTGGGGCCGGTGGCCGGATGGACCGGCACCGTCGGGTCGTCGACGTCGCTGATGATCCGCAGCATGTTGCGGGTGTAGAGCCGGCGCGCCTGGGCGGGGATGTCCGAGGCGGGGAAATGCTGCCCCTTGAAGCTGTCGACCATGCCGTTCAGGCTCTCGGCGATGACCTCGCCCGCGCCGTCGGCGGCGAAGCGGTAGACCATCACGCGGTCGAACCCGGTGAGCCCGCGCAAGTGGCGCGCGGCGCTGGAGCACAGCTGCTCGATGCTCGGCGACTGGCGCAGCCGCTCGATCATCGGGCGGACGTAGGACACGAAGTCGCGGCGCTTGCCGGCCTCGTGCGGCTCTATCTCCAGCACGAAGGAGCGGCCGGAGGCGTGGACCGCGACGTCGTAGCCGCGACCATCGCCGACGATGTCGATCTCGAAGATCCGCTCCACCGCATCCGCGCCGCCAAGGATCTGCAGGCGGGTGCGGATGTCGTGGAGGGCGCTGGGAGACAGGAACTCGGTGGCCGAAAGGCCCACCATGTCGCGCGCCTCGCGGCCGAACAGTTCGCTGCAGTTCAGCGAGACGTGGTTGATGATCCAGTCGCTGGAAAACGATATGAGCCAGCCGAAGCTCTGGATGCGGCCTATGACGTGGATGGGTTCGAGATCGCAGGTGGTGAGATCGACCTGAGACATGGGCAGGCCGTCAGCCATCCGCGGGCTGCCTCACTCCGGCACTTGCGGCAAAGGCGGCGGAGAAGGTGTCGAACGCGGCCAGTGCGGCGTCGCGCGGCGTGGTGGCGTCCGCGGGCGCCCGGCCGCGCAAGTGCGGGACCAGTGCCTTCCAGGCCTCGTGGCCCCGGCCGTCGGTCATGTAGGCGGAGCGGAAGCCCTCGGCCTCGCCCCAGTACCCGCGCTGGCGGATCATCGCGAGGCCGAGGCGAGAGCCGCAGATCACGTAGCCGACGCCCGCCGCCGCTTCGGGCGGGGCGATCGCTGCGGGAACGTCGAGTACCGGCAGCGCCTGCGCATCGACGCCGAGCGCGGCGAGATCCTCGGCCAGCATCGCCGGATAGTCCGGGCACGACAGCCCCAGCTCGCCCTCGACGAAGGCGCGAAACACGGGAAACAGCGGCGCCAGCCCGATGGCATGGGCGGCGAGGAAGCGGGCAAGGTCGTGGCGGCGTGCCAGGTCCAGCGAGCCGAAGGAGGCGTCGAGGCGCTCGTGCGAGGGTCCGGTGGCCTCGCGAAGCTGGCTCAGCAGGTCGGGCTTGGGGGATGCGGCATCGGATTGCATGGTTGTCCGCTTAGAAGCCTTTTGCACGTTTTCATAGCGAGCCGAATGGAGCGCCCGGCCTGCGGAACACGTCCCCATCGGGAATGTTCCTCAGTAACACAATGATATCGCATAGCATCCACAGGACACCGCGTCTGTCCACTTTTGCTCTTACCGAGGGGGAACCGCACCGGGTTCCGACAGTTGTCATGCGGATGGTCCCGGGGGCGGACCAGCCGCGTCGAGGACGATTCATGAGCACAATCCCGCAAACCAGTCCGGTCTCGGCCGCCGCGATCGTCGGCAACGACCTCATCTCGGCGCTGCGGCAGGACGACCTTGCGCTGCTGGAGCCGAAGCTGGGAGAGTGCCGCCTCAAGTCCGGCGAGATCATCTACCACCCCGGCGACAGCGTCGATTACTGCTACTTCCCGACCGAGGGCGCGATGAGTTCCTACTTCGTGGAGATGGACGACGGCATGGCGGTGGAGACGATCCTCGTCGGGCGGGAAGGTGCGCTGGGCGGGATCGTCAGCCAGGGCTCGCTGCCATCCTACGCCCGCGCCAACGTGCTGCACGAGGGCGTGTTCCTGCGCATCGCCATGCGCGACCTCGAAGCCGCCAAGGAACGCTCGCCGGCGATCGCCAACCTGTTCGCGCGCTATGCCGACTGCGTGATGGCGCAGGTCTTCCAGTCGATCGCCTGCAACGCCGTCCACACCATCGAGCAGCGCGCCGCCAAGTGGCTGTCCGCCGCCGTCGACCGCATCGGCCGCAACGACGTGACCATGACCCAGGAACAGCTCGCCTCGATGATGGGCATCGGCCGCAGCTACGCCAGCCGCGTGCTGCAGCGCTTCAAGCGCGACGGCATGGTCCGCACCCGGCGCGGCGGCATCGAGGTGCTCGACCGCGAGGGCCTGAGGGACCGCGCCTGCGCCTGCAACGACCAGGTCGAAGGCCACTTCCGCCGCGTGCTGGGCGAGGTCTATCCGCGCGAAGTCTGACCCGAAATCGAGGCTATACTTCGCTCGTCATATTGCCGGATTGTAACAGCCCCCGAAGTATCTCGCGGTAAACGGCGGATTCGACGAGACGTTCGCGAGCGCCGTCGAATTACTGTCAGAATTAAGCAATCGATCTGCCATCAAACTTGCGTGTTGTTGTCATGAACCGCCCCTAGCTGTCGCCCTCGCGACCAACAACAGGGGCGACACCATGACTGAAATCAATCCTTCCACCTTCTATACGGACGGTGAAGTCGATACGAACGATTCCACCCAGCGCACGCTCGAGAGCATGGCTGCCGAGCGCTATTCGCGCCGCCAGGCGATGTTCCGCGGTGCGGGCGCCACGACGATGGCCTTCATGGGCACGAGCCTCCTCGCGGCCTGCGGCGACGACGACAGCAACGGCGGCAACCTGGGCGGCGTCACCGTCTCGGCGGGCGAGAATGCCGCGACCAGCACCGGCCGCGTCGTCACGCTGTCCGGCTCGGCCTCGGGCACGCTGGGCAACACCGTCCCGTCCTGGACCCAGACCGCCGGCCCGATTGTCACGCTGTCGGCCACGACCGGCACCGTCACCTTCATCGCCCCGGCCGTCGCCGCCGCGACCGACCTGACCTTCGCCTACACCGCGACCTCGGCCTACGGCGAGACCACCAGCGCCACCACCACCGTGCGCGTCTCGCCCGCCGTGCTCGGCTTCACCGCCGTCGCGCATAGCCTCGCCGACACCGTCGTCGTGCCGAGCGGCTACACCGTCACCGTCGTGACCCGCCTTGGCGACCCGCTCGCCGCCGGTCTGGCCGCCTACAAGAACGACGGCACCGACGCCGACTACGACAAGCGCGTGGGCGACCACCACGACGGCCTCGTCTACTTCGGCCTGTCGGCTGCCGGCGGCGTGGAGCAGGGCAGCTCGACCCGTGGCCTGCTCGTGCAGAACCACGAGAACATCACGCAGAAGTACCTGCACGCCGGTGCGCCCTCGACCGGCGCGCGCGTCGAGGCCGAAGTCGTCAAGGAAATGAACTGCCACGGCGTCTCGATCGTCGAGTACCGCGACGCCGGCGGCCGCAAGTGGGGCTACAAGCAGGACAGCACCCTCAACCGCCGCATCACGCCGTTCACGCCGATGGAATTCCGTGGTCCGGCGGCCGGTTCGGCCATGCTGCGCACGCAGTACTCGCCCGAGGGCACCAAGGGCCGTGGCACCATCAACAACTGCGCCAACGGCATGACCGGCTGGAACACCTACCTCACCTGCGAGGAAAACTACGCGGGTTACTTCCGTCGCGACGTCGCCGACGACGCGCTGCGCACGCCGCGCGAACTGGCTTCGCTGCGCCGCAACGGCGTGACCAGCCGCTCGGGCAGCTACTCGTGGTCGAGCGCGGCCACCACCAACACCGCGATCACGCGCTGGAACGCCACGATCAGCAGCGCCACCGCGACGTCTGCCGACGACTTCCGCTACGAGCCGAACCAGATGGGCTGGGTGGTCGAGATCGACCCGTACAACCCCGCCTCGACCCCGCGCAAGCGCACCGCGCTGGGCCGCTTCGGCCATGAAGGCGCCTTCGTTCGCATCGCCGCGAACCAGAAGGTCGGCTTCTACATGGGCGACGACTCGGGCGGCGAATACCTCTACAAGTTCGTCTCCACCGCGACCTGGGCCGCCGCCGACGCCAGCGCCGCCGACCGCCTCGCGATCGGCGACAAGTACATGGACAACGGCATCCTCTACGCCGCCGTGTTCAACGCCGACGGCACCGGCACGTGGAAGCCGCTGGTCTTCGGCCAGGTCCCGCCGCGCGCCGCCAGCAGCAGCTACCCGGACGGCTACACCTTCGCCGACCAGGCCGACATCTGCGTCAACACCCGCTTCGCCGGTGACGCCGTCGGCGCGACCCCGATGGACCGCCCCGAGTGGACCACCGGCAACCCGGTGACCGGCGAGATCTATCTCACCCTCACCAACAACAGCGGCCGTACCGCCACCACCACCAACGCCGCCAACCCGCGCGCCTACCAGAACAACCCGGGCACCGGCAGCGCCAACAATCCCAACGGCCACATCGTGCGCCTGCGCGAGGATGGCGACACCACCAGCGCGCTGACGTTCAAGTGGGACATCTACATGTTCGGCGTCGACTCCACCGACTACCCGACCAACCCCAACGTCAACGTCTCGGGCCTCACCCCGGCGAACGACTTCTCCAGCCCGGACGGCGCGTTCTTCTCGCGTGCGACCAACGTCGGCGGCCAGATCAATCCGCTGCTGTGGATCGAGACCGACGACGGCGCGATGACCGATCGCACCAACTGCATGCTGCTCGCGGCCTTGCCGGGCCACGTCGGTGACGGCAGCAAGCCCACCATCGACAACGGCGGCGGCAACACCCAGGCGACGATCGTGGGCACCAAGGCCACTGCCGCCAACCTGCGCCGCTTCCTCGTCGGTCCGGTGGACTGCGAGATCACCGGCATCGACACCACGCCGGACGGTCGCACGATGTTCGTCGGCGTCCAGCATCCGGGCGACAGCGGCACGATCGCCGCGCCGGGTGGCCACTGGCCCGCTGGCCAGGACGGCACCACCGCCACCGCGACGACCCGCCCGCGCTCGGCGCTGGTGGTCATCACCAAGAACGACGGCGGCGTGATCGGCCTCTGATCGACCGTCGACCGACGCGGGGTCTTCCCTCGCGGAAGAATGCAGGGGGAGGGGATGCCGGAAGGCATCTCCTCCCTTTCGCTTTTGGGGTTTCGCGCCGGCCGCTCTCCTGCGCTCCGTTGCCGCCGGTCGCATCGCCGGGGCGTTGCGCATAGGAGGCACTGGAAACCTCGGGGGGCATGGCTTAATAGACAGTGCTGTTGAATAGCGATGCCGCGCCGGCCTCGACGTCCCCGCCGTGAAGGGACGCGAAGGGGTGCCCAAGGGAGATTCCTGATGACCAAGCCAGAGGCCTTTGAGCCCAGCCGCCTGACCGCCGCCGACATGGACGCGGAAGTGCTCGCCACCTACCCGACCGAGGCGTTCCTCTCGAAGGACTACCTCGCGCAGGAGAAGGCGCAGCTCTGGCCCAAGGTCTGGCAGATGGTCGAGCGCGAGAGCGACCTGCCCAATCCCGGCGACTGGATGACCTACGACGTCGCCGACGAATCGATCATCGTGCTCAGGAAAGACGACGGCACGCTCAAGGCGTTCCACAACGTCTGCCCGCACCGGGGCCGCCAGCTGGTCTCAGTGCCGGACATGCTGCCCGGCAAGGTCCACGACGTGCGGGGGAGCAACCGGCGCAACTTCATCTGCGGCTTCCACGGCTGGACCTTCGACCTCGACGGGCAGAACACCTACATCCTCGACCCGCAGGACTGGCAGAACAAGCTGACGGCGGAGATGACCTGCCTCTCGGACGTCCAGGTCGATACCTGGGGCGGCTACATCTACGTCACCATGGACCCCGACGCGGTGCCGCTGGCGGAGTGGATGGGCCGCGCGGGCGAAATCCTCTCGCACTTCGAGCTGGAGAAGATGCACTACAAGTGGCGCCAGTGGGCCATCTACGACTGCAACTGGAAGACCGCGATCGAGGCCTTCCTCGAGCCCTACCACGTCGCCGGCACCCACACGCAGCTGCTCGCCTACGGCAACTACTATGCGCTTTCCAAGCAGTACGGGCTGCACTCGGTCTCCAGCTACGACACCCGCGACGACAAGTTCAAGATGAGCGAAAGCTCAGGGACCACCCGCGCGGGTAAGGGCGACGACCCGCGCGTCTCGACGTATGAGCTCATCAAGGAGAACTACGAGACGGTGAACTACTCCGCCTCGACCGAGACGCTGGTGAACGCCGCCAGCCGCCTCGTCGACGAGCTGCCCGAGGGTACGCCCGCGCAGGAGGTCATCGCCCACTGGATGGCCTCGGCCCGCAAGGACGACGCCGCGCGCGGGGTCACCTGGCCGGAGATCCCGCCCGCCGTCATGGCCGAGGCGGGGCTCGCCTGGGGGCTGTTCCCCAACCAGAACATCCTCCACGGCGTGACGTTCGCGCTGTGCTACCGCGTGCGGCCCTATGGCGACGACCCGAACAAGTGCGTGTTCGAAAGCTACGCCCTCGAACGCTTCCCGGAAGGCGAGGTGCCGGAGACGCAGTGGACGTACGCCGACCCCATCGGCGAGCTGTGGGGATCGGTGCTGGCGCAGGACTTCTCGAACATGGCCTTCGTGCAGAAGGGCATGAAGTCCTCGGGCTTCCGGGGGCCGCTGCCCAACCCGCACCAGGAGCAGAAGGTCATCAACCTCCACCGCAACCTCGCCAACTTCATGGGCGGTCGCGGCGCGCCGACGAAGATTCCGTTCGAGGGCTCCAATAGCTGAGGGGGCTCAGCAATAGTCCTCGGGTGCGGGGCGGGCCTCCCAGGCCTCCCACTCCTCGCGCTTCTGGCGCGCCTCGATCTCGAGGCGCAGTTGCCGGAGCTTCTCGTGGATGCTGGCGCGGACCTCGTCGAGCGGCACCTCGGCCTCGATCTCGGCGCGGATGCGTTCGTAGACCGGCGAGCCCGGTTGCGGATCGACGCCGCTGTTCGGGCCGTAGCGCTCGGCGCGGCGGGTGCGCAGCAGGAACAGCATGAGCGCGGTGTCGTGGCGAACGTATGTGGTGACGACCTGGCCCAGGCTCACCACCGGCCGCTCCTCGCCCTGGATCGCGCGTTCGAGCGCGCAGTCCTCCAGCCGCATCATGCCCCGGTCGATCGCCATGTCCCACGCGGCCGAGAACCCTTCCGCGCCCTTGCGGTGCCGCAGCTTGTAGAGCGCCTCGAGACTGGCGCCGATGGCGCGCGCCGCCTGCGTCACGATCCCGGTGGCGGCGAGCGCGGCGATGAACGCGCGCTGCCGCTCGGGCGTGATCGAGTTCCGGCGCGGCATCGCATGGAGATAGGGCGCGAAGCCGAGCAGCGGATCGTCGTCCTCGGGCGGCTCGTCGAAGAAGGCGACGCGCGAGGTGCGCCGCGAAGGCCGCACCGACAAGGACAACGCGCCCGCCGAAGGCGAAAGCGCGCCTTCATCCCCCCTCCCGCGAGCGGGAGGGGCCGGGGGAGGGCATGTCCCCGGCCCCTCCCAGTCGTCGAGGCCGGGGCGTGCGGGCAGGTTGCGATCCGAAGGCGACATAAGGCAGGTCACTCCGCGTTGGAATGGACGGTTCCCATGGCGGACCTGCGTATCAAGCGTCGGGGTGTGTAGGAAAATGGTTTGTTTTCTGCGGTCAAATCAATTCTGTATCGAGTATGGCGCGCCGAATAGAGCGATAGTCATCTTTTGGAACTTCAGCAAATGCGCCTTCATCGTCAGCAAAAAGCCCTTCAGGGGCGCGAGTCGTGTTGGTTAAATCAACATAACAGCCGTAATCAATTTTAAAGACATCAAAGCGCTCGCCGGGTTGATCATGAGAGGACACATTTTTTTTGAGGATATGCAACAGTCGCGAATCGAACAGTCTATCAATACCTACATGTCTTGATTTCGAGGAAAACAAGAATGCCCGTGCTCTACGTTCTCCAATAACTTCTCTTATTATGTGTTGGAGCAAATCCGCGAGTGCCGAATCATTTCTAATGACCGCAGCCTTGTCCTGCTCGTACCAGTCTCTCGCGCCTGCTCGAACATGAACCATCGCTATTTGTTGACCGAATGCTTTGGTGACCACTTTGGCTATCAAATTAAGCGCGTCACGAGGCACCCCCTCCACTGCACGCACAAATTCCTCAAAAACGGGACGCTGGGTGAATAGTTTTCCTATAAACTCATCTACGCCTTTAAATCCTGGATGTTCGGTCGTAGATGTCGAATAATGCCGAAAGATAAGATTTCCTATAAAGTCAACTGATTTTTCCTGACTGTTGTCAAAAACTAGAAAATCGTCAAGATTAAGGTCGGCTGCGACGTCTGCCCCCAATTCCAAGCCAATATATTCTCCACGGTCTCGCATAATTGCGAAGTTAGTTCTGTGTTCTATGGCGGCAATCTTGACGGTGATCGAATCAATAGGAAGAAGTGTGCGTCGAAATAAGTCTGCCAGATAAGGCTGGAGGTCGACTGGAACCTCGCTCCATTCATCTACCAGAACCCAAACTCTCGATTTTCCGAGAATCCGAATTAGGTCCGATATCGCACCTGAGATCGGGCCAAACATGAGGTGAACAATTTCGCTGCCTTTGCGTGTAACTACGCGGTTTTCAAAATTCTGCGTAGATGAGTTTCGGCTGCCAGATGCCTGAAAACCTATTGCGGGCAGTATTTTGCCCCCGCCTTGAATGCTAGACCCTTCGGCGGCTTTCGTTTCGTCAGTCTGCTGTTGGGTGACTTCGCCAGTTATTTTGACCGTGGAGATCGCGGATTGCAGTGCGTCAAGACGTTGTGTCACTTCTTCTGGATTGGGGTGGCTTTCAATTGTGCCGATAGATATGCTGTAAAACTCGTTTAACAGGCCGGTTAAAACATCTGTCAAAAGCGTAGATGCCCGTTCTGCCATGCTACGTGATTGATCAGAATAAATTGATCCGTTTGAACCAACCGTGCGCATATCTATAAATAGCGCAACTTCTTCTTCATTTCGCTCTACGTGCTCGGCTAGAACTTTGAGAGCATGCGTTTTGCCGGTACCGCGGCGCCCGTAAATCACTTGGTTATTTTCTGTAGAAAGTAGAGTGAAGAGCGGCGCAGAATCTACAAATGTGGCTACGAGGCTGTCGTCGGTCGCTTTCTCGGCCCTTTTGGTGAAGCCTATAAGCGTTGTGTGGGCGGCGGTAAGTTCAGCTCTGTCCATACTGACAAGATTAGCGGTGCGACGAATAAGTGCCAATGACATTTGCAATGTCGCCGCGATCTTAGTCCGCTTGACCCCCGCCCCCCAATCCCCTAAAGGCCCGCATCCCTCGCGGGTCTGCTCGCGGTGGACAACATAGAGCTGAACATTGCCGTTCCGGCGGTTTCCTCAGGGTTTGCAGCGGTTTCGCCGTTGCCGGCCCCTCGGGGAGACGGGTTCCTTCTTCCGATTCGGGGAAGGGCGGTCCGGGTGGCAGAGTAATCCGGCAGCGCCTCGCGCCGGGTGGAGTGTTTTTCGGCTCATGGGCGACCTGCGAAGGTTGCGCCATGCTCACTGGGTCCCGGCCTTCGCCGGGATGACGGGGCGGCGCAGTTCTTCCCGTTCGTTCGTGAACCCTCTCACTCTTCCTTTCGCAAGGCTTGCCGGCCCGGTCCCAGGCCGGGGTGCGATAGGTCCGCGCCGATCCCGTTTCGGCGCGCATCCATCGCACTCCCAATTTGAAAGAAGAGTATAGATGCCCACTATCAACCAGCTGATCCGCAAGGGTCGCGAACCGCAGAAGGCCAAGTCGAAGGTCCCTGCGATGGAGCAGAACCCCCAGAAGCGCGGCGTCTGCACCCGCGTGTACACCACGACCCCGAAGAAGCCGAACTCGGCGCTTCGCAAGGTCGCCAAGGTCCGCCTGACCAACAGCCGCGAAGTCATCTCGTACATCCCGGGTGAAGGCCACAACCTGCAGGAGCACTCGGTCGTGCTCATCCGCGGCGGCCGCGTCCGCGATCTTCCCGGCGTGCGCTACCACATCCTGCGCGGCGTGCTCGACACGCAGGGCGTCAAGGATCGCAAGCAGTCGCGCTCGAAGTACGGCGCCAAGCGTCCGAAGTAAGCTGGTCTCAAGGCTCGCGGCGGGGCACCCGTCATCCCAGCGAAAGCTGGGACCGCTGGCAGCCTAACGCGACCTTGAAGACAAGAAACCTGCCGAGCGCCCAGTGAGGCCAGCGGTCCCAGCTTTCGCTGGGATGACGTCTGAAGACCTCCGCTACGCTCCGGACCTTTTGGAGTTACAAAAATGTCACGTCGTCGTCGTCCCGAGAAGCGGGAAATCCTGCCCGATCCCAAGTTCGGGGATCTCATCCTGTCCAAGTTCATGAACAACCTCATGTACGACGGCAAGAAGTCAGTCGCCGAGCAGATCGTCTACGGTGCCATGGAAACCATGGAAACCCGCGCCAAGACCGACCCGGTCCAGCTGTTCCACGATGCCCTGAACAACGTGAAGCCGCAGATCGAAGTGCGTTCGCGCCGCGTCGGCGGTGCGACCTACCAGGTCCCCGTCGAAGTGCGTCCCGAGCGTTCGCAGGCCCTCGCCATCCGCTGGCTGATCGGCGCCGCGCGCAACCGTCCCGAGACCACCATGGCCGCGCGCCTCTCGGGCGAGCTGCTCGACGCCGCGAACAACCGCGGCAACGC
Organism: Novosphingobium sp.; assembly: GCA_035511275.1. Classification (GTDB taxonomy): domain Bacteria; phylum Pseudomonadota; class Alphaproteobacteria; order Sphingomonadales; family Sphingomonadaceae; genus Novosphingobium. Next base: position 12,444 of record DATKFS010000235.1, read on the forward strand.
GGTCAAGAAGCGCGAAGACACGCACCGCATGGCGGACGCGAACCGCGCCTTCTCGCACTACCGCTGGTAAGATGCGCAGTGTCGCCCGGGTGTTCATCGTTTCAGGTGGTCATCCGGGCGTCACACTTTTATTTC
>DATKFS010000236.1:0-8984 GCA_035511275.1 Novosphingobium sp.
CTGGTCCTTGATGACCTTCGAGATTTCTGCTGCGCGGATATCCATTGTTCTGCCTTTCTTAGCCCTTCATGGCCTGGGCGAGCGAATTGAGACGGGTGCGGATCGAGCTGTCGATGCGCTTGGAACCGATGGTGACGACGAGGCCACCGAGCAGTTCCGGGTCGACGCTGGTCCTGATCTTGACGGAGCGGCCTTCGCGCGCTTCCAGCTTCTGGCGCAGCTGCTCGACCTGTTCGTCGGTGAGCGCATGGGCCGAGGTGACTTCGGCGGTCGCCTCGCCGCGCTGGGCGGCGGCGATCGAGGCGAAGGCGCGAATGATTTCGGGCAGCGCGGAAAGACGACGGTTGCCCGCCAGCACGCCCAGGAAGTTCCTGGTGAGCTGCGACAGCCCGAGCACGCCGGCAACACCGTCCATCGCCCCGGCGGCAGCTTCGCGGCTGACCTGCGGATTGCGAATCAGCGCAGCGAACTCGTCGCTTTCGCGGATGGCCTGGCCGATGTTATCGAGGTCGGTCTCCACCGCCGAAACGGTGCCATTTTCGCTAGCAAGATCAAACAGCGCCGAAGCGTAGCGTCCTTGCAAGCTGGCCTTGATGCCCCCGGAATTCTCCACGCGCGTCCTATCCTTACATCGGTTGGGCTGGGCACTTGGGGGCGCAATGCGACAGCGTGCTCCCCCGGCCCGCAGACGGGGCGCGCATAGCGACGATACTGTTACGATGCAAGGTGCCGCTTGGCGACCGGGGACAAAGGTCAGGTGTTCGGTTTAAAAGCAACGGGCGGGAAGCGGTCGCTGGCAGGCTCGTCCAATGCATCGGGCGAATACGCAAAGGAGTTTCCCCAATGACCTATCGAATCGCCGGCCTGCCCCGCTCCGCCTTCGCCGACTATTTCGGCCGGACCGCAGAAGAACTTGGCGAACGGGGCGCGAGACGAGTGATCGCCGACGCAGATCGCGGCTTCCCGTGTCGCCTGACGCTCGACGATGCGCCCACGGGCGAGAGCCTGATCCTGCTGAATTTCACCAGCCATGACGTCGCCAATCCGTACCGTAGCGCCTATGCGATATATATACGGGAGCACGGCGAGGAGGCCGAACCCCTGGTCGATTCCCTGCCGCCGGTGTTCGCCGGACGGACGCTCTCGCTGCGCGGCTTCGATGCCGAGGGAATGCTCCATGCGGCCAGCCTGGCCGGGCCGGACGAGCAGGACGCGGCGATCCGTTCGCTGTTCGCCGATCCGCTGGTGGCTTGCATCCACGCGCACAATGCGGCCTATGGTTGCTTCGCGGCGCGCATCGAGCGTCATGGAGAAGGGGCGTGAACCTCGCAGGAATGGAACTGACCGACGACCGGGCGTGGCAAGCCGTGCTTGCTCGCGACAAGTCCTTCGACGGCCGCTTCTTCACCGGCGTGTTCTCGACGGGGATATACTGCCGCCCGTCGTGCTCGGCCCGCCACCCCCGGCGCGAGAACGTGCGCTTCTTCGAGCGGCCGGAAGCGGCCGAGGCGGCGGGGCTCAGGGCCTGCCTTCGCTGCCGTCCCGGCGATGTCGCGCGCGACGAGGAAGCGGTGGGCCGCGCGCTAGAAGCCTTGGTCGACGTCGAGCAGGTCCCGTCGCTGGCGCAACTGGCCGAGGCCGTCGGCTACAGTCCCACGCATTTCCAGCGCGTATTCAAGCGCGCAGTCGGCCTGTCGCCCGCCGAGTATGTCCGCGCGCGGCGCATCGGCAAGGCCGGCGAGGCGCTGACGGGCGGGACCAGCGTGACCGAGGCGATATACGAGGCCGGCTACGGCGCACCCTCGCGCTTCTACGAGGCCAGCCGGGCGCGGCTCGGCATGACGCCTTCCGCCTGGCGCGACGGCGGGCGCGGCGTGACCATCCGCTGGGCCGTGGTGCCCACCAGCCTTGGCGACATGCTCGTCGCTGCAACGGACAAAGGCGTATGTCGGCTGTCCTTCGCCGAGGGGCGGGAGGATCTCCAGGCGCGCTTCCCCAATGCGGAACTGCTGGAGGGAGGCGAGGATTTCGCGGCGTTGCTGGCGAAGGTCCTCGGTGCGGTGGAACAGCCGGGCATGTCTCAGAACATTCCGCTGGATGTGCAGGGCACGGCATTCCAGGAAGCGGTCTGGCGCGAATTGCAGCGCATTCCCACGGGCGAGACGCGCAGCTACGCGCAGATCGCCGCTGCCGTCGGCAGGCCGGGCGCGGTGCGGGCGGCGGGGTCGGCGAACGGGGCGAACAACGTCGCCGTACTGATCCCCTGCCATCGTGTCGTGCGCTCCGACGGAAGCATCGGCGGCTATGCCTACGGCGATGCAATCAAGCGCGAGTTGCTAAAACGGGAACGCAAGGGGGATCAAAGCGGCGAATGACGACGATCACGACTGAGGATGGCCGGGTATCGCCGCCGGGGCGGATGCGCCGTTTCATCATGCATCCGCTCGTATTGCTCCCCATCGGCGTCGTCATGGTGGCGCTCGCCGCGATCGCTGCGAGCATCGCCATCGGGCAGGTGCCCATGCACCGGACATCGATCCTTCAGGCCGTCAGCGGGCTGGTCATCGGCATCTGCGGGCTGCTCGGCTACTACGCCTTTTGCCGCTGGGTGGAGCGCGCGCCGCGCCAGCCCGCTCGGCCCAAGCGTGCTGCCCGCGAACTCGGGGCGGGAATTCTCGCCGGTTTCCTGCTGTTCAGTCTCGCGACCGGCGTGGTCGCGGCGTTCGGGGGCTTTGCTGTCGTGCGCGTGCGCGGCGAGGGGGACCTGTGGTACTGGCTGGGCGTCGCGTTCTATAGCGGGATGGTCGAGGAGGCCGTTTTCCGCGGTGTCATCCAGCGCCAGCTCGAAGCCATGTTCGGCACGTGGGCGGCACTCGCGGCGACCTCCGCGTTCTTCGGCCTCGCCCATCTCATGAACCCCGGCGCCAGCCTGTTCGCCGCTTTCGCCATCGCCTGCGAGGCGGGAATACTGTTGGGCGGCGCCTATCTGGTCACGCGGCGCCTGTGGGTTCCGATCGGGCTGCACATGGCCTGGAATTTCACGCAGGGCTGGGTCTATTCGATCCGGGTGTCGGGCAGCAAGCCACCGAATGGCCTGCTGGAGACGCGTCTCGCCGGCCCGGAATGGCTGACCGGCGGCGCGTTCGGGCTGGAGGCGTCGGCGGTGGCGATGGTGGTGGCGAGCCTGGCCGGCGTTTCGCTGCTGGTCTATGTCCATCGCCGGGGCGAGTTCATGCCGCCGCGCTGGAAGCGCGCCGCCTAGGTGCTCGCTCTCAAGCGAATTTGGGGAGCCTCAGACGAACGAGTACGGATCGATGTCGATGTTCACGCGCACGCCGCGCGGGAACTCCAGCGGCTCCAGCCATTCGCGCAAGGCCTTCTGAAGTTCGGCCGAGCGCCGTGCGTTTATCAGCAGCCTGAACCGGTGCCTCCCGCGCAGCAGCGAGAGCGGCGCGGGCGCGGGGCCGAGCACGAGCATGTCGGGCAGATCCGGAGCAGTGCCGCCGATGGCGCGCGCTGCAGCGAGCGCCTCGGCCTGGTCTTCCGAGCTGACGATGATCGCGGCCCAACGCCCGAACGGCGGCGCCCCCGCATCGCGCCGGGCCTCCGTCTCGGCGGCATAGAAGGCGTCGCGGTCGCCGTTCGCGAGTGCCTCGATCACCGAGGCTTCGGGATGGCGGGTCTGGATCAGCACGACGCCCGGCTTCTCGCCGCGTCCCGCGCGTCCAGCTACCTGGGCAACCTGCTGGTAGGTCCGCTCTGCCGCGCGCAGGTCCCCGCCTTCGAGGCCGAGGTCGGCGTCCACCACGCCCACGAGCGTCAGTTCCGGGAAGTGGTAACCCTTGGTGACGAGCTGGGTGCCGATGATGACGTCGATCGCGCGGCCCTCGGCCATGGCGACGAATTCGCCGATCGCCTCGGGACTGTTCATCGTGTCGGAGGTGACGAGGGCGGTGCGCGCCTCGGGCAGGATTTCCGCCACTTCGTCGGCAATGCGCTCCACGCCGGGGCCGCAGGCGACGAGGCAGTCGCCGGTGCCGCATTCGGGGCAGGCCTCGGGCACGGGCACTTCATGGCCGCAGTGGTGGCAGGCGAGGCGCTTGCTGAACCTGTGCTCCACCAGCCAGGCGGTGCAATTGGGGCACTGGAAGCGGAAGCCGCAATGGCGGCACAGCGTCAGCGGAGCATAGCCGCGGCGGTTGAGGAACAGCAGCGACTGCTCGCCCTTCGCCAGCCGCTCCTTCATCGCCTCGACCAGCGGCGGGGCGAGCCAGCGGCCGCGTTCGGGCACCTCCTTGCGCAAGTCGAGAATCTTGATGTCAGGCAGTTGCGCCCCGCCGAAGCGGCTCGGAAGCTCGATCTTGCGGTAGACCCCGGCTTCGGCGAGTTGCATCGATTCCAGCGCCGGGGTGGCGCTGGCCAGAACCACCGGGATTCCTTCGAACTTGGCGCGCATTACCGCCACGTCGCGGGCGTTGTAGCGTACCCCGTCGTCCTGCTTGAACGAGATTTCGTGCGCCTCGTCGACCACGATGAGCCCGAGGTTCGCGTATGGCAGGAACAGGGCCGAGCGCGCACCTACGACGACCTGGGCCGCACCCAGGACGATCGAACGCCATGCCCGGCGCCGCTCGCTCGACTTCAGCGAGGAGTGCCACAGGATCGGCGGCACTCCGAACCGGTGCTCGAAGCGGCGCAGGAAATTTTCCGTCAGCGCGATCTCGGGCAGGAGCACGAGCACCTGCCGGCCGCGTCCCAGCGCCTCCGCCACCGCCTCGAAATAGACCTCGGTCTTGCCCGAGCCGGTGACCCCGTCGAGCAGGAACGGGGCGAACTTCTCGTCCTGCACGGCGCCCACGAAGATGTCGGCGGCGGCTTGCTGGTCGGTGCTGAGATCGGGCGCGGCGAAATCGGGGCGGGCAGGGGGGTAGGGCCGGTCGAGATCCACCGTCACCGGCTCCAGCAGTCCGGCGCCGACCATCCCGCGCAGTACGCCTTCGGACACGCTGGCGAGTTCCGCCAGTTCGCGGATCGAGGCCTGCTCGTGCTGCAGGGCGTCGAGCGCGGCGGCGCGCTGGGGGGTGAGGCGCACGGGTTCGGCGCCGGTCAGGCGGTATTCGGTGGTGGTCCCGCCGCCACGCAACGCCGCCATGCTGCCAAGCGCCATGCGCGCCACGGACGACAGCGAGGCGCAGTAGTATTCGGCGGTCCACTCGATCAGCCGGCGCAATCGCTCCGGAATGGGGGGAGCGGGCATGACGTCCAGCAGGGGGCGCAGTTTCGAATCAGGCACTTCCTGCCCGCCCAGGCGTTCAGGTTCCCAGACTATGCCGAGCACCTGGCGCGGGCCGAGCGGCGCGACGACGATCGATCCGAATTCGATCGTCATCCCCTCCGGTACGCGATAGTCGAGGACGCCGAGGGCGGCGTTGAAGACGAGGAGTCGGACACGTTTCATCTGGTGCCCATATAGGCACTGGCGGAATGGCTCGTGAAGGAGTTGACGATGCGGAGTTGGGGATCGGGCATGAATGAGGCATTTGAAGGCGGTTTCGAGCGGCGCACGGTCCTGGCCGGCATCTTCGCCACGGGTGTCTTGCTGGCGCTGCCGGGCTGCACCACCATCGGATCGACCCTTGGCAAGCCGACGCCGACGGATCTGATCGAACGCCTGCTGATGGTCTCCAGCCAGCGGGCCTTCGCGCGGCTCACCCAGCCCGACGGGTTCTGGGACAGCACGGTGGCGCGGATCGACCTGCCGGTCCTGTTCGGCAAGCCGGGCTCGAAAGTGGCCAAGGTCCTCAAGTCCCCGCTGTTCCGCGAGAAGCTGCAGCACGAACTCAACATCATCGCCGAGGACGGCGCCCGGGTTGCCGCGCCGCTGGTCTACGATGCCGTGCGCGGCCTGACGGTCAGCGATGCGCTGGCGCTGCTGCGCGGCGGCAATACCGCCGCGACCACGTTCCTGCGCCAGTCGATGGGCGCCTCGCTGGTCAACGCCATGATCCCGGAACTGAGCCGGGTGATGCAGGCGACCGACGATCCGCTCGTCAACCAGGCGATTTCGGCGCTCACCGGCGTGAACGTGAACGATGCCGCCCATGCCCTCGCGCTGGAGGCCGACAATGCCATCTGGTACGAAATCGGCGCGCAGGAAGGCGAGATCCGGCAGAATCCGGAGACCACCAACGATCCCGCACTGATCGCCGCGCTCAAGCTGCGGTAGCGGACCGGAGGCGAACGTCGTCCCCGGCCCGCCCGGGGACGACTTGGGGACATCCCCCGCTAGCCGGGCAGGCAGGCATTCCCTATAGGGGCGGCCAGAATCGCCGGTATAACCGGCCCTGCAGGATCACAGCGCCATGAAGTTCTTCGTCGACACCGCCGAAATCGCCGACATCAAGGAGCTTGCCGACACCGGCCTGCTCGACGGCGTGACCACCAACCCCTCGCTCATCGCCAAGTCGGGCCGCGACTTCATGGAAGTCACCCGTGAGATCTGCGGCATCGTCGATGGCCCGGTCAGCGCCGAAGTGGTCGCGCTCGACCATGCCGGCATGATGCGCGAGGCTGAAGTGCTGCGCAAGATCGCCGACAACGTCTGCATCAAGGTGCCGCTCACCATCGACGGCCTCAAGACCTGCAAGGCGCTGACGGGCGAAGGCACCATGGTCAACGTGACGCTGTGCTTCTCGGCCAACCAGGCGCTGCTCGCCGCCAAGGCCGGCGCGACCTTCATCTCGCCCTTCATCGGCCGCCACGACGACAACGGCTTCGACGGCATCGACCTCATCAGCGACATTCGCCTGATCTACGACAACTACGCCTACGAGACGCAGATCCTTGCCGCCTCGATCCGCCACGGCGTCCACGTCCTGCAGTGCGCCAAGATCGGCGCCGACGTGATGACCGCGCCGCCCGCCGTCATCAAGGGCCTGTTCAAGCATGTCCTCACCGACAAGGGCATCGAAGGCTTCATGGCCGACTGGGCGAAGACCGGCCAGTCGATCTGAGGACTCCCTTTCCAATCCTATTCCCGTCACCCCGGCGCAGGCCGGGGCCCAGCCCAGCTGAAAACGTCGCTTCGCGGCAATTTTGTTCGCTGGGTCCCGGCCTGTGCCGGGATGACGGGAGAGGGTTATCGTCGATACCACTCGCATCGCGCATTTGAGCCCCGCGCCGTCATGCGCTAGCTGGGTCGGATGTCCGACGAATCTCCCGCAGACCGCTTCAAGTCCGTCCTCGCCGGTGCCTCGCGCGCCATCGCGCAGGAAAAGGAGATCGAGGTCAACTGGACCGCCGACGCGCCCAGTTCGACCGGCGGCACCTTCCGCGTGCCGATGCCCGGCCGCAGCCTGCCCCGCGCCGCCGCCATGCAGGCGCGTGGCTATGCCGACAGCTTCGCGCTCAAGCTGCGCCACCACAACGACAAGCTGCACATGCGCAGCGCCCCGTCCGAACCCTCGGCGCGCGCTGCCTATGACGCGGTGGAGGCCGTGCGCTACGAGGCGCTGGGCGCCAATGCCTATCCCGGCATGGCCGAGAACCTCGACGCAGCGCTGATGGCCCGCATCGCCTCCGACCCCATCAGCCGCGCCGATAGGCCCGACGCCGTGCCGGTCCCCGCCGCCCTCGCGCTGCTGCTGCGCGAGCGTCTGACCGGCCAGCCGATCCCCGACATCGCCGCGCCCGGCGTCGATCTCGTCCGCAAGTGGATCGAGCAGAAGGCGGGCCGCGACTTCGACGCGCTGGCCGACTCGCTCGAGGACCAGAAGGCGTTCCAGGCCCTGTCGCTCGACATGCTCCAGCACCTCGAACTGACCCGCGCCGAGGAAATGCCGCAGGAACCCAACGACGCCGACGACATGGATGGCGACGAGGAGACCGAGGAGGAAGAGGAAGGCGGCGAGCAGGGCCAGGACCAGCAGCCCGCCGAGATGGCCGCCGAACCCTCCCAGGGCGACGATGAGGGCGAAAGCGAAGCCGAGGGCGACAACTCCGACGACATGGAGGAGGGGGAGGAAGGCCAGGATGGCGAGGAGGGCATGTTGCCCGTGCGTCCGAACCGCCCGTGGACCGACATTCCCGACAGCTTCGACTACAAGGTCTTCACCGAGGCGTTCGACGAAGTCGTGGTGGCTTCCGAACTGTGCGACGAGGAGGAACTGACCCGCCTGCGCGCCTATCTCGACGCGCAACTCAAGGGCCTGCAGGGCGCCGTTACCCGCCTCGCCAACCGTCTCCAGCGCCGCCTGATGGCGCAGCAGAACCGCTCTTGGGACTTCGACCAGGAGGAGGGCCTCCTCGATGCGGCAAGGCTGGCGCGCGTGGTGGTGTCGCCCGGGCAGTCGCTGTCCTACAAGATCGAGCGCGAGGTCGAGTTCAAGGACACGATCGTCACGCTGCTGCTCGACAACTCGGGCTCGATGCGCGGACGGCCCATCTCGATCGCCGCGATCAGCGCCGATGTCCTCGCCCGCACGCTGGAGCGCTGTGGCGTCAAGGTCGAGATCCTCGGCTTTACCACCCGCGCCTGGAAGGGCGGCCAGAGCCGCGAGGCGTGGCTGGCGAACGGCAAGCCGCAGCACCCCGGCCGCCTCAACGACCTGCGCCACATCATCTACAAGAAGGCCGACGAGCCCTGGCGCCGCGCACGCAAGAACCTCGGCCTGATGATGCGCGAGGGGTTGCTCAAGGAAAACATCGACGGCGAGGCGCTGCTCTGGGCGCACAACCGCATGCTCGCCCGGCAGGAGGACCGCCGCATCCTGATGGTCATCTCCGACGGCGCGCCGGTGGACGATTCGACCCTCTCGGTGAACTCCGCGGGCTACCTCGAAGCCCACTTGCGCCGCGTGATCGAGTGGATCGAGGCCAAGTCCCCGGTCCAGCTCGTCGCCATCGGCATCGGCCACGACGTCACTCGCTACTACCGCCGCGCGGTGACGATCATGGACGCCGAACAGCTCGGCGGCACGATGATC
>DATKFS010000237.1:0-4122 GCA_035511275.1 Novosphingobium sp.
GCGTCGATGCCGGCCTCGTAGTCCGACAGGAAGCGGCCCGCGCCCTTGAGCGGGGGCTTGTCGCGCGGGGTTTCGCTGGGGCTGTGATAGGCCCATCCGCCGGCATTGATGACGTTGATCGGCCGCAACTGCTGGAACTGCGGCGGCGCACCTTGCCCGAAGGGGGTGACGAGGGTGTGGACCAGCGCCGGATGGCGCAGCGCGACCCAGGCGGGGTCGAGGGACATGCGGTCGATCCATGCCTCGTCGTGATCGTCGATCAGCGCATGGGCGCGATCGAGCAGGCGGTCGAGGAGGGCGCGGTCAGCAGGGCTGTCGAGGTCGAGCACGACCGACTGCTTGCTGGTGTTGAGATAGGCGAACAGCGTACTCTCGCCATCGCGGAACGGGCCCATGGTCCGGGTGGGGCACCCGCCGCTTGGCTCCACCTTGATGACCTGCGCGCCGAGGTCCGCGAGCAGCTTGCCGGTATATTCGCCGCTGACGCGTTCCGCCGTCTCGATCACGATGAGGCCGGCGAGGGCGCCGGGGGTGCCTGCGTTCACAGCGATTGTCCGTCGTCGATGGTGAAGGTGGACCCCGTCACTTGTGCGGAGGCATCGGACAGCAGGTAGAGCAGCATGGGATCGAGCGCCCCCGCATCGAGCAGGCGGCGGCGGTGGAGCTGGTCGACGTCGCCTCGACCGCGCTCGCTGGCGAACCATGCGGCGTTGATCTCGGTGGGAATCCAGCCCGGTTGCAGGGTGTTGACGTTGATGCCCTGGCGCACCCATTCGCGCGCCAGCTGGCGGCCGAGATGGGCGAGGCCGGCCTTGGTCGCGGCGTACATCGCATCACCCGTGCCGTTCTGCTCGGCGGTGATCGACCCGATCAGCACGACCCGCCCGTCGCCGCGCTCGCGACTGCCACCGGCGATGAGGCGGCGTGCGCCTTCGCGTGCGACGAGGTAGCTGCCCAGGAGATTGGTATCGAGCACGCCCGACAGCCCCTCGGCGGAGACGTCGGTCGAGCGGCCGCCGGTGCCGATCCCGGCATTGGCGACGATCCCGTGGACGGTGCCGAACCGCTGCTCCGCAGCATCGAACGCGGCGATGATCGAGGTCTCGTCCGTCACGTCGAGCGGAACCGCCAGCGCGGCATCGCCGATCTCGTCCGCCAGCGCCCGGGTGCGGTCGAGCCTGCGGGCGCCGAGGACGACCTGTCCGCCGGCCCGCGCGATCGTCCGCGCGAAGCCCGCGCCGATGCCCGAGGAGGCACCGGCGACCAGCACGGTCCTGTCTTTGAGCGAAAACGTCACGCGCGCTGCAATGCCGTCCAGTCGGGCAGCTTGGGCGGCATCGCCATGTACTTGTCGATCGCCACCTCGAAGTGCCTTATGCGGATTTCCTGATAGTCGCCGAGCGTGATGCCGGGCTTGGCCGAGGCTTCGAGACCCTCCTGCTGGGCATAGAGGTTGTCCGTATCCTGATCGAGGATCACGCCGAAGCCGGGGTCCATGCCGTCCGCCTCGGCGAAGGACTGGTGGTCCTCCAGCACCTGCACCTCGGCGGTCTCGACCTCGCTGCCGTCCTTGGGCTTGGGGCGCATGAACATGACTTCGTAGATCGTGCGGCGATGGTCCTTCGCGTCCGGGCGGAAGCGGTAGATCATCGGCAGCGAGATGCCGGGGAACAGAAACAGGTTCGGGAAGAAGGTGTAGCTGTAGGTGTCGAGCAGTTCGGTGTCCGAGATGCCCGAGAGGTCGGCCTTGGTCGCGCTCTCGAACATGCCGCGGAACATGTCCGCCATGACCTGCCGGGCGCGCTCGCCATCCTTCAGCTCGGGCTTCGAGCCGCCCAGCGAGGAACTGTCGCCCAGCGTGAAGTTGTCGATGATGTCCTTCTCGGAATACTTGTCGCGCAGCTTGGGGCTGACCACGCCGAGCGTCGAGATGAAGCGGTTCACATGCTCCCCGTAGACGTCGTACTGCGAGTTCACGTCGCCGTTGGCGGGCGCGACCTGCGGGTGCGTGTCGCCGACGTGGTAGGCTTCCATGAAGGCTTCCATGGTCAGCTTCCAGTTGGCCGGGTAGCTCTTCTGGACGTGGAGGTAGATGTAGCGGTCCTCCAGCTTCCAGGCGTTCATGTGGCCCATGATCTCCGGCCCGAGATATTCGGCGAGTGAGGGCGCCTCCGGGTCCATGTTGATCCAGACGAAGCCGCCGAGCCGCTCCACCCGCGCCTCGGGCAGGCACATCTTGCGGGTCGCGGTATGGGCGAAGTCCCACTTCTCGGGGATGTCCTTCAGCGACCCGTCGAGGTTCCAGGTCCAGCCATGGAACGGGCACTTGAGGTTCATCGCGAAGCCCGCGGTGCCCGACGGCTTGAGCTTGGTGCCCCGGTGGAGGCAGGCGTTGAAATGGGCGCGGATTTCATCGCTTCCGTCCTCGCTCTCGCAGCGGGTGACGACGAAGGAATAGGGGCCGATGTCATAGACGTAGTAGTCGCCGACTTCGGGAATGTGGTCCTCGCGGCAGGCCATCTGCCAGGTGCGGGTCCACATGCGCTCGAACTCTCCGCTCGCGAAGGCGGGGTCGACGTAGCGGTCCTTGGAGATGTCCGCGCTGCCCAGGTACTCGTAGCTTTCGCTGGCGGCCCAGCCCGGAGCGGTCACCCTGTCGCGGGCGATGATTTCCTGCGTGGTTTCGGCCGGGCACCGGGCTTCGCCGGGCTGCAGCATGCCGGTTTCGACATTCATTCCCTTGAACTCCTGCTCAATTCTCATTCCGCCGCTTCGAGCGCCGGTGCTCCGCTGCCGGCGTTCGCGGCGGCCGGAAGGATGGATTTCTGGACTTCGCCGCCGCGCATCACGAAGACGACCTTCTCCGGGCCGGACAGGACCGAGATGTCGTCCAGCGGATCGCCGGAAACGAGGATGAGGTCGGCCAGCTTGCCCGGCTCCAGCGTGCCGAGTTCGCCGCCGTAGCCCATCGCCAGCCCGCCGTTGCGGGTGGCGCAGACGAGCGCCTCCGCCGGGCTGTAGCCGTAGTGATCGACGAAGAACTTCAGGTCGCGGCCCTGTTCGCCCTGCTTGCTCCACCCGAAGCCGTAATCGCCGCCGATGAGGTGGCGGATGCCGCGCTTGCGCAACTCGGTGTGGGTGCGGATCGAGTTTTCCAGCAGTTCGGGGATGTTCATGTAGCCGCCGACTTCCGGCGTCAGGCCATGGGCCGAAGCCTCGCCCGCCATGATCTGCGCGAACAGGCCGACGGTGGGGACGACGAAGATGCGGTCCTTCGCCTCTTCCATGAGGTCGAGCAGTTCCTCGTCCGAATATTCGGTGTGGAACAGGCCGTCGACGCCGGCGCGCACGCAGTGCTTCGAGCCTTCGATCGAGCGCGTGTGCGCGTTGATCTTGCGGCCGTAGGCATGGGCGGTTTCGGCGGCGACGCGGATTTCCTCGAAAGTCATCGGCGTGGTGTGCGCGGGGGTAGAAGGGTAGAACGGGTCGCCCGAGACATCGAGCTTGATGTTGTCGATCCCCTCGCGGCAATGGAGGCGCACGGCGCGGCGCATCTCGTCCACCCCGTCGACGATGGTGGAAGGTCCGATCCTCGGATTGTGCAGCTTGCTCTCGTCACCCATCGCGCCGGTGACCGAGATTTCGAGCCCTCCCGCCCGGATGCGTGGCCCCGGCAGGCGACCGGCGTTGACCTCGTCGCGCACGGCGACCGCCAGCTTGAGCTTGGCCTCCGATGCTCCGTAGGCGCTCGTGAACCCGGCCTCGACCAGCGCCTTCGCACCTCGCGCGGCGGTGAAGACCTGGGTTTCGGGGCAGGGGGTGATGAGGTCCTCGGTGGCGGTGACGTTCTCGAAGGAGAGGTGCGCGTGCCCCTCGGTCATCCCCGGCATGCAGAACAGGCCGGCGGCGTCGATGACGGTATCGCCCGCGCGAACGGAAGCCGTGGCGCCCACCGACACGATCCGGTCGCCTTCCACCACGAGGTCTCCGGTGAATGCATCTGCGCCGGTTGCGGCGAACAGTCTCGCGTTGTGGATCACTGTGCGGCCCACGTTTCTCTCCCTGAGCCGCCTGCCCGGCCCTTTACTTCATGGCCCCGAGACTAGGCCCGCCCCTCCCTCC
>DATKFS010000238.1:0-16169 GCA_035511275.1 Novosphingobium sp.
GCGGGTGCTGATGCTGTCACCGGCCGGACCGACCAGATCAACATTGTCGACGTTCATGAAGCGGTACTTCAGACCCACGTCCCAGTGCGAGCTGAGCGGAGCGCGGATACCGGCGATCGCCTGCCAGGCGAAGCCCGTGTCCGAATCGTCGATCAAGTCAGCGTGGACGCGACCAACGCCGGCACCACCGCCGACAAAGCCCTGGAGGCCGTCATCGGGACCGAAGTCGAGCAGGCCGTTGACCATGAACGACAGATTGCTGGCATCTGCGCCGCCGGAGTTCTTGATCGTCGCCTGGCGATAGCTGGCTTCGGTTTCAAGACGGAACGGACCGAAGTCGTAGCCCAGAACGGCGCCGCCGTCGAAGCCCTTCTTGAAATCGATCGTGTCGGCATTGTTAACGCCGTTGACGTCAACGTCAGCGTCTTCGACGATCATGCCGCCGAAGTCGCCTTCAATATACCACGAATCGTCGCGTGCGAACGCGGGTGCGGCAATGGCTGAAGAAGCCATTGCCAGACCAAGGACGAGTTTCCTCATACGTTTCCCCTACTGAGAGATTTGGAGCCACCGAGTGCGAGAGTGTCTAACCCCTCGGCAATCCGTGTGCAAGCGCACATTGAGCCTGACTGTTGCAAGAATGTCGCGATTTCGAGGACTTGGGTGCCGCTTGCGACGTCGATGTTCGAAATCTCTGCCACCCCGAAGAACCCTGTTTTTGCACCCGTTACGCCGATGGGAGGATACCCAAGGCTTGAAGAGCCGAGACCAGATCATTGATCGCGGCTCGAGCCTCCCATCAACACTCTATCCTCCAAGTGGTTCCAAAGGCAGCGAAGCTTTTCTCCAGAAGCCTAAAATTAGTATCGCGTCCGGCGGAAACGTCGACCGCGCGTGGTGCTACGGAGTCCAGGCGCCGTTTCGCACGTGGTGATCAGCCGTCGCGCTCCACCCACCGCGATTGGGCTGCAGGAACGATCAACGCGTCTCCGTCTAAGGGATTTCCCGGAGGCGCATGGATTTCCCCGACCTGCACAGTGGAAGGCGGAGCGCACCAGCGCGAGGGCCTTGTTCACGAAGACCTCTTTCCGGGCATGGCTCTTATGTCGATGAGACCGATGCAGAGTTGAGCTCCGCCGAAGCGGCGGCGGCGGAGCTGCTCCATTTCGAGACGCTCGTAGCCGTCGACCAGCGCCACCCCCCAAAGCTGCGCGAGGTCCGGGTTCGACTCGGACCTTGTGGGGGCGGGTGGGATGGACGCCGGCGACTGCGCTGGCGGCAGTGACGTTCGAGGTCTCGGCAAGGGCAGCCAGGAATTCGTCGCGCCAGTGGAGGTTGGACTTGTCTTCGGTCGCCATCAGTTCGGCCCTGATGCGGATGCGGCGTCTGCTCAGGGCAGCATCCGACAAAGCCGGGTGGGCTCAATCATCTGGGACGATCCTGCTGTTGGGGGCGTGGGAGCGCGAAGGCCGCCGCGGCGTCGGTATTTCGCGATGCTCCGTATGAGTGCCCAAACGGCGTGGCGACGTTAATGTAAAGGGCCAAATAGGTTGTTGGAGCAAGTCCTGTTCGCGCTTGCCGCAATGCAGCGTGGCGATTAAGCAAGGCCGCGATCGGGCGTCGGGCCCTAGGGGAATTCGATGCTTCGCCGCCTCTACGACTGGACCATGGCCAAGGCGGCGCACCGCCATGCGGAATGGTGGCTGGCCGCCTTCGCGTTCATGGAAGCCAGCTTCTTCCCGGTGCCGCCGCACCCGCTGCTTGGCCTGATGTGCCTGGCCGAGCCGAAGAAGGCGATCCGCTTTGCCGTGATCGCCACGCTGGGCTCGGTCGCGGGCGGGCTGCTGGGCTATGCGATCGGCCACTTCGCCTATGCGGCGTTCGGCGATGCGCTGCTGCACGCGCTGGGACTGGCGGAGAGCTTCCCCAAGGCGGCCTGCTACCTGCGCGACTATGGCGCCGAGATCATCATCGTGAAGGGTGCGACGCCGATCCCCTTCAAGCTGCTGACTATCACCGCCGGCTTCATCGGCATGAACCTGTGGGTGTTCCTCGGCGCCTCGCTCGTCTCGCGCTCGATCAGCTTCATGATCGTGGGCGTGCTGTTCCGCCTGTTCGGCGCGCCGATCAAGGCGGTGATCGACAAGCATCTGGGCAAGGTGACGGTCGGCTTCGTGGTGCTGATCCTCGCAGGGTTCCTCGCGGTGACCATGCTGGGCGGCGGCGGCAAGCAGACCTCGGAGAAGTGCGCCTCGGCTGTGGCGGCAAAAACCGCCTGAGCGGCTTTACCCCGCGCGCCCACGCGCCCTAGCCTTTCCCGGACAGATTCCGGGAGAGTTCGATAGTGCCATCATTCACCACCGCGCCGCTGCAGGACGGCCTGCCCTTCGGCGTGCGCATCGGCGGGCTCACCCTCGCGATGCTGCAGGACAAGGGCCTGCGCGAATCCATCGACGCGCTGTTCACCGCGCATGGCATGATCGTGTTCGAGGACGTCGAGCAGTCGGATGCCATGCAACTGGCGATCAGCAGCTGCTTCGGCCCGCTCAAGGAGCATCCGGTGAAAGGCGTCGGCCGCGTCGATGGGGACCGGATGCCCGGCGTCATCGAAATCCGCAGCCGGCGCGGGCGCGGGATCGTAGAGGTGGACGGCAAGCAGCTCTCGCACTGGCTGCCCTGGCATTTCGACCATTGCTACAACGACGAACTCAACCGCGCGGGCGTGCTGCGCTCGGTCGAGCGGGTGGAGGAGGGCGGCATCACCGGCTTCCTCGACGGGGTCGCTCTGTACGAGGCGTTCCCCGATGACCTGCGCCGCCGTATCGAAGGTGCGGAGGTCGCCTATCGGCTGGAGACCCAGTACGACGAGCTCCGGTTCGGCCGTCCCGCACAGTACCGCATGGTCGAGCCCAAGCCGATGCCCGCCGGGTTCGCCGAGCAGGTGGCGGAAATGCCGCGCGCCATCCACCCGGCGGTCTGGACCCGCCCGACCGGCGAGAAGGTGCTCCACGTCTCCGCCTACATGGCGCAGGGGCTGGTCGGCGACGAGACTTCCGAGGGCGACGCGCTGCTGGAGGAAATCTGCCAGGAGATCAACCGCCTCGGCCAGTCCTGCAGTTACCACCACAAGTGGCGCGAGAGCGACATGGCGATCTGGGACAACCTGCGCATGCTCCACTGCGTCTCGGGCAACGACCCCGAGGAGGAGCGGCTGATGTACCGCACCACCATCGCCGGGGACTACGGGCTGGGGCGCTGGGAAACCGAACCGAATTCAGCGGTCGGCGCCGACGCGATGGCGTAACCCTGCACAGAGCAGGCCCCGGATTCAGGGAGAGAGAATGCCGAAGATCGAGGTGAACGGGCTTATGCTCGACTACGAGTTGATCGGTGACGAAGGCTCGCCGCCCTTGGTGCTGACGCCGGGCGGCCGCTATGCGCGTGACACGGCGGGCGTTCCCGAACTGGGCGCCAAGCTGGTCGAGGGCGGCTACCGCGTGCTGCTGTGGGACCGCCCCGGCTGTGGCGCCTCCGACATCGCATTCACCGCGCCGAGCGAATCGGTGATGAACTGCGAGGCGCTGGTCGGTCTGGTCGAGGCGCTGGGGATGAAAGAAGTTACCTTGGTCGGCGGCTCGGCGGGATCGCGCATCACGCTGATGGCGGCGGCGCGGATGCCGCAGAACGTCAGGAAGATGGCGATCTGGTGGATCAGCGGCGGGCCGGTCGGGCTGGCGGGTCTCGCGTGGTTCTACTGCGGCGACCAGATCACGGCGGCCAGCAAGGGCGGCATGGAGGCGGTCGCCGCGCTGCCGAGCTGGGCCGACCAGACCGCGCGCAACCCGAAGATCCGCGACATTCTGCTCGCGCAGGACCCCGATGAATACATCGCCACAATGCAACGCTGGGGCAAGGCCTTCGCCTATTCCGATGCCTCCCCGGTGCCGGGGATGACCGAGGCGGACTTCGCGAAGCTGACGATGCCGGTCATGACCTTCCGTTCGGGCCATAGCGACATGGCGCACACGCGCGAGACGTCGGAAGGGGTCCATCGCCTGCTGCCGAACTCGACGCTGTTCGAGCCGCCCTGGGGCGATCAGGAATGGAACTATGTCTCGACCTTCCCGGTCGATACCGCCAACCGCCGTGGCCGGTTCGAGCGCTGGCCGCTGATGGCGCCGATGCTGCTCGACTGGCTGAAAGGCTGACGCGATGGACCTGCCCGAGCTGATCGACCGTCACCAGATCCACCAGGTCCTGCTGCGTTACGCGCGCGGGCTCGACCGGCTCGACAACGAGCTGGCGCGCGGGTGCTACTGGGACGATGCGATAGAAGACCACGGCCATTTCGTCGGCACGCCGGATGATTTCGTGCCCTGGGCCGACGGCACCACGCTGCTATTCGAGGCGACGCAGCACGCCATCCTCAACCACGTCTGCGACCTTCAGGGCGACGAGGCGTTCTGCGAGACCTACTACCACTTCTCGGGCGTGACGGCCGAGGGCCCCAACTTCATGTCGAACGGCCGCTACGTCGATCACTTCGAGAAGCGCGGCGGCGAATGGCGGATCGCGAACCGGGTGACCATCGTCGAGGGCACTTACGACGTGCCCAAGGCGGGCCTCGCCCCCGCGCCGGCAACGGCCTACTCGGCGGAAGAACCCTGCCAGGCGAGCCGTGACAGGAACGACGTCAGCTACCACCGGCCCCCGGTGCCGAGGCGGCCGGGGTAATCCTGCGAGGGAACCGGGGATGACGAAAGGGTCTTTCCCCTGACACCGAATGCGTCGATCCTCGCCATCGGTTTCATCCCCACAAGGAGCCCGCCATGTCTCTCAAGATCGCCGTCGTCGTCGGCAGCCTGCGCGCCGTATCGTACAACCGCCAGCTCGCCGAGGCGCTGACCAAGCTGCCCGCCGCCGAGGGCCATGCGTTCACCTTCGCCGACATCGGCTCGCTCCCGCTCTACAACCAGGACGACGACGGCGACCAGGCGACGAGCGTCAAGGCGCTGAAGGCCCTCGTCTCCGATTCCGACGGGGTGATCTTCGTCACGCCCGAATACAACCGCTCGATCCCGGGCGTGCTCAAGAACGCCATCGACCACGCCTCGCGGCCCTATGGGCAAAGCGCGTGGAGCGGCAAGCCGGCGGGCATCATCGGCGTCTCGATCGGCGCGATCGGCACCGCGCTGGCGCAGCAGCACTTGCGCAACGTGCTGGCCTACCTCCACATGCCCACGCTCGGCCAGCCCGAGGCCTTCATCGCCTGGAAGGACGGCCTGCTGAACCCCGACGGCACCGTGGGCGAGGGTTCGGCCAAGTTCCTCGGCGACTGGATGGCAGCCTTCCTGAAGCTAGTGAACGTTCACAACTGACGCGAGCGAGGCCCGGGAACGCACGTCGCTCCCGGGCCTCGGCGGCGTGCTAGGTGGGAATCTGGTACGGCCCGGGCGCATCCACCCGGAACAGTTCGCCGTCCGAATCGAGAATGTAGAGATCGCCGGAGGCATCGAGCACCATGCCGGCAGGGCTGTCGATGGTTCCGGCATCGGGCGTGAAATCGGCGTCGCGCAGTTCGAGCGTTTCAGCCGGGACGTTGGTCATCGCCGTCTGGCGAGGCCAGGGCGTGGTCCAGATATGTCCGCTCTTGTCGACCACGATGTAATGATCGACGAGGCCCGTCAGTCGGCCCCGGTATATCAGCGCGCCGACGATGCCCTTGCTCTCGCGGCGGTTGGTGCCGACGGGGAGGACGAGTGACGGCGCGAACAGGTCCGCCAGCGCGGAGCCGCCTGCATTGCGTTCCTGCCGTCCGTCGTAATAGGGCCATCCGAAATTCATGCCCTGATACCGCAAGGGGGCCGTCGTCACTTCGCTGAATTTCTCTCCGTGATCGGCGATCCCGAACAAGTTCTGGTCGAGCTTTGCGATGGCTGTCGGCGCACGCAGGCCAAGTCCGACGAGGCGTGGGTCGAAATAGTGCGGGACCGCGCGGCTGGGGGCGGGATTGAAGGGATCCGGGTCGAGCCCGTAGTCATAGAGCTTGCCGTAACGGCCACCTGTCGGGCTGCTGTCCTGTGCACGCGATCCGCCCTGGTCGCCGATCCCCACGAAGATCTCGCCGTCATACTGGCCCATGACGATGGACGTACCGTCGGAAACGTCGGCGATGTCGCTTTCGACGACGACATCGTTGTAGATCGAGGCGCCGCAGCGGATGCAGGCAATGGACGCTACGCCGCCCTTTTCCTTGAGGACGTAAAGGCGCTTGGTCGGGCCCCAGGTATAGCCCCAGGCCAGGCCCCGGATGGTCATGCCATCGACCGACCGGCCCGAGGCGTCCGTGAACAGGTGGAATGTCGAAGTCGCGCCGGTCGCACCGTTGATCAGGGAGACGAGGCTGCCGTTACCCGCAACCACAAGCTGATGCGTGTCTTCGATGCTGGCGATGGCACGGGTAACTCCGAGCCCGGTGGCGATGCGCTTGACCGAGATGCCCTCGCGCTCGTTCGTCACGGTGATCGCCACGGCCTTGGTGGTGCTGAGCTTGCCGTCGCTGGCCGACAGCGTCACTTCGTAGACGTTGTCGCCGTTGGCGTCGGCAAAGAGGTCGTAATTGGGCGCGCGCTTGAAGTAGAGTTCGCCCGTCGCCCCAAGAGTGAAGAACGCGGAATCCGCGCCTCCGGCTATGGAAAAGGTCACGGTATCGAACTGCGCGTCAGTCGCGGTGGGGCGATAGACGAGATCCGTCGAGTTTTCGGCGACCGATGCCTGCCCGGACGAGGAGAACGAGGGCGCCGTGTTCGCAGCCACGGGAGCGGTCGTTCCGCCGCCGCTATCCCCGCCGCCGCAGCTGGCGATACCCAGGGCCAGCAACGCGGCGGACGCGCGCTTCATGTGGCGGTGAAAGGCACCGCGCTTCGATTCAGCCATCATGTAAAGTACCGCCCCGTTTTTCCCCTGCGGAAATATTGATGCCGCAGAAGAAAAGAACAAGCGTAAATGGCTGTGCTTATGGGGATAATCGCAGGATCATGACCCGCCGGCGGTTGATGGCGGGTCAGAGAGGAAGGCTTTCGGGCGGCTGGCGGTCGCTCCGCCGCCGCCCGAAAGACTGCGTGGACGGGCCCTTGCGTTTCGCAGGCCCCGTCAGTCGATGATGCCGACCGCCTTGCCGGCGCGAGTGAACATGCGGATGATCTGCTGGACTTGGCTTGCCGAGTGTCCAGCGCAGAGCGAGCAGCGCAGCAGCGTCATGTTGGCAGGCGTCGCCGGCGGGCGGGCTAGGTTCACGTAGAGACCCTCGTGCAGCAGGGCCTCCCACATCATCGCGCCGCGCTCGAGGTCGGGCATGATGACGGCGATGATCGCGCTCTGCGGGCTCTCGGTGCCGAGTTTGAAGCCGGCATCGGTCAGGCCCTTGTGCAGGACCTTGGAGTTTTCCCAGAGATGGTCGCGCTTGGCCTTGCCGTCCATCAGCTTGCGGATCGAGGTGGCGGCGGTGGCGACCACGCTCGGCGGCAGGCTGGCGGTGAACACGTAGGGGCGGCAGACGAGGCGCATGATCTCGAACTTGGGATGGTTCGAGACGCAGAAGCCGCCGACCGTGCCGACCGACTTGGAGAACGTGCCGATCACGAAGTCGACGTCATCCAGGCAGCCCTGGTCCTCGGCGACGCCCCGGCCGTTCGGGCCGATGAAGCCCATCGAGTGCGCTTCGTCGACCAGCACCATCGCGCCGTACTTCCTGGCGATGGCGATCATCTCCTTGAGCGGGGCGATGTCGCCCAGCATGGAATAGACGCCCTCGAGGATGACCAGTTTGCCCGCGCCCTCGGGAATGCGGCGCAGGCGCTTTTCCATGGCCTCGATGTCGTTGTGCTTGAAGGGCACGACCTCGGCCTCGCCCATCCTGCAGCCGTCCCAGATCGAGGCGTGGCTGTCGATGTCGAGGATGATGTAGTCGCCCTTGCCGGCGATGGTCGAGATGATGCCCAGGTTCGCCTGGTAGCCGGTGGAGAACACCATGGCGTGATCCATGGCGTAGAAATCGCACAGCGCCTGTTCGACCGCCTTGTGGCCGGCGTAGGTTCCGTTGAGGACCCGGCTGCCGGTGGTGCCCGAACCGAAGTCGTCGAGCGCCTGCTTGCCCGCCGCGATCACGTCGGGGTCGAAGGTCATGCCCATGTAGTTGTAGGTGCCGAGCAGGATCGTCTCCCGTCCGTTGCAGATCGCCACCGTGGGCGAGACCACGCGTTCCATCACCATGCCGAACGGGTCGGTGACGCCGGTGGAGAGCAGGTCCGTGCGCATCTGGATCAGCGGGTCGAACTTGCTGAACAGGTCGGTGGAAGTCCCGGTAGTATCGGTCATCGCGTTCAGCCCTGCAGCTTGACCACGGCATCGACGAGCTGGCCGTAGTTCTCGATCTCGGCCTGTGCGTTCATCGAGATGATGATGTCGAACTCGTCCTCGATGGCGGCGACGAAATCCATCACCGTCAGGCTGTCGAACTCGAGGTCGTCGGTGAAGCGGGTGGCGTCGGCCACTTCGACGCCCTTCTTGTTGAAGGGCTCGATCAGGCCGGCGATGCGGGCCGAGGTCTCTGCGCGGTCCATGGGTATTCTCCGATAAGGTCGGCCGGCGCTCTGGCCGGGAAATGCGGCGCAAAAGCGGCGCGGAAGGTTCATGTCAAGCAATGTGTATCAGAGAAGCGCCCGCACGGCCTGCATGAACGGTCCGATCGACACCGGCTTGGCGAGATAGCCCTCGGCCCCGGCCTCGCGGATGCGTTCCTCGTCGCCCTTGCCGGCGTAGGCGGTGACCGCGAGAATCGGGATCGCGCGCAGGACCGGGTCCCTCTTCGCCGCCTCGATCAGGTCGAGCCCCGAGACGTTGGGCAGCTGGATGTCCATGATGACGAGGTTGGGCACGAACTGACGCGCGCGTTCCAGCGCGTCGAGCCCGTCGGCCACCGGTTCCACCGCGAAGCCCTGGCTGCGGAGCACGTCGCAAAACAGCTTCCGGTTGAGATCGTTGTCCTCGACAATGAGGATTCGCTTTGCCATTCGACGCCCTGATGACCATCTGGAGGGAACAGACCCCTGCCAGGGTTGCGCACAGGTCTATTGCACGAGAGCGAGGCTGACAATTCTTCGAGATTCGCCATCCCCATCCGGTTCCTCCGACCCGCAGGCCCTGGCGCTCAACGCACTGGGTTGGGTGCTGGGCGAGCAGGACCGCGCCGACCGCTTCCTGTCTCTGACCGGCCTGACGCCGGAGGACCTGCGCGCCTTGCTGGGCGAGTCCTCGACGCTGGCCGCGGTGCTAGAGTTCCTGTGTCAGCACGAGCCGGACCTGCTGGGCGCCGCCGATGCGCTGGGCGTATCGCCGCAGGTGCTGGTCGCCGCGCGCGAAAGGCTCGGCTCGTGACGCGCCCGCTGCTCATCACCGACTGCGATGAAGTGCTGCTGCACATGATCAAGCACTTCCGCGACTGGCTGGCCGAGGACGAAGGCGTCGAGTTCGACATGGCCGGTGGCGAGTTCTTCCGCTCGATGCGCCGCGTCGGCAGCGATACCCCGCTGGAAAACGAGGAGATGTGGGCGCTGCTCAACCGTTTCTTCGACGGCCAGATGCACCGCCAGACCCCGATCGAGGGCGCGGTCGAGGCGATCGCCGCGATCCGCGAACACGCTGACGTGGTCGTGCTCACCAACCTCCTCGATTTCCGCCGCGAGGCGCGCGAGGCGCAGCTGGCGGGCCACGGCATGCCGCTGCGGGTGTTCACCAACCAGGGGCCCAAGGGCCCGGCGCTCCAGGCGATCCTCGACGAGTACCAGCCTGCCCGCGCGGTCTTCATCGACGACCTGTCGCAGCACCACGGCTCGGTCTTCGAGGTTGCGCCCACCGTCCGCCGCCTGCACCTTTGCGGCGAACCGCAGATCGCCCCCGGCATCAAGTGCGCGCTGAAGCTCGGTCATGCGCATGCGCGCATCGACGACTGGGGCAGCGCGCTTCCCTGGCTGCTCGACAGTCTCACGAACGACAGTTTGACCCGCGAAGAAGAGGACATTCATGAGCAACGTTGACGCCCGCCTGGCCGAACTCGGCCTGACCCTGCCCGAAGCGGCCGCTCCGGTGGCGGCCTACGTGCCGGTCGTCGTCGCCGGTGGGCTCGCCCATGTCTCTGGGCAACTGCCCTTCGTCGAGGGCAAGCTCGTCACCGGGCGGCTGGGCGAGGACGTGTCGCTCGAGGCCGGCACGGAAGCTGCGCAGGCCTGCGCGGTGATGATCCTCGCGCAGCTCAAGGCCGCGCTCGGCTCGCTCGACCGGGTGGAGCGGATCGTCAAGCTGAGCGCCTTCGTCAATTCGACCGGCAGCTTCACCGACCAGCCCAAGGTCGCCAACGGCGCTTCGGAACTGATGGTCGCGGTCTTCGGCGAGGCTGGCAAGCACGCCCGCAGCGCGGTCGGCGTACCCGTGCTGCCGCTGGGCGCCGCCGTCGAAGTGGACGCCATCGTTGCCGTTCGCCCTGCTTGACCGCTGGGCATCGCCTGCACCCGATCCGCGCAAGGTCGCGTGGATCGGGGAGCAGGACTTTGCCCATCGCGGACTGCATGGGGCCGGTATTCCCGAAAACTCCCGCGCTGCCTTCGCCAGGGCCATCGCGCAGGGCCACGGTATCGAGCTGGACGTGCAGCGCTCGGGCGACGGCCAGCCGGTTGTCTTCCATGACAATGCGCTCGACCGGCTGACGACCGAGACCGGGCCGGTCCTGCGGCGCAGCGCAGCCCAGTTGGGCGCGATCGCTCTGGCAGGGACCGCCGACACCATTCCCACTCTGCGCCAGGTGCTCGCCCAGATCAGCGGGACCGTGCCGGTGCTGATCGAGATCAAGTCGGATCGCAAAACCCGCATCGCCGCGCTGTGCCTCGCGGTGCGCCGGGTGCTGGAGGGCTATGCCGGCAAGCACGCGGTGATGAGCTTCGATCCGCGCGTGTCACGCTGGTATCGGCTCCATTCGCCGCACACGGTGCGTGGGCTCGTCGTGTCCGAGGGCGAGGACAGGGCGCTGCCGGGCAAGATCCGCCGCCGCCTCGGCCTGTGGTACGCGCGGCCCGATTTCCTCGCCTACGACGTGCGCGACCTGCCCAGCCGCTTCGCCGCCCGCCAGCGTCGCCGCGGATTGCCGGTGGCGACATGGACCGTGCGCGACGCCGAGCATGACGAGCGCGCGGAGGCCTATGCCGACGCGGCGATCTTCGAGACCGGGAGCGAAGAATCGTCGGGAGTTCGGGCGTGAGTGATGGAAGCTTCACCGCAAGGGTCCTCGGCGGCGTGGGCGAACTGCCGGCGCAGGCGTGGGATGCCTTGACCGGCGGCGGCAATCCTTTCGTCACGCACGCCTTCCTGACGGCTATGGAAGAGTCGCGCAGCGTCGGCCCGCGCAGCGGCTGGACGCCGCTGCCGATCGTCATCGACGGCCCCGACGGCAGCCTCGCCGCCGCGCTTCCGGCCTATCTCAAGGACCACTCCCAGGGCGAGTACGTGTTCGATCATGCCTGGGCGGACGCCTGGCACCGGGCGGGCGGGTCCTATTATCCCAAGCTCCAGATCGCCGTCCCCTTCACCCCGGCCACCGGTCCGCGCCTGCTGACCCCGCATCCCGAACTCGCCCTGCCGCTGCTGCGCGCGGCCGAGACGCTTTGCCGGGACAACGGCCTCTCCTCTGCCCATGCTACCTTCATCGAACCCGGGCAGGTGCCCGTGTTCGAGGCCGCCGGCTGGCTCCTGCGCGAGGATATCCAGTTCCACTGGGAGAACCGCGACTACGAGAGCTTCGACGACTTCCTCGGCGCGCTATCTTCCCGCAAGCGCAAGGACTTGCGCAAGGAGCGCGCGAAGGCGCAGGAGGGCGTGGAAATCCGCGCACTCACCGGCGATGCGATCGGCGAGGAGCACTGGGACGCCTTCTGGGACTTCTACCAGGACACCGGCGCGCGCAAATGGGGCCGTCCTTACCTGACGCGCGAGGCGTTCAGCCTGCTGGGGGAGGCGATGGCCGACCGCATCCTCATGGTCCTTGCCTTCGACGAAGACGGCGAGGCGCTGGCCGGCGCCCTCAACTTCATCGGCGAGGAGGCGCTATACGGACGCTACTGGGGCGCCCGGGTCGACAAGCCGTTCCTGCACTTCGAGCTGTGCTATTACCAGGCCATCGACGCCGCCATCGCGCTCGGCCTGAAACGGGTCGAGGCCGGCGCGCAGGGCGGCCACAAGCTGGCGCGGGGCTATGAGCCGGTGCGCACGGTTTCGGCACACTACATCGTCCACGACGGCCTGCGCTCTGCCATCGCCGACTACCTCGAGATGGAACGCGCAGGGATTGCGCAGGACCAGCTGTCGCTGGGGGAACGCTCGCCTTTCAGGAAGGCCGAGTAAACGTTGGCCTCGTGCAGGCGGGTGCCGCTGGGTACAACTTCTTCGGCAGGCATAGCCGGCAGCCGCCACGCCTGCACCTCGTCACCCCGGATCAAGTCCGGGGCGGCAACCCTCAGGCCGCCTTGCGCGTCGAGGCGGACAGCCACTGGCGCGCGCGACGCTGGGCTTCGGCGATCTCGCGGGCGGTCATGTCATCCGCCACTTCGGTGCGGCAGGTGGCGGCTTCCTCGTGACCGGCGACGGCGGCGAGGTTGAACCACTTGTGGGCCTCCACGAGGTCGCAGTCGACGCCGTGGCTGCCGGTCGAATAGGCGACGCCAAGGTCGAATAGCTCTCGGCGTCGCCCTGCGCGGCGTCCGCCAGCGCGGCGGCGATGGCGAGGCTGCCGGACGTCAGCACGCCCTCGCAGAGAGGGGCGGCGGCAATATGCTTAATCGAGACAAGTTCCATCGTCAGCCTCATCATCCTTCGATCGATGCAGTCCTTTGCAATCGATGATCAGAATTTCGGCGATTCGCGCCAACATATAGTTAACACCGGCTGCGCGAGTTCCCGCTAGGGGCGCGGCTCTGTCCCGGCCCAGTACTTCGTTAAGAATTTTGTGGACGATCGATCATATCCGCTTGTGCCCGCATTTGTGCGGAACTATAGGCCCGACGAACCGCGGATCGTTGTACGGTTACCGGAAAAAATCCGGGGCTGCAGGGCGTTGGCGATCCGATGGAGACACTTGCGGAGTTTCTCTGGATGGCAACGGCCCTAGCTGACGAAATCGATGTACTGGCAAAGGCGAAGCGCGCAATCGGCGGCGCCTATGTTTCCGAACCCAACGAAGAATACATGAGCGATGCGCAGCAGGATTATTTCCGCAAGCTGCTGCTCGCATGGAAACGGTCCATCCTGGATGCGGCGGCGGGTACGCTGCAGCAGTTGCAGGACGGCCCGATCCGTGACGCGGACCTCAACGACCGCGCCTCCAGCGAGACCGACTGGGGCATCGAACTGCGCACTCGCGACCGTCAGCGCAAGCTGATCGCCAAGATCGATTCGGCGCTGCGCCGGATCGAGGAAGGCGAGTACGGCTATTGCGAGGTTACTGGTGACCCGATCGGCCTCGGCCGCCTGGAAGCCCGCCCCATCGCGACGATGACGGTGGAAGCGCAGGAAGCGCACGAGCGCCGCGAAAAGGTTTCTCGCGACGACTGAATCCTGGTGAAAGAAACTCACGCTCCGTTCCCTGCCTTTCCGATGGTCGGGCCGGGACCGGAGCGTTAAGCCTTTGTTTGCCATTGCCCGCTAGGCACGGAGCCTGAGGCGCGTTATCCTGCGTGGGCCCGCGCTATCGGCGCGGCCGGGCGGAACGTGCATGTTCGAATGCCGGACGGAGCGCATGAACGAAGGTGAAAATCGGCAGATCGCGCGCGACAGCCTGTTTCTCATGGCGGACTTGCGCGTGGACGGCCTCGACGGCGAATTTCGCATCAAGGTCCGCAATCTGTCCGCCGGCGGCATGATGGGCGAGGGTGCCGTGCGGGTGGTGCGCGGTACTGTGGTGCAGGTCAACATCCGCAACCTGGGCTGGGTGGACGGATCGGTCGCCTGGGTGCAGGACAACCGCTTCGGCGTGGCCTTCCGCGACGACATCGACCCCCGCCTTGCCCGTGAACCCGTGGGTCGCGGCGAGGATCCCACGCCCGATTTCATCCGCGACCAGCAGCCGCGGATCGCCAGCGGTGCCGTTCTGCGCAAGATCTGATACGGCTTCCGAAATTTTCATGCTCCACCGCATATGCGGCAAAGGCGAAATGGACTACGCCGTCGTTCATGCTCCTCCAGCACCCCAGACGCCCTGATCTTCGGGTTTTGGCCATGCTGGCAGCGGTTTCGCTCGCCGGATGCAGCGCTTACGACAATTCGGCCCTCGATGTTGCGGTGGTGGACGGTGTCGCCGATCCTTCGGGTGCGGACTCCCGGCTCGCTCCCGCCGACCAGCTGCTGCGCGCGGCGACCGCCGAGGGCCTCGTCGCCTTCGATGCTGCCGGACGGGTGGTTCCCGCGCTCGCCGACCGCTGGATCGTCACCGATGACGGGCAGAGCTACATCTTCCGCCTGCGCGAAGGCAACTGGCCCGGCGGCGACCCGCTGACCGCCGATTCGGCACGCAAGGCGATCCGTGCAGGCCTGAAGGCGCTTGGTGACACGCCGCTGGCGCGCGATCTTGAAGGCATCGAGGATGTGCGCGCCATGGCGGGCCGGGTGATCGAGATCCGGCTGAACCGGCCGATGCCCTACCTGCTGCAGCTGCTGGCCCAGCCCGAGCTCGGCCTCGACCACGACGACCGGGGCGCCGGGCCGATGACCCTGAAGCGCACGGGTATGGTCGCCGCGCTGACGCCGATCGAACCCTCGCGCCTCGGCCTGCCGGCGGTAGATGGCTGGGCGGCGCGCACGCGGCGGATCCAGCTCCATCCCCTGCCGGGCCCTGCGGCGATCGAGGCGTTCAATTCCGGCGAAGTGGACCTCGTGCTGGGCGGCCGCATCCAGGACTTCATGCTCACCCGCTCGGTGGGCATCCTGCGCGGGACGATCCAGCTCGACCCGGTGGTGGGCCTGTTCGGCCTGCAGGTGATGACCGACAAGGGCTTCCTCGCCGAAGCCGCCAATCGCGAGGCGCTGGCCATGGCGATCGACCGGCCCGCGCTGATCGCCCCGTTCGGCGTCGGCGGCTGGTCGCCGACCACGCGGATCGTCACCCCCAGCCTCGATGGCGATCTCGGCACCATCGGGGAGCGCTGGAGCGAGCAGTCGCTGGAGGACCGGCGCGCGCTGTCCGCCTCGCGGGTGCGCGCGTGGCATGGTGAGGGCGGTCAGCCCGGGCCGGTGCGTCTCCAGGTCTGGCTGCCCGAAGGCGGCGGATCGCAGCTGTTGTTCACCCGGCTCCGGACCGACTTCGCGACCATCGGCGTGGGACTGGAGCGTGCCAAGGATGCCGACGGCGCGGACCTCGCGCTGGTCGACGACGTTGCCCGCTATCCACGCGCGGCATGGTTCCTCAATCGCCTCTCGTGCCAGGGCCGACGGGCGCTCTGCTCGCCCGAGGCCGACGCGCGCGTCGCGGAAGCGGCGAAGGCGCCGACACCCGCCGAACGCGCGGCGCTGCTGACCGAGGGGGAGGCGGAACTGACCGCCACCAACGTCTTCATTCCGTTCGGAACGCCGATCCGCTGGTCGCTGGTGCGCGGCAGCGTCGATGGCTTCGCCACCAACGCCTGGGGCTGGCATCCCTTGATGCCGCTGTCGTGGCTCCCCAAGTAAGTCATTGGCGGCATTCGCGCCGCATTTTGACGAGAGGCGAGACGAAGTTGGTCACAGGATCGGGCACCAACGGGCGCGGCCCCCGGCGCATGGATATCGACCTGCCGCTCGGCAACGATCCGGCCTCGATACGGCGGCGCGTGGAAGCGCTGGAGCGGGTTCTCGAACAGGCGCTGACCGTGCCCGGCATCAACCGCAAAGTTGGCCTTGATGCCATCGTCGGCCTGGTGCCGGTTGCGGGAGACCTCGTCGCGGCGGCAATGGGTCTCTACCTGGTCTGGGAAGCCCGCAACCTCCGCATGTCGAAGTGGCAACTGGCGCGCATGACCGCCAATGTCGGGTTCGATACGATGGTGGGCGCGATTCCCGTCGCGGGTGATCTGTTCGACTTCGTGTTCCGTTCGAAC
>DATKFS010000239.1:0-11215 GCA_035511275.1 Novosphingobium sp.
GCAGCCAGTCCTGCTGGTGGCGGCCCATGGCGAGCAGCAGCAGCGCGAAGCCCGCCAGGCACAGGAGCAGGGTGATGAGGTGGGTCATGCGAAGGCCTTATTGCTTTCCCGCGCCTTGCGGCGGGGTGCCGGCTTGGCGCGGCGAGTGAGGACGCGCCAGGCGGCGAGCGCGAAGAGGGCGGCGACCCCGAGCATCGCGAGGTCGAACGTAGCGAACAGCGCGTCGCTGTCGCGCAGGCTGGCGACGAGCCCGCGCCGGGTCGTCAGCGCGTTGACCAGCGGCACCGCGGCGAACAGCGCGGCGCAGGTCGCCAGCCCCTCGATCCAGGCCTTGCGGGCCGGACGGGCCATGCCCCAGACGAGCACCGCCCCCCAGACGATGAAGAGGGTGTTGATCTCCCAGTCGGCGCGCTGCTCGAGGCGGAGCGGCAGCAGCCGGTTGGCGAGGAAGTAGGCGGCGATCCCGGCGGGGGTGCCGGCGATCACGGCGATGTTGAGCCGCTCGGCCAGCCAGAAGCCGAAGTAGGGCTTGGCCGGGTCGGGCAGGCGGGCGCGGCGCTTGACGGTCCAGAGCACCAGCCCCGTCCCCACCATGATGGTCCCGAACACGCCCGAGAAGAAGTACAGCGCCCGCAGCCCCGCGCCCGAGAAGCGCCCGGCGTGAAGATCGATCATCACCCCCTGCGTCAGCGTCGCTCCGCCGGCGACGGGCGGTTTCGCCAGCAGCTTGCCGGTG
The DNA here is from genome assembly GCA_035511275.1 of Novosphingobium sp. GTDB lineage: Bacteria > Pseudomonadota > Alphaproteobacteria > Sphingomonadales > Sphingomonadaceae > Novosphingobium. The sequence continues at coordinate 737 of DATKFS010000239.1, forward strand.
ACGGCGCTCAGGTGGATCGGCCCGCGCGGTCCGGCCAGCGTGTCCACCTGCGGGTAGAGCGTCACCGTGGCGGCGGCGTCGCCCGGATTGGTGACGGTGATGTAGCCGCCGCTGAACCCGGGCTTGGCCCGCTCCGCGCTCGCCAGCAGTTGCCGCAGGGGCAGGGTGGGGGCGGGCGTGCCGCTCGCCGCGGCTTCCGGACCGGTCGGGAAGGCGACGGCGTAGTACGCGTCTTCCGAGGCGAAGTTGGCGCTGATCGCCCAGGGCATCAGCGTGAACAGCAGCGTCACGAGCCCGGTGTAGGTGATCATCAGGTAGAACGGCAGCGCCAGCACCGCCGTGACGTTGTGCGCGTCCAGCCAGGAGCGCTGGCCCTTGCCGAAGCGGAGCATGAAGAAGTCGGCGAAGATCTTCTTGTGCGTCACCACGCCCGAAAGGATCGCCACCAGCATCGCCAATGCGGCCAGGCTCACCAGATAGCGCGCCCACATCACCGGCATGTAGTGCAGGTCGAAGTGCATCCGGTAGAGGAAGAACCCGCCCCGGGTGTCGCGCGGTTCGACTTGCGCACCGGTGCGGGGGTCGAGCATCACTTCGGGCGATTCGCCGCGAGCATCGTCCGGCTTGGCCCAGGACACCGTGAACCCGTCGCCGCCGCGCGCGTCGGGCACCAGGATCGTCCAAGAGGCGGCGCCCGCGCCCTTTTTGCGCAACAGGGCGTCGGCCGCGTCGAGCGCGCGCGGGCTTGCCGCTCCCATCGCGATCTCGGGGCGCATCCAGCGCGAGATTTCCTGCTGGTAATAGGCCACGGTGCCGAACAGGAAGATCACGAACAGCAGCCACCCGGGCAGCAAGCCGGTCCAGGTGTGCAGCCAGGCCATCGATTGGCGGAACGTGGATTTCATGCGGCACCCCTGCGGCACGGGACGGCCGGACGCGCCGCGCCGATGCGCAGCCGCCGCGAATCCCTTCCCGCGCCTGTACGTAGCAATGTCATTCCCCGCTAATGACAATCATCCGCAGTTCTTACCAGACGTTTGATGCGATCTTTCGCGCAGTTTTTTCACATCCGGCATGGCCTGTTCGCGGCCGACGCCGAGCCGAAACCTGCGCCATTCCGGTTGCATTCGGGTTAGGAACGCATTGCCCGGTGGGGCATTGTCCCTTTCGCACAAGGTCCGTCGAACCCGTCGCGACGCCGATCCGGCGCAGCTTTGTTGCAGGTATTGCGACGAGGTGAAATGCGCCGGCAATCGGACGGCCCTAGCCGTCGATGGGTCGAGCCTTTGGAGGGAGTTGGCCGTGTTCCAGCGATTGATCGAGCCGCGCGTCGATCCGGTTGCGCCGCAGAAGGTCTGCTTCTTCTTCAACGCGCAACTGCATCACGTCTTCCACGCCATGCCGCTCGCGGTGGAAATGTCGCGCGATCCCCGCTTCGCCATCGACGTAGTGGCGATGACCGAGGATCATGTCGAACTTGCGCGGGACATCGCCCGGCGTCATGGCGCCGGGCCGATGCGGTTCCTGCGCGTGGGCGGCGCCGCGCTCGCCGCCATCACCCGGCTGACCGGAGGGGCGACGCCACCCAAGCTCCCCGCCCTGGCCGCCGCGCGCAAGCTGCTGTCGGGCTACGACGCCATCGTCGTGCCGGAGCGGACCTCGCTGCTGCTGCGGTTCATGGGGCTTCACGCCGCCACGTTCATCCACACCTGCCACGGCGCGGGGGACCGCGCGGTGGGCTACGACAAGCGCATCCGCCAGTTCGATTTCGTGCTGCTCGCCGGCGAAAAGCAGCGCCGCCGGATGCTGGACCGGCACCTCATCCGCGAAGGGCACTACGCGATCGTCGGCTACGGCAAGTTCGACCTCACCGAAGGCCGCCTGCCCGACCGGCTGTTCGCGCAGGATCGGCCGATCGTGCTGTACAACCCGCACTTCTCCAAGCGGCTCTCGTCGTGGCCCGACATGGGGCTCGACGTGATCCGCCAGTTCGCGCGGGACGACAGGTTCAACCTGATCGTGGCGCCGCATATCCGCCTCTACGACAACACCCGCCGTCGCGCCGCCATGGAAGCCCAGCTTGCCGAGTTCGCGCGGATGAGGCACATTCATGTCGACCTCGGCAGCCCCGCCAGCGTGGACATGCGCTACGCCAAGGCCGCCTCGGTCTACCTTGGCGACGTGAGCAGCCAGGTCTACGAATTCGCGGTGAACCCCCGGCCCTGCCTGTTCCTCGACAGCCACGGCGCGGACTGGCGGGGCGATCCGAACTACCGCCACTGGAACTACGGCCCGGTCCACCGCAGCAGCGAGGGCATCGTCGACAAGGTGACCGACGCGGTCGCCACGCACGCCGCCTACCTGCCCGCGCAGATGCAGGGCATCGCCGAGACTTTCGACCACGAGCCCGGCCGCGCTTCCGAACGCGCGGCGCAGGCGGTGGGGGACTTCCTTGCCCGGCGGCAATCGCTGCGCACCGGCAGCCCCGGGCGTCCGGCGCGTCGGCCCCGGCGGCATGTCCTTGCCCATGAGTGAGGGCAGCGCGCGCATCTGGGTGGTGGCGCGCGTGCACGGCCCGGACGAGGGCGGGGTGCAGACCTACGTCGCGCAAGTGGCTCAAGGCTATGCCCGCATGGGGCACCGGGTCACCGTCTTCGCCAAGTCATCCGCCGGGCCGCGCCGCAGGGTGGACGGAAACGTCACCCTGATCGACGTCGGGCCGACCTCGCAACTGCGCGTATACCTGCGGCTGGCGCGGGCCATGGCGCGCGCGTGGCTCGGGGGGGAGCGGCCCGAGGCGATCCACGCCTGCACCTGGCGCGCGGCGATCCCGGCCCTGCCGTTTCCGCGCCCCCTGATCGTGACGGTGCATGGTCGCGAGATCGGCCGGCCGTCCGGCGGGGCATTCCGGCTGATGCGCACGGTGCTGTCGCGCGCGGCGCGGGTGGTCGCCGTCAGCGATGCGACGCGCACGCTCCTGCTCGCGCGGATTCCTGCGCTGGCCGGGCGCTGCGTGGTGGCGTGGAACGGCGTCGTCGTCCCGCCCGAGCGCCCTGCCGAGACCGGCAACGCGGTGCTCCGCGTCATCACCGTGTGCCGGCTGGTCCCGCGCAAGAACGTGCCGGCCGCCGTACGCGCCGTCTCGCGGTGCCGTGCCCTCGGCGTGGAGATGGACCATGCAGTGATCGGCCGCGGCGATGACGAGCCTGCCGTGCGCCTTGCGGTGGACGAACATGTCGCGGCGCACGGCCCCGGCGTGGAAATGACGGGCTATGTGAGCGACGCGGAACTGGATCGGCGCTACCGCACGGCCGACCTGTTCCTGCACCCCCAGATCGCGCTGGAAGATGGCGCCGAGATGGAAGGCTTCGGCCTCAGCGTCGCGGATGCCATGGCCCAGGGCATCGCCTGCATCGTCGGGCGGGACGGCGGGCCGGGCGAACTGGTGCGCGACGGGATCGACGGGCTGGTGGTCGATGGTCGCTCGCCCACCGCCATTGCCGAGGCGCTTGCCCTGCTGGCCTCCGATCCGCCCTACCGCCAGCGGCTCGGCGCCAGCGCGCGCCGGTTCGCGATCGAGAATTTCTGCTGGGACCGGCACTGCCGGATCGTGCTGGACGGGCTGGAGGACAAGCCCGAACCGCGGATCGCACCGGTGGTCGCGAAGGCCTGAGCGCCGTCCGTCACGCGTCCGCGCCAGACGGCATGGGATAATCGCGACCACCGCTTAATTGCTATTGCGAATCCATCGCGAAAACGCTTCATTTTCCGGCATCGCCACGTTCGGCGGCCGAAGGAGGCGTTCCATAGCCATCGTTGCCACCGCCTCGCCGGGCCTTCGATCGACCGACGCGGGCGGTGCGTGGTCGCTCCCGGCGCTGTTCACCGTCGGCTTCCTCGGCGTGACCGCCGGAGTGCAGATGAGCGATCGCGGCCTGCAGGCGATCCTGCTTTCCGCCATCCAGGACAGCTTCAGCGTGGGCGATGCCACGATCGGCGCCCTGCAGGGCCTTGCCGGGGTGCTGGTCGCCAGCGCGATCGCGGTGCCGATCGCGCGGCTCGCCGACCGGATGTCGCGCAAGGCGGTGCTGCTCGGGCTCGTCGCCGGGTGGAGCGCCCTGATGGCGCTGAGCGCGCTGGCGCCGAACTTCCCGCTGTTCTTCGTCGGCCGCGCCGCTTCCGGCGTGACCGAGTTCGCCATGATCCCGATCGTCTACTCGATGATCCCCGACCTCGCGCCGGAACGCTACCGCGTTGCCGCGAACCTTTCCTTCGCCGCGCTCATGGCGGCGGGGGCCGGGGCGGGCTTCTACTTCGGCGACGACATCGTCCGCGCCGGCCAGTTCGTGTTCGCGTTTCCTGCCGAACCGTGGCGCAAGGCGGTGCTGCTGCTCTCGATCGCCGGGCTGCCGTTGCTAGCGGCGGGGTTGCTGACCCGCGATCCGGTGCGCACGGTCCAGGCCAGCGACGATCCGGTGTCCGCCTCGCTGCTGGCCTTCCTGCGCGAGCGGTGGCGCGCGGTGGGGCTGTTCGTGGGCGTCGCCGGCAGCCTGATGATCGCGGTGCAGGCGCTCAACCCGCTGATCGCGCTGGCGCTGGAGCGGCGCTTCGGCGCGGACATGCGGGTGATCGGCCATGCGCTGGGCATCGTCACCCTGCTGACGAGCATCGGCTGCCTGCCGGTCGCGGGCCTTCTGGACCAGGCGCTGCGGCGCCGGTTCGGCCTTGCCGCGCGTCCGATGATCATGGGATCTGGCGCACTGGCGGCGGTGCCCTGCGCGCTGCTGCTGCTCCAGGTGCGCGACATCGACGCGGCGCTCGTTCTTGTCGGGCTGTTCCTGTTCGTTACCTGCATCGCCAATGCGCTGGTGCCGACGATGCTGCAGGACCTGACACCGGTGAACCTGCGCGCCCGCAGCTTCGCGGTGTGGAGCTTCGTGGTGTCGATCTTCTGCGCGGTGGGCCCGGTGGTGGCGGGCGGGGTCTCGGACCTGTTCCTCCATGGCAACCTGCTGGCGGCGATCGCGGTGACGGCGGTGCCGGCACTGCTGGTGTCGACCGCCTGCGCGACCCGCTCGACACGGGACGGGCCGTGAGGCGTCAGTACAGGTTGTCCTTGTAGTCCTTTTCGAGGCCCTTCTGCATCAGGCCGGTCATCCCCAGTATCGCCACGCTGGCGCGGGCGAGGGCGGCGCCCAGCCCGGCGGTCCTGTTGAGCTTCAGGTGCTCGACGAAAAGCCGGGTCGGGTTGATGTCGGTCTCGGCGCGCACCGGCCACAGGTCGGCGCGGGCGAGGGCGGGGCTGTCGTGGAGGTCTAGCGATGCGATCTCGACGCGGATCGCCAGCAGCGGCACCTTGCCGTTCACCGCGAAGCGCGCGCGCATGGCGGCGTCGGTGGTGAGGCGGGCATGGCCGCGCACGACGGCCACGCGCACGGCGCCCGGTGTCAGCAGGGCCAGCGCCACGCTCGGCTGCTCGACGATGTTGCGGAAGCTGTCGACGCGGCGGTTGCCGGGACGGTCTGCGAACCACAGCACGTCGCCCTCGATCAGCGCCATGCCGCCTGCCGGATCGCCCTTGGGGCTGAGGTCGGCATGTCCGCCGGCGCCCAGCGTCGCGAGCGCGAGGAAGCGGCTGGCGGTGGCGAAGGCCTGCGCGTCGGCGGGAGCGTCGCTCGGCGCGGCCGCCCAGAACTGGGAGCGGATCAGCGCCTTGGCGCAATGTCCGTAGCATTCATCGACCCGGATCCGCGCATGGTCCGCTTCGACCGCCACGACCTGCCCGTTGACGCGCAGGCTCTCGCCGATGCCGGGGAGCAGGAACAGCGAGCCGAACGAGGCGCCCGGCCGCGCGGGGGCGCTATCGTCCAGCGCGGCGAGGGGCAGGCGCAGTTCGTCGCGCTCGCCCCCGGCGAAGCCCGGAGCGCCGCCGGCCAGAGTCATCACGAGGCCCTCCGCGCCGCCGAACCCGGCGAAGGCGAGCGGCGAACGGGCGATCCAGCGCAAGGCACCGGCGTCGAGATGGTCGATGACCTTGAGGTGCATCGCCGGCGGGGTCTTGCCGACGACCGCCTCCAGCGCCTCGACATCGGCGATGAAGGCCTCGCTCACGCCTGTGTGCCGACCGGAGCGCTCATCACGAGGGCCATCATGATGCGGGTGGAGCGGATCGCGCTGTCGAGCGCGGAGGCGGGGCCCACGCCGCAGTCGATGCAGTCGCGGCGGGGCACGGAGCCGTCGATGAGGCCGATCAGCATGGTCTCGTCGCCGGTCAGTTCGCGGCCGGTGCCGGTGGCGATCGGGCGGCGCATCGCGCTTTCGCTCAGGGCCATGAGGCTGTCGAACGCGGGCACCAGCATTTCCCAGTTGCGGGGGGAGAGCAGCGCGAAGAGCCGCGCCTGGACCGGCAGGCCCCGGTCGCGCGCGGACCGCCAGCGCCGGGCCACGGCGGTGACGAGCGCGTCGGTCCGCAGCGGCCTTGCGGCGCGGGCTATGGCGGTGTGCATCATCGGGACGTTCTCCTCTGGAGCAGGAAGGTCGCTTGCCGCGCCGCGACGCGCGATCTCCGTTGCCGTCATCCCCCGGGAGTGTGGTAGCTCAAATGAGAATGATTCTCAACAGCTCGGGGGTGATAAATTGCGAGCGAATCGCAGAAATGATCCGCTGGGCGGAAGGCGGCGGAAGGAACCGGCGGGGCGATCGCCGGGTTAGCACGGGATGGAACAGCAGCAACCGACCTCCCCGCCGCCGTCACGCTGGCCGAGCGTGCTCTGGCTGATCCGCCACGGCCAGAGCGCCGGCAACGTGGCGCGCGACGAAGCGCACGAAGGCGGGCTCCACCGCATCGCCCTCGACCATCGCGACGTCGACGTGCCGCTCTCGCCGCTGGGCCGGGACCAGGCGCGGGCGCTGGGGCGGTGGTTCGCGCAAGGCGAGGAGGGGCATCGGCCGGAAGTGATCCTGTCCAGCCCCTACGTCCGCGCGGTGGAGACGACCGAGTTGTTCCGCGCGTCAGGCGGCTGCCGCGCCGACCTCGGCATCTGCATCGACGAGCGGCTGCGCGAGAAGGAGTTCGGCGTGCTAGACGGGCTGACAACGCTCGGCATCCGCGAGTTGCAGCCCGACCAGGCGGAATTCCGACAGCTGCTGGGCAAGTTCTACCACCGTCCGCCGGGCGGGGAGAGCTGGGTGGACGTGATCTTCCGGCTGCGCGCGCTGCTCGACACGGTGTCGCTGCACTATGCGGGCAAACGCGTGATGATCGTCGCGCATCAGGTGGTGGTGCTCTGTATGCGCTACGTGCTGGAGCAGATGACCGAAGCGCAGATCCTCGGCATCGATGCGGAGGGGGATGTCGCCAACTGCGCGGTGACGCAGTATCGCTTCGATCCGCAGGCCGGGCACATGGCGCTCGAACGCTACAACGTGGTGGCGCCGATGGAACGCGACGGCACTCCCGCCACCAAGGAGCCGGATCATATGGTGGCGGCGCGTGGCTGAGGGCGGCGAGCCCGCGCCTGCGGAGCCCACGCTGCTCGACGGCGCGTGGATCCGCGCCAATCCGCTGCCGCAGCCGCAGGGCGAGGTCGACAAGAACTCGCGCGGGCGGGTGCTGGTGGTCGGCGGCTGCCTCGACGTTCCCGGCGGCGTGCGGCTGACGGCGGAGGCGGCATTGCGGGCAGGGGCGGGCAAGGTGCGGATCGCCACGGTCGCGCCCGTGGCCGTGGCGCTTGGCGTCCTGATCCCCGAGGCGGCGGTCCTGGCCCTGCCGGTCAACGAGGATGGCGAGATCGATGCGGCGCGCGCTCCCGTGGGCGAGCATCTCGCGCGGTGCGATGCGCTCGTGGTGGGGCCGGCGATGTCGTGCCGCAACCAGGCCTCGGCGCTGGTAGGCGCGATGCTGGCGCAGGCGGGATGGAGCGGCGGGCTCATCGTCGATGCGGCGGCGCTGATGGCGCTCGCGCCGCACGCCGAGGCCCTGCGAAAGCGCCCCGCCCCGGCCGTGCTCACCCCCCACATCGGCGAGATGGCGGCCCTGCTCGACATCGACGCCGAAGCCATCGCGGGTGACCGCCCGGCCGCCGCCCGCGAGGCCGCGCGGCGCTACGGCGCGGTCGTCGTGCTGAAAGGCGGGACGAGCCTCATCGCCGACCCTTCCGGCGCCCTGTTCGCGTTCGACGGCGGCAACGTCGGGCTGGCGACGGGCGGTTCGGGAGACGTGCTCGCCGGAGTCGTCGCGGCGTTGCTGGCGCGCGGGTGCGCGCCGCTCGCCGCCACGCTCTGGGCGGTCTGGCTCCACGGCGAGGCCGGGCGGCGCTGCGCGGAAACGATCGGCCCGCTCGGCTTCCTCGCCAGCGAACTGCTGGGCGCCATCCCGCAGGCGATGCGCTCGGCGGGCGGGGAATGAGCGCGGGGAGTTGTGCCCACCGCCCCGATGCGGCTAGAGGTCGGGCGGGGGCGCAGTGTCAGGACAAACGACGGGAACTGAACTTCTTGCCGACCCCATCCCCGAAAATCCGCGCCTTCCGGACCATGCTGCCCGCGCTGCTCGTGGCGACGACCTGCGTCGCACCGGCTGCCCTTGCCGATCCCGCGCCGTTCGAACTGACCGGGCCGGACCTTCGCATCGAGGTCACGCGGGGCGACCGCACCCTGCCGATCGCCAAGGTTCCCAGCCTTGCGACGGGCGACAAGGTCGTCGTCCACGGCGCCTTTTCCGAGGACCAGGGCGCGAAGTTCCTGCTCGTTTCCGCCTTCCTGCGCGGCGCGACGAACCCGCCGCCCAAGGACTGGATCGACACTGCAGAGACCTGGAAGTCGAAGGAGAAGGACAAGGCCCTCACGCTGACGGTGCCCAAGGGCGCGCGGCAGCTGGTGCTGCTGCTGGTGCCGGAAACGGGGGGCGCGGAAGGCGTGCTGGTCGACGCGGTGCGCGGCAAGCCGGGCGAGTTCGTGCGTGCCAGCCAGGATCTCAACCAGGCCTCGCTCGACCATTCGCGCCTCGTCGCCTTCATGGCCGCGATCCGCGCGCAGGGGGACGCCGGGCCCGAATACCTGCGCACCGTCGCGCCGGTGCTGGCGCGCAGCCTTTCGGTGAAACTGCAGGAGGATTGCCTCACCAAGGTGATCGACCAGCAGGCCTCGTGCCTCGTTCAGAACCGCGAGGCGCTGGTGCTGAACGACGTCCACTCCAGTTCGATCGCCGATACCCTGACCGGCACGCCGACCGACCTTGCCCTGCAGCTCAGCGCCACGCGCGAGGGCGGGGCGGGCTATTACAGCGCCTACATCGGCGTGGCGCGGGACATCGCGCGCATCTTCGGGGCGTTCAACAACCCCTCGTTCAACTACCTGCCGACGCTCACCGTCCGCAACGACGAGACGATGTCGCTGCTGCTCAACGCGGCGCCCTCGTTCCAGAAGCCCAAGTCGGTGATGGTGGCGGCGCTGCCCGCGGTGGAGGCGGACATTCCGCCGCAGCTGCGCAGCATCGCCAAGGGCCCGGCCTGCGCGGGAACGCCCGGCGCGGTGCTGCCGGTGGAAGGGGCGCCGCTGGTGTTCTCCACGCAGTTCGCCCATGCCGTCCAGGCGCGGCTGACCTCCGCTTCGGGGCAGGTGCTGGAAGTCGCCGCCGCGCCGCGCGCCGACAAGGGCGGCTATGTCCTCGCCGTGGAGAACCTCCCCGTCGCGTTCACCGGCACGATTCGCGCGCATCTTCACGGGCAGTGGGGCTTCGCCGCCTTCGACGGACCGGACTTCACGCTCCAGCGACCCGACGGCGCGGGCTGGAAGGTGGCGGGAGACACCGGCGGTCTCGTCGTCGGCCGCGACAACGAAGTGGTGCTCGAAGGCTCGGCCCCGGCCTGCGTCGAGGAGGTGACGCTGCGCCAGCCGAACGGCGCGGCCACGCCGCTCAAGTGGAACATCCGCGAGAACAACCGCATCGCCGTCACCGTCCCGCTGGAGCGCGCCCGGCCCGGCGAGATGCGGGTCGAGGTCCGCCAGCAGGGCGTCAAGGACGCCGGCATCGTGACGCTGGCGGCGCGGGCGGAGGCGAGCCGGCTCGATGGCCTCGAACTCCACGCGGGCGATACCTCGGGCGTGCTGTCGGGCCAGCGGCTCGACCAGGTGCGCGCCGTCACGGTCGGCGACGTCGAGTTCCGGCCCGATGGCCTGGCCCGCGAAGGCGCCACCGACCGGCTGCGGCTCGTCGCGCAGGGCGATGGTCGCGCCCCGGCCGAGGGAGCACCGGCCAAGGCCACCGTCAAGCTGGAGGACGGGCGCAGCCTGCCGCTCCAGGCCCGCATCGGACCGCCCCGCCCGCAAGTGTCGCTGCTGAACCGCACCATCAATCCGGCACCGGTCGCCAAGGGGACGCGCGCGCTCGACCTCGGCGCGGCGGGCGACCTCCTGCCGGACACGGGCGAGATGGTGTTCTCGGTGAAGGCCGCCCCGGGCACCCGGTTCGTGGCGACCGAC
>DATKFS010000240.1:0-26471 GCA_035511275.1 Novosphingobium sp.
GCAGCGAGGCCAGATTGTCGACGATCGCGGCCTGTGCGCTGCGCACTCCCGCTGCGTCCCCGGCATCGACCGTGGCGCGCAGCACCGCCGCCTCCGCGCGAAGGCGGGAGCAGGCGGCGTCGGGAATGCGTCCGTCGAGGACGGCGATGCCCCGCTCGAACTCATCGAGGCCGGGCGAACTGAAGCCCGCGACAGCGGTCATCGCGACCCGCATCGGCCCCTCGATGTCCAGGACGTCTTCGAACAGTTCGTCGTGCGCACGGATGTTTACCCATTCGTCATCCGGCGCGATGATCGGAACCAGATTTGCGGCGTCGTTGGCAGCGTTCGTCGGCTTGTCGTCCTTGAACATGTGGGTCCCCCCTATTTTCGACCTAATTCTGCGGCAATTAAACTGCCGTGTCGTCCCTTGGTTCCGCCGCTCGCCGCTTGTGCAGGGCGATTCGTCACCCTATGGCGCTGACCTGTAGAAAACCCCGGCTATGGGAACCTCGATGACCGCCTACTCCAAGACTGATGCGCTGATGGCGCGCGGATGCGAATTCCTCGGCAGCGAAACCGCGATCCTGTGCGGCGCCATGTCCTGGGTTTCCGAGCGCAACCTCGTTTCCGCGATCAGCAATGCCGGCGGCTTCGGCGTGATCGCCTGCGGGGCGATGACCCCCGCGCTGCTCGATGCCGAGATCGTGGGCACCAAGGCGCTCACCGACAAGCCCTTCGGCGTGAACCTCATCACCATGCACCCCGACCTGTTCGAACTGATCGAGGTCTGCGCGAAGCATGGCGTCACGCACGTCGTCCTGGCGGGCGGCATTCCGCCCAAGGGCAGCGTCGAGGCCATCAAGCAGAGCGGCGCCAAGGTCATCTGCTTCGCGCCCACGCTGGCGCTGGGCAAGAAGCTCCTGCGCTCCGGCGCCGACGCGCTGGTGATCGAGGGTTCGGAAGCGGGCGGCCACATCGGCCCGGTCTCCACCTCGGTGCTGGCGCAGGAGATCCTGCCGACGCTGGCCGCCGACAACCTCGTGTTCGTGGCCGGAGGCATCGGCCGGGGAGAGGCGATCGCCGGATACCTCGAGATGGGTGCGGCGGGCGTGCAGCTTGGCACGCGCTTCGCCTGCGCGAGCGAATCGGTCGCCCACCCTGATTTCAAGAAGGCATTCTTCCGCGCCTCAGCGCGCGAAGCCGTCGCCTCGGTGCAGGTCGATCCGCGGCTGCCGGTGATCCCGGTCCGCGCGCTCAAGAACAAGGGCACCGAGGAGTTCACCGCCAAGCAGGTCGCCGTGGCCAAGCTGCTCGACGCCGGCGAAGTCGACATGGGCGAGGCCCAGCTCCAGATCGAGCGCTTCTGGGCGGGCGCGCTGCGCCGCGCCGCGATCGAGGGCGACATCGAGAACGGCTCGATCATGGCGGGCCAGTCGGTCGGCATGGTCACCAGGGAAGAGCCTGTGGCCGAGATCATCGCCGCGCTCATGGCCGAGAGCGAGGCGGCGCTGACCAACCGCTCCGGCGCGCCCGTCATCGCCGCGTAAGGGGGACGAGCGATGGCCGAGCCGATGATCCTGGCGCTGTCGTGCGCCGACCGCCCCGGCATCGTCGCGCGGGTAACGGGCTATCTCGCGAAGTCAGGCTGCAACATCATCGAGGCGCAGCAGTTCGACGACCTCGCCGAGGGCCGCTTCTTCATGCGCGTGGCCTTCGACCCCGGCACCGGGGACAACGAGGACATCCGCGAGGGGTTCGGGCCGATCGCGCACGAATACGGCATGGCCTGGTCGATGCTCCGGCGCGACCGGCCGCGCCGGGTGCTGCTGATGGTCAGCAAGTTCGACCACTGCCTCGCCGACCTGCTTTACCGCCACCGCATCGGCGAGATCGCGATGGACATCGTCGGCGTCGTCTCCAACCACCCGCGCGAGGCGATCAACACGCTGATGCTGGGCGATATTCCGTTCCACTACCTGCCCATGGTCAAGGGCGAGAAGGCCGCGCAGGAAGCGCAGGTCCGCGCGCTGGTCGAGGAGACGCGCGCCGAACTGGTGGTGCTGGCGCGCTATATGCAGATCCTCTCGGACGAGATGGCGGCGTTCCTCTCGGGCCGCTGCATCAACATCCACCACTCGTTCCTGCCCGGCTTCAAGGGCGCCAAGCCCTATCACCAGGCCCATGCGCGCGGCGTGAAGATGATCGGCGCGACCGCCCACTACGTCACCGCCGACCTCGACGAAGGGCCGATCATCCACCAGGACGTCGAGGCGGTGACCCATGCCGACACGCCCGAGGACATGGTCCGCAAGGGCCGCGACATCGAGCGCCGGGTACTGGCCGAAGCGGTGCGCCTCCACCTGGAAGACCGCGTCCTGACCAACGGCGCGCGCACGGTGGTGTTCCGCAGCTAAGGGCGCGCGCGGCCCGCGCACCGGCCCTTGCGTCGGCCGGTGCCTTGCGCGACACTCCCGCCAAAGTTCAACGGGAGAGTATCATGCAGGTCAGCGGCCTGGACCACGTCAACATCCTGACCGACGACCTCGAGACCACCGCCAGCTTCTACGAGCAGGTGCTGGGCTTCCGGCGCGGCAAGAACCCGTCGGTCGCCATGGGCATCGCCGGCTACTGGATGCACGACGGAGCGGACCAGCCGATCGTCCACCTCGTCGACCGTCTCACCGGCGGTTCGCGTTACGATGCCTACCACCCCGGCTCGCCCACGAATGCGCTGCACCACGTCGCGCTGCGCTGCCACGGCTTCGAGGCAACCCGCGAGCGGCTGGACGGCCTCGGGTTGGAATACCGCGTCAACGACCTCCAGCACATCGGGCTCCGGCAGATCTTCCTCGTCGATCCCAATGCGGTGAACCTGGAACTCAACTTCAACGGCGACTGAGCGCGCCTCAGGGCTCGATCATCAGGGTGCCGAGCAGCCCGCCGTCCACCGCAAGGCTCTGCGCGGTGACGTGGCTGGCATCGTCGGACAGCAGGAAAGCGGCTACACTGGCGGCCTCTTCGGGCGTGCCGACGCGCTTCTGCGGAACCCGCGCGGCCATCTGGGCACGGAAACTGTCGGGCACGCCCTCGAGGATCGGCGTGTCGATGAAGCCGGGATTGAGGACGTTGCAGCGCACCCCGTGCGGCGCTGCCTCCATGGCGATGGCCCGCGCGATGCCCAGCGCGGCGTGCTTGCTGGCGAGGTAGCCGACGTTGCCCGCCATGCCGGTTTCCGCCGCCAGGCTGCCGGTGATCACGATCGCGCCGCGCCGCCGCGCGGTCATCGCCGGAAGCAGGTGGCGAATCGTCCAGAACAGCGATGTCGCGTTGACGCGCATGACCGCCTCGAAAGCCTCGTCGGTATAGTCCGCGGCGGGGGCGAACATGCCGCCGATCCCGGCGTTGAGGAACAGCCCGTCGATCGGGCCGGACTGGACGATGGCTTCGTCCAGCGCGCCAAGGATCGCCGCCTTGTCGCCCACGTCGGCGGCGGTCCACCGCGCCGCCGGGCCGATCCGCTCGGCCTCGCTCTCCAGCACGTCGGCGCGGCGGGCGATCATTGTCACCGTGCCGCCAAGCCCGGCTATCCGCCTTGAGGTGGCGAGGCCGATCCCGCTCGACGCGCCGGTGATGACGACGTGCTGTCCGGTGAAGTCCATGGCCGCTGCTCTCCCATCCTGTTCTCGTTGGCGCGAGGGTGTCGCAGACCCGGACCTCTGTCGACGTGCTGCCGAAAACGTCGCGGGGGCGAAGCGGGGGCTCGCTTCCGGCGCGATCGCTGGCTAGGCTGCGCGCCAGGGGCCATTCGGGCGGGACATTTGGAGAGCCGATGCATGTGTGACGACCTGACGCCGGAAGAAATGCGCGCAGCGCGCTCCCCGGGCCTCAACCGCCGCGAATTCGCCGTCCTGGGCGCCAGCGCCGCGCTTGCCGGCTGTGCCTCCACCGTCGCGGCCGAGGGCGGCAGCGCGGTGACCGAGAAGATGGTTTCGATCACCACGAAGGACGGTGTGTGCGACGCCTTCTTCGTCCACCCGGGCAAGGGCACCCATCCCGGCGTCATCTTGTGGCCCGACATCGCGGGCCTGCGCGACGTCAAGAAGATCATGGCCCGCACCCTCGCCGCGCAGGGCTATGCGGTGCTGGTAGTCAACCAGTACTACCGCTCGACCCCGGCGCCGGTGATGCGAAGCTTCTCCGAGTACCGCACGCCCGAGGGGCAGGCGAAGATCGGCCCGATGCGCGCCGCGCTCACCCCCGATGCCATCACGCGTGATGGCGCCGCCTTCGTCGCTTTCCTCGACCGGCAGGCGGCGGTCGACAAGAAGCGCGGAATCGGCAGCAGCGGCTACTGCATGGGCGGCCCCTTCACCGTGCGCACCGCCGCCGCAGTGCCGGCGCGCGTGGGTGCCGCAGCCTCGTTCCACGGCGCTGGGCTCGTCACCGAGGATGCCGACAGCCCGCACCGCCTGCTCGCCAGCACGAAGGCCGGATATCTCTTCGCCATCGCCCGCAATGACGATGCCAAGCAGCCCGACCAGAAGACGAAGCTGCGCGAGGCGGCGGATGCGGCGGGCCGCCCCGCCGAGATCGCGGTTTATCCCGCCGACCACGGCTGGTGCGTGCCTGACTCCCCGGCCTACGACCCCACCGAGGCGGACAAGGCCTGGCAGGCCATGCTGGCGCTGTTCGCCAAGCTCTGACGCGAAGGCGATCCCTCTGGAATTGCGCCGTTTCCGACCCATATCCGCGCTCGAAGGAGTTTCGCGATGACCGACAAGATCCACCTGACAGACGCCGAATGGCGCGACCGCCTGACGCCCGAGCAGTACCACGTGCTGCGCGAGGCGGGCACCGAGCGGGCGTTCACCGGCAAGTACGAGAAGAACAAGCAGGAGGGCATGTACCTCTGCGCCGGCTGCGGCGCGCCGCTGTTCGCGTCCGAGACCAAGTACAACTCGGGCTCGGGCTGGCCGAGCTACACCGGGCCGGTCGAGGCTGGCGCGGTCGAGGAACACCGCGACACCTCGCACGGTATGGTCCGCGTCGAAGTCAATTGCGCCAAGTGCGAAGGCCACCTTGGCCACGTCTTCCCCGATGGTCCGGGGCCGGAAGGCCTGCGCTACTGCATCAACAGCGCCTCGCTGGAATTCGAGCCGAAGGAATAACACCACCCGCCCCTCCACTACCCTTTGGGTGGTCCCGCTCCCCATCGCTGCGCGACAGGAAGGATAGCGGGCCGGCGCGAAGCCGTGGCGGAGGGGCGAACTTGCGTGTTCACCTCGGGTTACAAATCCTCGTGCAAGGTGTAGGAGCGACCGGACACGTCTGTCCTCCATAGGGGTTTGCACCTTAGCAATGGCCAAGAATTCCGGCCGCAGCCGCGGTAGTCGCGGCGCATCCACCGAGCCTGCAAGAAAGCCCCTGTGGCGCCGCGTCGCGCGCGGGGTCCTCGTGTGGGGCGGCGCGCTGGCCCTGCTGGCTGCCATCTTCCTGGGCACCGCCGTGTTCTTCACGATGCGCGAACTGCCCGACTACAACGCGCTCAAGAGCAGCCAGAACGGCCAGATGATCGTCGTGCGCGACCGCGACGGGCGCGAACTCGTCTCGCTCGGCCCGAGCTACGGCAAGTGGCTGGCCTACAACGATATTCCCCCGATCATGCGCGACGCGCTGGTCTCGGTCGAGGATCGCCGTTTCCGCGAGCATCCGGGCATAGATGCGGTCGGGCTCGCGCGCGCGGTCTACGTCTCGTTCACCACCGGCGGCCGCGCCCGCGCCACCTCGACGATCACGCAGCAGCTCGCCCGCAACATCTTCCTGAACAACAGCCGCTCGTTCACCCGCAAGGCCCGCGAGGCGGTGCTGGCGCTGGCGCTGGAGCGCAAGTTCACCAAGGACCAGGTGCTCGAACTCTATCTCAACAAGGTCTACTTCGGCGGCGGCGCCTATGGAATCGACGCCGCCAGCCGCAAGTTCTTCGGCCATCCCGGCACCGAGCTGTCGACCGCAGAGGCGGCGATCATCGCCGGCCTCGTCAAGGCGCCGTCGAACTACTCGCCCACCGCCGATGTCGATGCGGCGATCGGGCGCGGCAAGGTCGTGCTGGGCCTGATGGTGCGCGAAGGGGTCATCACCCAGGCTGAGGCCGAGGGCATCGATTTCTCGAAAGTGACGGTCGCCAAGGAGAAGGGGCAGGATTCGGTCCGCTACTTCACCGACTGGGCCTTGCCGCAGCTCGACATGCTGCTGCCCGAGAACAAGGAGCCGATCGAGGTCTGGACCACGCTCGATCGCGGTATGCAGAACGCCGCGACCGCCGCGATCGACAAGAACGCCCCGGCAGGCGCGCAGGGCGCGCTCGTCAGCCTCGACCGCGACGGCGCGGTGCTGGCGATGGTCGGCGGCACCGACTACGTCAATTCCAACTACAACCGCGCCACCAGCGCGCTGCGCCAGCCCGGCTCGGCATGGAAGCTCTTCGTCTACCTCGCCGCGCTCGAGGCGGGATACAAGCCCGACGACCGCGTGGTCGACGAGCCCGTGACGATCGACGGCTGGAGCCCGAAGAACGACGGCCGCAACTTCGCGGGCGAGATCGACGTGCGCACCGCCTTCGCCTATTCCAAGAACACCATCGCGGCGCAGCTGGGCAACGAAGTCGGCTTCGGCACCGTCGCCAGCATGGCGCGCCGCTTCGGCATCACCACCCAGATCAACACCAAGCCGGCAATGGTGCTGGGGACTTCGGAAGTGCGCGTGATCGACATGACCCGCGCCTTCGCCGCCGTCTCGGCGGGCGGCACCTCGATCGAGCCCTACGGCATCCTCAAGGTGACGACGACTTCGGGCGAACTGCTCTACGAGCACAAGTCGGTGCGCGGGCAGGTCCTCGTCCCGCATTACGTCGCTGCCGGGATCACCGACCTCATGCAGACCGCCGTCGCCACCGGAACGGGCCGCGCCGCGCAGATCGGTCGGCCCGTGGCCGGCAAGACCGGCACCACCAGCTCGAACAAGGACGGCTGGTTCCTCGGCTTCTCCAGCGGGATCACCACCGGCGTCTGGATGGGCCGCGACGATGCCAAGCCGGTCGGCGGGCTCTCCGGCGGCCACGCCCCGGCGCGCGCCTTCGCGGACTACATGCGCGTCGCGGTGGCCAAGCGTCCGGTCGAGCCGTTCGATACCGAACTCAAGCTGCCCGAGTGGCAGCTCGACCCGGACGACGAACAGCTACAGGGCGATCCCGGCGCTTATTCCTACTACGACGAGAACGGCAACCTGGTGCATCCCGACGGTGCCCCCGCGCCGGGCGACCAGCCGCGCTACGAGGATGGCTCGGTAGGTCCGGGGCCGGGACCGGGGGTGCCGATGGTGCCCGACTACGGTCCGCAAGGTGCCCCGCCGCCAGCCGCCAACCGTGACCTGCTTGACAGCGCCACCGGTCGCGGCGGCGAGGATCCGGGGTTGCGGCCGGGGCAGGGAGCCGCCTACCCGCCGCCGCGCGTCGTCCCGAGCCCTCGCGTTACGCCCAGCCCGCGACCGACGCCCACTCCCCAACGCGTGCCGGGGATGCAGCCCTAAGGTCGACTGTGCGCTCCGGCGCGAGATGGCTGGGGAAAGACCCGTCGTCCCCGGCTTGACCGGGGACCGCTGGCAAAGTGGCACTTCGGGTGAGGCGAGGCGCTTGCTGGCGGTTGGCCGTCGGAGAAATTTGGCCTCAAGGGTACGCGGTCCCAGCTTTCGCTGGATGACGGCTGTTGGCTTTGGGTTGAGAGCCATTTGGGTGGTACGCTCCGACACCCGCTGACCCAACGCGCTTGGGTTTCCGAGCGAGTTTCCCCGGCTTAGTCTGCACTCCAAGGGTGCTTGGTACACGAAACGCACAACGAAAAACGCCCGCCGGATGACCGGCGGGCGTTTTCGTTTCAGCATCGATTGCCGCGCGTCAGCGCAGGCGGACCGGCACGAAAGTGGCGGGCTGGCCGCGCGGCTGGACGCGCAGGAGGATGGCCGAGCGGCCTTCCGACTTGGCGGCCGAGACGGCGGCGCCGAGTTCAGCCTGCGTGGTCACCGGCTTGCCGTTGGCCTCCAGGATGATGAACCCGCGCGAGAAGCCCTTCTGGCCGGCATCCGAGCTGGGATCGACGGCGACGATGACGACGCCCCGGGTCCCGTCGGAGGCGCCGAGCTGGCGTGCGATCTGCGAGGTCAGCGGGGTCACCGACATGCCGAGTGACTTCTCGACCACGCCCTGTTCCTGTTTCTCGGGCGGGTTGTTGAAGGCGTCTTCGCCCTGTTCCGAGTTGGGGTCGAACGACTGCTGCAGTTCCTCCTCGGTGGGGCGCTTGGCGACCGTGGCGTTGAGGGTCATGCGGCGACCGTTGCGGATGACCTCGACCGGGATGCGGCTGCCGGGCGCGGTGTTGGCGACGATGTAGGACAGGTTCTGGTCGCGGGTGACTTCCTTGTTGTCGACCTTCACCACCACGTCGCCCGCCTGCATTCCGGCCTTGGCGGCGGCGCCATCGGGTTCGACCGCCTGGATGAACTCGCCCTTGTTGTGCTCGATGCCGAGCGAATCCGCGAGGTCCTCGTTCAGGGCCTGGATGCGCACGCCGAGGTAGCCGCGCTCGATCGCCTGCCCCTTCATCAGCTTCTGGACGAGCGGCGCCGCGATCTCCGCCGGAATCGCGAAGCCGATGCCGACGCTGCCGCCGGTGGGCGAGAAGATCGCGTTGTTGATGCCGATGACCTGGCCGTTCATGTCGAACATCGGGCCGCCCGAATTACCGCGGTTGATCGAGGCGTCGGTCTGCAGGTAGCGGTCGTAGGCGCCACCCGCGCCGGTGTTGCGGTAGACAGCCGAGATGATGCCCGAGGTCACCGTGCCGCCGAGGCCGAAGGGGTTGCCGATGGCGATCACCCAGTCGCCGACGCGCGCGTGCGAGCTGTCGCCGAACTTGACGAAGGGCAGGGCCTTCTTGGCGTCGATCTTGAGCACCGCGAGGTCGGAGGCGGCATCCTTGCCGATCAGCTTGGCGGGATATTCGGTGCCGTCGGGCATGGTCACGGTGATCGATTCGACCTGGCCCTTGCCGTCGGCAGTGATGACGTGATTGTTGGTCACCACGTAGCCGTCGGCCGAAACGATGAAGCCCGATCCCAGCGACTGCGCCTCGCGCGTCTGGGGAGCGCCGCCGCTGCCGCCCTGGCCGCCGAACAGGCCCTCGAACGGAGTGCCCGCGAAGGGATTGCCCCCGCCGCCGGCGACCTGGACCTTCTGGCGGGTCGAGATGTTGACGACCGCCGGCGCGAGTTGCGCGGTGAGGTCGGCGAAGCTGGCCGGGGCGCCGGCACGCGGCACCATCTTCGACATTTCGCTGGATTCGTTCTGGGCCACCTGCGCGCCGGCCGGGTAGCCGGTGACGAGCGTTGCGGTGGCGCCTCCGAGAAGGAGCGCAGTGGTCAGTCCATAAGCGTATCGCACGGGCTTCACGTCCTTTGATTCCTCCGTTTCGGCGGTGGTCTGTCACCAGCCAGGATACTCATCGCCGATTGAGGCCTAGTGAGCTTAACCGGATTTGAATGATGCGGGTATCCGCCATTCCATCGGGTTCCGACGAGGAACGGCCGGGAGCGCCTACGGCTCCCGGAAATGATTGAGATAGGCATTGTCCGGCGAAAGCAGGATGGTCTTGCCGCCATCCCCCTTGCCGAACGACACCGAATAGCTCTGCATCGCGCGGTAGAAGTCGTAGAAGGCCGCGTCCTTGCCGAAGGCATCGGCGTAGATCTTGGCGGCCTGAGCCTCGGCGTCGGCGCGGATGATCTGCGCGTCGCGCTGGCCGCGTGCGGCGACGGTCTTGGCCTCTTCCTGGCGCGCCGCTTCCATGCGGACGAAGGCCGCGGCGAGCGCGCCCTCGGGCAGGTCCGCGCGCTTGATGCGTACATCGACGATCTGGGCGCCATATTCGCGCGCCTCGTTGTCGAGGCTCTTGCGGATGTTCTCCATGGCCTGACCGCGCTCGGCGGTGAGCAGCGACTGGAAGGTGCGCTTGCCCAGTTCCTGGCGGACCGAGGAAGAGAGGATCGGCTCAAGCTGCTGGGTCACGCGGTCGGCGGTGCCGGCGGTCTGCACCATGCGGATCGGATCGACGATGCGGTAGCGGGCATAGGCGTCGACGTTGAGGCGCTGCTGGTCGGTCGAGAGGACCTGCTGCTGCTGCATGTCCACCGAGAGCAGCCGCTTGTCGATGCGGATGACCTGTTCGATCAGCGGCACCCGGAAGTGAATGCCCGCGTCGGTCTGGCCGAAGTCCGCCTTGTCGGAGAACTTGTTGTAGACATTGACCGGCTTGCCGGTGCGCACGATCACCGCCTGTTCGTCCTCGGGGACGACGATCACGCTGAGCATGAGCCCGATCACCACGGCGACGGCGGCGATCCATGCGGCCTTGTAGTCCTGCCAGAGATTGCCCATCACTGGCCTCCCCGCGGCGCCGGGGCCGTGACCGTGGTTCCGGGACCGGCGGCATCCGCGCCGGGAGCGGCCTGCGCCTTGCGGCGAAGTTCGGACAGCGGCAGGTAGGGCGTGACGCCCTTTTCCGCCACTACAGTGTCGTTGTCGCGGATCACGCGTTCCATCGTCTCGTAGTACATGCGGCGCTTGGTGACCTCGGGAGCGAGCTTGTACTGCTCGTAGACTTTGTCGAAGGCGGTAGCGTCACCCTGGGCGCGGGCGATGACCTGCTGGGCCCATGCGCGCGCCTCGGAGCGATCGCGCTCGGACTCCTGCTGGGCGACGTTGACCTGGTCGAACGCGCTCTTGGTCTTGGCCGGCGGGTCGGCCTTCTTGATCTCGACGCCCTGGATCGAGACGCCCGAGCGGTACCCGTCGAGGATGCGCTGCATCCGCTCGCGCACGTCCTGCTCCACCCGCGCGCGGCCGGCACCGGAGAGCGCGTCGCCGAGGGTGATCTGCGCGATCGAGGCACGCATCGCCGCTTCCGCCACTTCACGCACGGTCTCCTTGGGATCGGCGAGGCGGAAGGTGTAGTTCTTGAGGTCCTTGATGTTCCAGCGGACCAGGTAGCTCAGGTCGACGAGGCTCTTGTCGCTGGTGAGCATGAGCTTCTCGTTGTCGTTGTCGGGGATCATGTCCACCGTGAACGAGCGCACGTCGGCGGTCTCGACCTGCTCGATCGGCCAGGGCAGGGTCATGCTGACGCCGGAATCGATCGTGCGCGAATACTTGCCCAGCGTGGTCACCACGCCCTGTTCCTTGGGGCCGAGCATGTGGAAGCTCGACAGGCCGAGCAGCACCACGACCGCGATGCCCACGCCGAGCGGGATCCACGACTTGCCGTCGGGCCGGCGCGGAAGGTTGGGGAAGCCGCCGCCGGGGCCGCCACGACCCGGGCCGCCGCTGCCACCGCCGCCGGAACGGCGCGGCTCGCGGTTGCGGAAGATGTCCTCGATGCCGGCCGAGCGACGGGGAGGGGGCGTGTCGCCGCTGGGCAGCCAGGGATTGCGCGGGCCGCGCCGTTCGCCGTCGCCACCCTTGTCGCCGCCGGCATCCGCCTTGCCTTCGGGCTCGGCGTCGCCGGCCGGTTCGTCGCCATCGCCGGCCGACCCGTCACCGCCGTCGTTTCCGCCGCCGCCCCAGGGACTGTTGCGCCCGGCCATGGCCGATACGCCGTCCTGCGTTTCGTCATGTCCCCCGATGCGGCCTCCCAGGGAGCCGCCGTGCGTATCTGCACCACCGATAGCTTTCATGGGTCTATCTATAAGAACCCCTCGGGCAAATAACAGTGCCTCTCTTGCCCTTTTTCCCTCGGTACGCCACCTGAGCGGGCGACGGGACAGCCGGAGCCTGCCGTGGATCGTTGCCGGTTCGTGGCTCCTGCATTTCCCACCGTCAGTATTGTTGCGGAGACTTGAGTGAGCACCCCTGCGGGATCGGCCGAGGAACTGAAGGCACTGCTGCCCCCGGACGCGCTGGAGCGCCTGCAATCGCTGCGGCTGGTAGAGGAACGGGCGATCCTCGTGCTCGACGCGAGCGGCCTTGGCGGCATGGCACGCGAGCGGCTGGAAGCATCGGTCAAGGCGGCGCTCGGCCCGGCTCCGGGCGTTGCCGAGGTGCGCGTGGCGATGATGGCGGACAAGGCGGAGACCGCGCCAGCCGTCGCCACCGCCGCGTCGGGGCCGCGTATTCTCGCGATCGGATCGGGCAAGGGCGGCGTCGGCAAGTCGACGCTGGCGGCCAACCTCGCGGTCGCGCTGGCGCGCGGCGGGCGCAAGGTCGGGCTGGTGGATGCGGACATCTACGGGCCTTCGCAGGCACGGCTGCTCGGCACCGAGGACAAGCGCGCGGTCGCGCATGAAGGCAGGCTGGTGCCGGTCCAGAACGCCTGGGGCGTGCCGGTGCTGTCGATGGCGCACCTCTCCAGGCCGGGGCAGGCCATCGCCTGGCGCGGGCCGAAGATCTCGGGTGCGCTGGTTCAGCTGCTCGAAGCGCACTGGGACGGCGCGGAGCTGCTCGTGGTCGATTTGCCGCCGGGCACGGGCGACATCCAGCTGACCATGCTCCAGCGCTTCAAGCCGGTCGGCGCGGTGATCGTCTCCACCCCGCAGGACCTCGCGCTCATGGATGCGACGCGCGCGGCGGACATGTTCCAGAAAGGCGGCGTTCCCGTCGTCGGCGTTGTCGAGAACATGGCGGGCTACGCCTGCCCGCACTGTGGCGAAGTGAGCGACCCGTTCGGCGTCGGCGGCGCGGAAAGCGCGGCGCAGGACATGGGCGTGCCATTCCGCGGGCGCATCCCGCTCGACATCGCCATCCGCCGCGAGGGCGACGCCAGGACGCCCACGGCGGCGGGCGAAGGCCCGCAGGCAGAGGCGTTCGCCGCGCTGGCCCGGCAGGTCGGCGACTGGCTGGACCGGGCGGCCTGATGGCGGTCACGCGGCGCAAGGTGCTCGTCGGAGCGCTTGCGGGGGGCGGGCTCACGCTCGGCTTCCTGTTGCGCCCGCGCAGCTACCCGCTGCCGCTGGAACCGCGCGAAGACGAGTTCGCCTTCGATGCGTGGCTGAGGATCGGCACCGATGGGGTGGTCACCGTCGCCGTGCCGCAGGTCGAGATGGGGCAGGGCGTGACCACGCTGATCCCGCAGGTCGTGGCGCACGAACTCGGCGCGGACTGGCGGCAGGTCGCGGTGGAGCCGGCGCCGGTCAGCGCGCGCTATGCCAATCTCGCGCTGGCGGCGAAGTGGGCGCCGCTGTGGATGCCGCTCGCGCCCGGCCTGGCGGACGAGCCCAATGACTTGCTGACCCGCCGCTGGGCCGAGGGGAGGCGCTTCAACGTCACGGCCGACGGCACAGCGCTCGCCGCCTACGAAGCTCCCGCAAGGGCTGCGGCGGCCACGGCGCGGGCGATGCTGATGCAGGCGGCCGCCTTGCGCTGGAACGTCGCCTGGGAAGAATGCGAGGCGCAGGGCGGCTTCGTGATCCACGAAGGCAGGCGCCTTGCCTTCGGCGTGCTCGCCGAGGAAGCCGCCGCCTTCTCGCCGCCCGCCACCCCGCCGCTGCGCGCCGAACCGATGGCCGAGCGCGCAGGAGAGTTTCCCCCCGGCGCGCCGCTGCGGTTCCCCCGGCTGGACCTGCCGTCCAAAGTCGACGGATCGTGGACTTTCGCCGCCGACGTGCGCCTGCCCGGTATGGCCTTTGCCGCGATCCGCCATGCGCCGATCGGCATGGACACCTCGATCGCCGGGCTCGACGAGGCTGCGGCCAAGGGGGCGCGCGGCTACCTCGGCATGGTGAAGGGCAAGGACTGGGTCGCCGCCGTCGCCACCGACAGTTGGGCGGCGGAACAGGCGCTGACCCGCATGGCGCCGCGCTTCAAGGTTGCCGCCGGCGCCGATTCCAACGCCATCGACGCCGCCATGGACGAGGCCCTGCGCATGGTCGACGCGCACCGCATCCACCGGCAGGGCGACATGGCGCTGGTCGAGGGCGGCCTCCCCCTCCAGCTGCGCTACGAAGTCGCCCCGGCGGTCCACGCAGGGATCGAGACCGCCGTCGCCGTCGCGCATTTCCGCGAGGGACGGCTGGAACTCTGGGTCGGCACCCAGGCGCCGGAAGCCACGCGCGCGGCCGCAGCCGCCGCGCTCGGCATCGATCTGCGCGATGTCGTGCTCTATCCCGTGGCGATCGGCGGCAGCTTCGACCGGCGGCTGGAGTTCGGTCAGGCGGTCGAAGCGGCAGTGATCTCCAAGGCCATCGGCAGGCCGGTGCAACTGACCTGGGCCCGCCGCGAGGAGTTCCGCGCCGGCCTTCCGCGCGCGCCCGTCGTCGCGGTCATGGCCGCAAGGGTCGATACCGAAGGCGCCGTGGCAGGCTGGCGCGCGCGGATCGTCGTGCCGGCCACCGCGCGCGAATTCGGCCGCCGCCTGTTCGACGGCGACGCCCCGTTCGACGCCATCGCCGCCGTTGCGCAAGACGCCGACCCGCTCGCCCTCGAAGGCGCGCTCCCGGCCTACGACATCGCGAACCTCGCCATCGACCATGTGCCGGTGCGCATCGGCCTGCCCACTGCCCGGATGCGCGGCAACGCCCACGGCTGGACCGCCTTCTTCAACGAGAGCTTCGTCGACGAACTGGCCCACAAGGCGGGCCGCGAGCCGCTGTCGTACCGCATGGCGATGCTCGGCCACGACGCGCGCCTTGCCGAGTGCCTGCAGCGGGTCGCGGCGCTGTCGCAGTGGGGCGGCGGGGCGGACGCCAGCGGGCAGGGCATCGCCTGCCACGTCATCGACGGCGGCCGCATCGCGGTCGTCGCCAGCGCCCGCCGCGACGCCGACGGCGTTCGCGTGGACAAGCTGAGCGCCGTCGCCGACATCGGCCGCATCGTCAATCTCGACATCGCCCGCCAGCAGGTCGAGGGCGGCCTCGTCTTCGGCCTCGGCCTCGCGCTCGGCTGCGCGGTGCGCTACGAGGGTGGCCGCCCGGACGGCGAGAGCCTCGGCGCGATGGGCCTGCCGACACTGGCGGACTGCCCCGAGATCGAGGTGGAGTTCATCGACAGCAAGGCAGATCCCGCGGATCCCGGCGAGCTGGGCGTCGCTGCCGTCGCCCCGGCGGTCGCCAATGCGCTCTTCTCGGCGACGGGCCTTCGCCTGCGCCGCCTGCCTTTCTTCGGCGAGGACCTGTGATGCCTTCCAATGCCCCCGACGTCGGCGTCCTGCTGGTCAACCTCGGCACGCCCGACGCGCCGACGCCTGCCGCCGTGCGCCGTTACCTCGCCGAGTTCCTCTCGGACCCGCGGGTGGTGGAGATTCCGGCGATCGCCTGGAAGCCCATCCTCCATGGCGTGATCCTGCGGACCCGCCCGGCCAAGTCCGCCCATGCCTATGCGCAAGTCTGGACCGATGCGGGCTCCCCGCTTGCCGCGATCACGGCGGCGCAGGCGCGCGGGCTCCAGGCGCTGCTGGGAGCGAGCGTGCGCGTGGACTGGGCGATGCGCTACGGCAATCCCGCGATCCCCGCGCGGCTGCAGGCCATGAAGGACGCCGGGTGCGAGCGCGTGCTCGTCGCCCCGCTCTACCCGCAGTATTGCGCCGCGACGACGGCTTCGGTGATGGACAGGCTGGGCGATGCCCTGCGCGCCATGCGCTGGCAACCGGCGCTTCGCACGCTGCCGCCCTACCACGGCGATGCCGCCTATATCGGCGCGCTGGAGGACGACGTGGCGGCACAGGTCGAAGGGCTGGACTTCGTCCCCGAACTGCTGCTGCTTTCGTTCCACGGAATGCCCGAACGTACGCGCGACCTTGGCGATCCCTACCACGCACATTGCCTGAACACGGCGCGCCTGTTGGGCGAGCGGCTTGCCGTCCGGCTGCCCGGCCTGCGGATCGAGACCAGCTTCCAGTCCCGCTTCGGCCGCGCCAGATGGCTGGAGCCCGCCACCGAAGCCACGCTCGAACGCGAGGCCAGGGCGGGCACCAGGCGCGTCGCCATCGCCGCGCCGGGCTTCTCGGCCGACTGCGTGGAGACGCTGGAGGAACTCGCGATCCGGGGCCGCGAGGTCTTCGAGGAGGCAGGGGGCGAGCGGCTTGCCGTGCTCGCATGCCTCAACGACCGGGTGCCGGGCATGGCCATGCTCGAGACGCTGGTCCGCCGCGAACTGGCGGGCTGGTGGGAGGGCTGACGCGGTGGATTGCAGGAAATTAACCTGCGTCGCCGTTGCAAGCCGGGTAGGCATCGTTCCCGTTCCAGCCCCTGCGGGACACGGAGTCGGATCACCATGCGCGACACCCCTTCCCAGCCTGATTTCGCCTATGGAGAGGCGCGGAGCGGGAATGGCGAGCTTTCGGTCGCGCTGTCCATCTACGCGGATCGACCGCATCTGCGCGCCACCCTGCGCGAGGATGCGCAGGCAGCCGGTCTCACCGTCTCGGCGGCGGGTGCGCTGGCAGACCTCGCGGAGGGGGTGGAGCGGCCGCTGGGCGACGTGGTCCTGGTGGATTGCCCGCAGGTGGACGGCGCGGCGCTGGCCGCGCTCGCCCGGCTCGACATGCGCGCCGGCCATGGCGAGGCGCGGCTGATCGTCTCCACCAGCGTCGATGCCCTCGAAGACGTGTTCGCCTGCATGGATCAGTCCTCGCCGATCCTGCTGGTCGATCCCGACCGGGCGGAGCGGGTGATCGCGCTGGGGCAGGTGCTGGCGAGCTTCCCCTCGGGACGGCTGCGCGAACTTTCGGACGACGATCGCCTGATGCTCCTGCGGCTGACCGAGCAGGTCGGCCAGATCGCCGGGCGGATCGACCGGCTAGACCAGCGCGGATCGCCGGCGAGCGCGTTCTTCCCGGAAAGCGGGGCGCCTGCGCCTCCCGCCCGCGCCCCGGGCGCTGGCGAGGAGCTTCCCGACGCCCGGCTGGTGCGCCGCATCATCCGCCAGCGCCAGCTTCGCGCGCGCTTCCTCGACGGCGAGCTGTTGGCCGACCCGGCATGGGACATGCTGCTCGACCTCACCGCCGCCAGGATCGAGGGCAAGCAGGTTTCCGTCACCTCGCTGTGCATCGCCGCTTCGGTGCCGCCGACGACGGCGCTGCGCTGGATCGGCCAGATGGTGGAGGCGGACCTCTTCGTGCGGGTGAGCGACGACGTCGACCGCCGCCGTGCCTTCATCGCGCTGAGCGACAAGGCGTCCTCCGCCATGGCCCGGTACTTCTCCGAGATCGGGCTGGCGGCGCCGGTCCCCGTCTGACCCGGGGCCATCACGCCGCTGGACCTGCCGTCCCACGCGGAGTTGGCCCGTTGCCGTCGACCCCGCATCGGATATGACCGCTGCCTGACCTCGCAAAGCAACGGATCCGCGCCATGAAGAGACTCGACCGCCGCACCTTCCTCTCGGCCACGGCCGGGGTGGCCGCCGCGCCGCTGCTGACGCGGCAGGCGGCCTTCGCGCGCAGCGTGCCGGTGGACACGATCTACACCAATGGCCGGATTTGGACGGGCGAGGGGCGCGAGGTGTTCACCGACGCCCTGGGCCTCGTCGGCGGCCGGATCGCGGCGCTGGGCAAGGAGGCCGCGCAAAGCCTCTCCGACAAGCGCACGCGGGTGATCGACCTCGGCGGCGCTTTCGTGACCCCCGGCTTCACCGACTGCCACGTCCACTTCACGATTGCCTCGGCGATGATCGGGCAGCCCTCGCTGCGCGATGCCGCCGACCGGACCGAGTTCGCCCGCCGGATCGGCGAGGCCGCCCGCGCGCTTCCCGCCGGGCACTGGATCCAGGGCGGCGAATGGGACAACGACCGCTGGGGCGGCGAACTCCCCTCGCGCGACTGGATCGACGCGGTCAGCCCGAACACCCCGGTCGCCGTCCTGCGCTACGACCTGCACATGGCGCTGCTCAACACCCGGGCGCTGCAGATGCTCGGGCTGGGCGAGGATACGCCCGACGTCGAGGGCGGGGTCATCGGCCGCGATGCCAAGGGCCGCCTCACCGGCATCTTCAAGGACGCCGCCAAGGACATGGCGCTCGCCCGCATCCCGGCGCCGTCCGATGCGGATACCGATGCCACCAACCGTCGCGGCATCGCGCTCGCGCTCTCCAAGGGCGTCACGCAGGTCCACGAGGCCGGGATGGACTGGCGCACTTTCGACAGCGCCCGCCGGATGCGCGCTTCGGGCGACCTGCCGCTGCGCTTCTACCCGATGATCCCGCTCAAGGACTGGGCCCGCCTGCGCGACCTGATCGCGGCGGAAGGGCAGGGCGACGATCTCGTGCGCTGGGGCGGCTGCAAGGTCGTGTTCGACGGATCGCTGGGCTCGCGCACGGCGCTGTTCTACGAAGCCTACCTCGACGATCCGAGCACGCGCGGGATCATGGTCACCGATCCCAAGGAACTGCTCGAACTGGCGCGGGCGGCAGACGGCGCCGGCCTCCAGATCGCCGCCCACGCCATCGGCGACCGTGCCAACGACGTGGTGCTCGACACGCTGGCCGCCGTCGCCGCCGCCAACGGCCCGCGCGACCGGCGCTCGCGCATCGAACATGCCCAGCACCTCAACCCGGCCAGCATCGGCCGCTTCGCGCAGCAGGGCGTGATCGCCTCGGTCCAGCCCTATCACGCGGTCGACGACGGGCGCTGGGCCGTCCGCCGGATCGGGCCTGAGCGCCTGAAGACGACTTATGCCTTCGAATCGCTCCTGCGCAGCGGCGCGCACGTCGCCTTCGGATCGGACTGGCCGGTCGCCCCGCTCGACCCGCTGACCGGGCTCAAGGCCGCCACCTTGCGCGAGACGCTGGACGGCGCCAACCCGAACGGCTGGTATCCCGAGCAGCGCGTGGAAATCCACGATGCCATGCTCGCCTATACCCGCGGCGCGGCCTACGCCGGGCGGCACGAGGCGCATACCGGAACGCTCGCCCCGGGCCGCCTCGCGGACTTCGTCGCCTGGGACCGCGATCTTACGACGATCGACCCCGAGACGCTGGAATCGGCCAAGGTCGTCTCCACCCATCTCGGCGGCCGCAAGGTGCACGGATGAGCGCGGACGCGCCGGGCGCCTTCCCGGACGACGACGTCGATCCCGAGATCCGCGCCTGGCTGACCCGCATGTTCGCCGCCTCGGCCGCGCTGGGTTCGCGCCCCGGGCGCACCCCGCCGGAACGCCGCGCCATCGCCGAGGCGCAGCGCGCGCCGTGGCAGCTCGGCGGGCCGGTCATGGCCCATAGCGAGACGCTGGTCGTCGGCCCCGCCGGGACGCGCATCCGCATCCACCGGCCATCGACGGAGCGGGACCTGCCGGTGCTCGTCTACCTTCACGGCGGCGGCTGGACACTGTTCAGCATCGACAGCCACGATCGCCTGATGCGCGAATATGCGGGCCGTGCAGGTGTCGCGGTGCTGGGCATCGACTATCCGCTGGCGCCGGAGAACCGCTTCCCCGCAGCGCCCGACGCCATCGCCGAGGTCCTCGACTGGCTGCGCGGGCATGGCGCGGAGCACGGGCTCGACCCGTCGCGCTTCGCGATCGGTGGCGACAGCGCGGGCGCCAACCTCTCGCTCGTCGCCGCGCTTCGGCTGCGCGACGCGGGCGCGCCGATGCCGCGCGCGCTGCTGCTGAACTACGGCGCCTTCGACGGGGCCTGGACGCAGAGCTACGAGCAGTACGGCGACGGCGATCGCTATATGCTCACCTGCCCGGAAATGGACGACTTCTGGGCAAGCTACCTCGGCAAGGGATGGGCCTCGGCCTCCCCGCCCGATCCGCTGGCGCGCCCGCTCCACGCCGATCTCTCCGCGCTGCCGCCGGCGTGGCTCTGCACCGCCCGCTGCGACATCCTGCTGGACGAGAACGTGGCGATGGCGCGGCACCTGGAGGAAGCGGGCGTCGATGCCGAAATGCGCATCTACGATGGCGCGACGCACAGCTTCCTCGAAGCCGTAGCGGTGTCCGCGATCGCCGGGCGGGCGCTTGCTGAAGCCTCGGAGTGGCTGGCCGAAAAGCTCGCCTGATCGGCTATTCGGACAGCAGTCCCGCCCGCGCAAGCTGGCGCAGCGCGGTGTCGACGTCGGTCTGCGCGGCCATGCCGGACGCCTGCCAGTCCTGCGCCAGCGCGGCGCGGTCGCGTCGGCCGTCGAGCAGGGAGAGGAACAGGCGCGGGCCTTCCTCGCTGATGGCGATGACGCGGTGGTCCAGCGTGAACAGCCGCGTCTCGCCGCGCGCGATCATCGCGCGCACCAGCGCGTTGGCGCGCGGATGCTCGCCCGGCTCCAGCGATCCGGGGAAGGGCAGCGAGTGCAACTCGATGATGCCGCGGTTGACGAGCTGGAGGATGGCCTCGCAGTGCATCGGCGACTGCGCGAAGCTCGCCAGCGGCAGCCGCGCCGGGGAATGCCGGATCAGCGCTTCTAGGAAGTCGCAAAGCGTATCGTCGCCCACCTCGAACTCGCCCTCGGCGATGGAGAAGGCGGTGCGGCTGGTGCGCTTGAGCCCGGCCGGGACGCCCGCCAGCAGCGAGCCCAGCACGTCCCAGTCCGGCGCGCGCAGCGGGTTGCGGCCCGGACGGACGAATAGCGACTGGTGGAAGAAGCACAGGTCCCGGTAATCCGCCAGCTGCGCGCGGCGCACCACCGCCGCGTCGTCGAGCCCCGCGTCCTCCGCCGTCGTGCCGGGGAGGCCGTGGTAGAGCCCGCCGGGCTGCGATTCCGTGAGATAGGCAAGGTTGTGCGCGGCCGCCTCCGCCGCGACCTGGTGCAGCGACTTGGGATCGTAGACCGAGCCCAGCTCGTCGTGGAATAGCGTCTGCACGTCCTTCTGCGTCATCAGCCGCGCGGTCTTGCGCAGCGCCGCCTGCGCCAGCGTATCGTCGTCGCGAGGCTTGGCGAAATCGTCGAGGATGACGAGGGCATGGCGGATCCTGTCCTCGCTGTCGGCGATCGCCCCCAGCTCGAACAGCAGCATATCGCGCACCGCGAGGCGCAGGTAACTGCCGGGCAGCGCGTTGTAGCTGAGGTAGGCGACGCCTTCGGGCGCGAGCACCCGGTCGATCAGCCGCAGGGTGGCCTGCTGCACGACCGGCGGGACCCATGCGTAGAGGCCATGGGCGATCACGTAATCGAACTCGCCCTCGAAGCTGTCGGCGGCGGCGACCACGTCCGCCACCTCGATCCGCGCATTGGCGAGGCCCGACGCCTCGACCAGCGCCTGCCCGCGCGCGATGGCGCTGGGGGCAAGGTCGATGTTGACGAACCGGGCATCGGGAAAGGCCGCCGCCATCGCCAGCACGTTGAGCCCGTCGCCGCCCGCGATCTCCAGCACGCGCGCCTTGCGCGGATCGGCGGCGTCGAGGCCGTGGAGGCGCGCGATCGCCGCCAGATGTTCGGGATGCGTGGTACGATAGAGCGCCGACGGATACTGGACCTCGTCATAGGCGGTCTGTGCCGGTTCCAATCCTCGTCTCCCCCGTATTGCCTATCTGCCGTAGTGGTCTAGTAATGTCGCAAACAGAACTGGAGCCGGAATGCCTCTTATTCTCGCGGTACGCAACAGCGGCGGCATCCCCGGAGAGGCGATCGCACCAATGCGGATCGAACGCGGTGAAATCGTCGTCGGACGGGGGGAAGGGGCGCACCTGCTCGTCGCCAGCCAGAGCGTGTCGCGCCGGCACTGCACCGTCAGCGGGGATGGCCCGAACTGGCGGATCGTCGATACCAGCAGCGGTGGCACTTTCGTCAACGGCCAGCGCATCACGGCCCCGCATTTCCTGCGCCACGGCGACGTCATCCGCGTCGGCGAGGTGGAGATCGCGGCGATGATCGAGGCGGCCGCGCCTGCCCCCGCCGCCGATGGATGGGGCCGCCCCGTCACGGCACCGCCGACGACTCCGCGGGCAGCGAGTGGCTGGGGGACGGCTCACACGGCGCCGCCCGGCGCGGGCGATGCCGTGGGCACCCTGCTGCAGGCGGCGGGCCTTTCGCGCGGACAGGCTGGCGCCTCGGACCAGCAGGTCGCGGCGATCGCGGGCGCGGCATTGCGGGCGGCGCTGGCCGGGCTCGCGCGGCTGGCGCAGGACCGGCGCAAGGCGCGCGACGATCTCGGCATCGCGGGCGGCGGGATCGATGCGGCCGATTCGGCGGAGGAGCTTCTGCCGCGCCTGCTCGCCGGGAGCCCCGCCGACGCCGCCGCGCAGGTGAACGCCCTGTGCGCCGACATCGACGCGCACCAGCGCGCCGTGCTGGGCGCCATGCAGGCGACCCTGCACCATGCGCTCGACCAGTTTTCCCCCGCCTCGATCAAGAACAGCGCGCGCGGCGATGCCGAGGCGTGGAAGGCCTACGAACGGGCCTTCGATGCGCGCGACGGCTTCGTCGAGGTCTTCGCGCAGGCGCTTTCGAAGCAGTACGGCGACGCGGTCAGGGCGTCGTAGCCGGGGTCGCGGGCGCCGCCCCGCCCGCGTTGGGCTGATTGTCGACGAACTTGTACCACACGATCTGGACCTTCCAGTCGTTCGCCCGGGCGCGCTGCTCGAACGCGGCCTTGCCGGCTGGCGTCACCAGGTCGCTCAGCGCATCGTCGGAGAAGCCGCCCTTGCCGGTGATGAGCACGATGCCCGACCAGCCCGGCTTGGCGTTGGTATCGAGGTTCAGTCGGTAGCTTTCGGCCCCGGGCAACTGCTCGATCTGCTTGCCGTCGACCGCGCTCTTGAACTGCGCGCGGGTGAGCGTGATCGGCGAGATCACGTTCGATTTCTCGATCGAATAGAGCGCGTATTCGCCCGATATGCCCTCGAACGAGACCTCGGTGATGACCTTGGTGCCGACCTCGCCGGGGTAATAGCTGTCCGCGGGCAGGGTATCGAGTTCGTATTCGGGCTGCTTGCGGGTCATGCGGATCGGCGGGCCGGAACGGAACTTGTTCAGCTCGTCGAGGATCGGGCAGTAGCTCTGGTCGATCTGGGCGATGCCAGCGAAGTCGGTCCCCGGCTCCACGCCCAGCTTCTGCGCGGCCTGCAAAATGCCGTTCTCGGCATCGAGCGGCGCCCCGGCGACACCCGTCCCCGCGACCGAATAGCCGGCGCCGTCCCGCGCCGTCTCGACCGTCATCCACGAGCAGGGGATCGCCGGCAGCGCGGCCTGCACGGCGCCGTCGACCTGCTGGAGCGAGACGTTGGAGGGCGCCGGGGCGATCGTCGGTTCCGGCGCGGTCGCATCGCCGTTGCCGCCCGCGACGAGGTAGCCGATGCCCGCCAGCAGGACGACGCCGAGCACCGCGCCGCCGCCGACCAGGTACTTCGTCGGGGGCAGCTTGCCGCCGCTGCTGCCCGTCCCGGAAGGAAGCTGCGAGGGGGGCGGCTTTCTGGCCTTGCGCGGCGCTTTGCCGGCCATGGCCTGGTCGAGCGCGAGGATCACCGCGTCCATGGAACGCAGGCGCTTCTGCGGATCGGCGACCAGCATCCGGTCGATCACCTGTCGCAGCCGTGCCGGGATGGCGCTGGTGTCCACCCCGTTGCGGCGCTTCATGATCGCTTCGGCGGGCAGGCCGCCAAGGTCCGGCTTGCGCCCCTGCGCCATGGCGAGCGTCACCAGTGCCAGTGAATAGACGTCGGACCATGGCCCGACCTGCTTGTCGAAATCGCCGAGCTGTTCGGGCGCGACGTAGCTGGGCTTGCCCGCGAAGCCGTCGCCGATGATGGTCTTGGAGCCGGGGTCCGTCTCCTTGACGATGCCGAAGTCGATGATCTTGGGGCGATCGAGCCGGTCGGCGTCGAGCAGGACGTTGTCGGGCGAGATGTCGCGGTGGACGACGCCCAGTTCGTGCGCCTCGCGCAGCCCTTCGGCCAGCTTGCGGGTGAGCGCGAAAAGCTCGTCCTCCGACAGCGTCGACTTGCCGAGCAGGTCGGACAGGTTGCTGCCGTCGATGAAACCGGTGGCGATGTAGTAGAGGCCGAGCGTGGGCTCCAGCGCGAAGCCGCGATAGCGCACCACGGCGGGGTGCGAGAGCTGGGTGAGGGCCTGCGCCTCCTTCTGGAACATCGCCATGACGTTCGGGTCGGCGGCGAGTTCGGGCAGGATCGTCTTGATCGCGACGCGTTCGTTGCTGGCGATGTTCACGCCCTCGAACACCTCGCCCATGCCGCCCCGGGCCAGGAAACGCCGGACTTCGAACATGTGGTTGAGTACGGTGCCGACCTCGATCGAGGCCGCATTGCCGCTGCTGCGCGCGGCCTGCGGGGGCGGGGTGGGGGCTGTCGGCGGCGTCGCGGACGGGGCGGCGAACACGGTGCCCTCCTCGTCCTGGACGGCGGCGGGCGGCGGGCCGGGAGGCGAAACCGGGGCAGGACCGGCGGCGAAGACGGTGCCTTCCTCTTCCCCCAGTTCCGGCTCCGGTTCGGTGGACGGCGGCCCGGCCTTGTCGGCGCCGAACTGCGAGGGCTGGAAGACGGTCTCGTCCGTTTCGTCCTTCTCGTCGCTCACGTCAGGCCTCCGGTCCGGAGCCGGCGTACTGGACGAGCGTCACTTCGCTGGTGGAGACGCCGACGACGGTGATATTGTCCGGCGCGCCGAGTTCGTGGCAGCGCGCCAGCATGGTTTCGGCGGCGCGCTCGAAGCTGAGCCGCGCGAGCGTCGTCTCCATTTCCTGCTCGCCGATGACGCCGTAGAGGCCGTCGCTGCACAGCAGCAGCAGGTCCTCGTCCTCCAGCGTGTCGGTCATGGTGTCCATCTGCAGCGGGCGGGCGACGCCGACCGCGCGCGTCAGCACGTTGCGCAAGGGGTGGGTGGCGGCGGCGGCTTCGTCGAGCACGCCGTGGTCGATCAGGTCCTGCACCTGGCTGTGATCGCGGGTGAGGCGGTAGAGCCGTCCGCCCCGTAACAGGTAGGCGCGGCTGTCTCCCACCCAGGCGACACCGAACCGGCGCTCGCGGATGACGAGCGCGACGGCGGTCGATCCCATCTGCTTGCCCACGCTTTCCGATTCGGCGAGGATCAGTTCGTTCGCGGTTTCGAGGGCGCCGCGAATCGTCTCCAGCGTGTCGTCCAGGCCTTCGCTGCGGGCCAGCGCGCCGACCGCGTCGACGACCTGCGTCGATGCCCAGTCGCCCCGGGCGAGGCCGCCCATGCCGTCGGCGACGACCCAGATACCGAGCGGGTCCGAGCCGAAATAGCGGTCCTCGTTGTGCTTGCGCACCGCCCCCACGTCGGTCACCGCCTGCCATTCCGCGCGTATAGGTATCACCAGGCCCCCCTCCCGCGACTTGCGAGACAGTTCCATAGACTGTCCGTTCCAAATTCGGCAACAGTGTCTATACGTTGGACCGACGTTGTCATTATTCGTTCATGCGTAGATCTACGTGATCGACCACGAACAGACCGAGTAAAACGGCGCCGGCGGGCGGGGGCGGATGCATGGGCGATCTTTTCGTGAATTCCTACGATCCGCGTGCATGGGCAGCGGCGTGGTCGCCCGGCCGCTCGCTGGAGGCGCGCGCGACGCGCAATTGGGAGACGCGGCGCCGGTTGCTCGGCGCAGGGATCGCGGCGGGCGTGGTGCTTGCCGGAGCGCTGGCGGCATGGCTCTCCCGGCCGGACGCGCAGGCGCCGACGGCGGTCGCGGGTGGAGCAGCGCCGGGCGCGGAGGCGACCGGGCCGCTTGCGGTGCGCCGCACCCTGCAACTCGCCAACGCTTCCGAGCTCGAGACCGCGCTGCAGCGTTTCGGCCTCGATCCGGCGATGGCCGCGCAAGTGGCGGCCCAGGCGCGGCCCGCGCTCAGCGCCGATGGCGCGATCCGCGCCGTGCTCGAAATGACGCGGGAGGGCGAGGCGCTGCGCTTCCTGCGCCTGCAGGCATCGAACCCGGACAGCTCCGGCGCGATCGTGCGGGTGGGCGAGGGCGGGGCACTGGAAACCAGCCCGGTCGCCGCGCAGGTGCACGAACGCATCGCCGTCATGCACGGCATCATGGACGGCGACAGCTTCTACAGTTCGGCGGTTGCAGTGGGCGTGCCCAACTCGCTCATCTCGCCCTTCGCCAAGGCGCTGGCGTTCGACTTCGATTTCCAGCGCGACGTGGCGGCGGGCGATGCCTTCGAACTTGCCTACTCGCAGCCCACCAATGCCTCGGGCGAGGCGATGGGCGTGCCCGTGCTGCTCTACGCCTCGCTGACCACGCAGACGCGGTCGGCCGCCGTCTACCGCTTCGAGCAGGGTGGCGGAGATGTCGAATGGTACGACGCCAGCGGGCGCACGGTGGCCCGCGCCCTCATGCGCACGCCCGTCGACGGCGCGCGCATCACCTCCAAGTTCGGACTGCGCTTTCACCCCACGCTGCATTACACGCGGCTCCATGGCGGCGTGGACTTCGCCGCGCCCATCGGCACGCCGATCTACGCCGCCGCCGCCGGCACGATCTCCAGCGCGTCGCCCAGCGGCTGCGCCGGCAACATGGTCATCATGAGCCACGCGAACGGCATGGAG
>DATKFS010000241.1:0-2878 GCA_035511275.1 Novosphingobium sp.
CGGCGCGCGGCCCTCCTATCGGGCGCGCGCCATGACCGCACCTGAAACCGCCACCATCATCCCGCTCGACAACGTCGATCCCGCGCTCGTCGAGACGCTGCTCGACTCCGCGTTCGAGCCCGGTCGCCACAAGCGCACCGCCTACAAGGTGCGCGAAGGAACGGACTGGTTGCCCGGCCTGAGCTTCGCCGCGCTCGACGCCGACGAGATGCTGGTCGGCTCGATCCAGTGCTGGCCGGTCGCGCTCAACGACCCGGGCGGACGTGCGCATCCGATGATCATGGTCGGCCCCGTCGCGGTCCTGCCAGAGCACCAGGGCCAGGGCTTCGGCAAGGCGCTGATGTCCGCCAGCATGGCCGGCATCGACGACCGCGCGCCGCTGCCGCAGGTCATGATCGGCGACCCCGAGTACTACGGCCGCTTCTGGGGCTTCACCAACGACCATACCGGCGCCTGGACCCTTCCCGGCCCGTTCGAGCGCCACCGCCTGCTGGTCCGCGCCGCCAACCCCGCCGTGCTGCCCCCGGCGGGCGCGCTGGGACCCTGGCTGCGTTGACGTCGTCCCGGACCTGATCCGGGACCGCCCGCAAGGCCGCGCTACTCTGAAAGCCAGCGCGTCGTAGCAGCGGCCCATCGCGGGCTAGCGCCTCAAGAGTACCAGACGCTCCCGGATCAGGTCCGGGACGACTATGGTGCACACTGGACCTTGGCGCGGGAAGTCCTATCTGGCAT
This sequence comes from Novosphingobium sp., assembly GCA_035511275.1. Lineage (GTDB taxonomy): Bacteria > Pseudomonadota > Alphaproteobacteria > Sphingomonadales > Sphingomonadaceae > Novosphingobium. Next base: position 733 of record DATKFS010000241.1, read on the forward strand.
CGCGAGACGATGCCTTACGAACCGCCCCCCGAACTCGCCGGTCTTTCGCTGGGCGAGGTGGCCGAACTGGTCGCCGCGCGCAAGTTGCCGCCGGTCGACCAGTGGTCCCCCGCGCATGAGGGCGACAGCGAGATGCGCATCGCCGCCGATGGCCGCTGGTTCCACCAGGACGGCGAGATCCGCAGCCCCGCCATGGTCCGCGCCTTCGCCTCGCTGCTGTTTCGTGACGGTGACGGCCAGCACTGGCTGGTCACGCCCACGCAGAAGCTCTCGATCGCGGTGGAGGACGCCGCCTTCATCGCCATCGACGTGAAGCGCGAGGGCGATGCCCTCGCCTTCCGGCTCAACACCGACGACCTCGTGATCGCGGGGCCCGTCCATCCGATCGAGGCCGAGGGCGACGCCGAGACGCCCGCGCTCTACCTCGGGGTGCGCCACGGCACCCGCGCGCGCCTCAACCGCAGCACTTACGCGCAGCTCGTCGAGATCGCGCTCGAACAGGGCGGCGAGGACGATCCCGCCGTCACGAGCGGCGGCGCCCGCTTCCCGCTGGTCCCTGCATGAGCGCGCTGTTCGACGACGTCTCCCGCCGTTTCGAGGCTGGTCACGCGGCGGCGCCCCCCGCCTTGTGGCTCGACCCGCGCATCCACGAGATCGAGAGCTTCAAGCCCGCCGCCGTCCTCATAGCCATCACCGAGCGCGAGCGGCCCGGGATGCTCCTGCTCCACCGCCCCTCGACGATGCGCGCGCATCCCGGCCAGATCGCCTTCCCCGGCGGCCGCATCGACCCGGGCGAAACCGCCGTCGAGGCCGCGCTGCGCGAAGCCAACGAGGAACTCGGCATTCAGGCGCGGGACGTGCGCGTGATCGGCACCAGCGACCTCTACCGCACCGGCAGCGGCTACGAGATCACCCCCGTTATCGGGGTGATTCCCCCCGACCTCGCGATCCAGCCCAATCCCGCCGAGGTCGCCCAGTGGTTCGAGGCGCCAGTGGATTTCGTGCTCAATCCCGCCAACCAGATGACCCGCACCATCGACTACGAGGATCGCGAACACAGCTTCGTCGAGATCAACTGGAGCGACGGGCGGCAGGATCACGTCATCTGGGGCGTCACCGGGGCCATCCTGCACAATCTGGCGGGAAGGCTGAACTGGCATGGCTGAGCGCCTGGAAGCCCCATGGATGCACCGGGACGACCTCGCCGCACTCGTCGCCGCGCTGGGTGGCGACAACGCCCGCTACGTCGGCGGCGCGGTGCGCGACAGCCTGCTGGGGCTGCCCGTCAAGGACATCGACATGGCGACGGTGCTGCGGCCCGAGGCCGTGATCGCCCGGCTGGATGCCGCCGGTATCCGCAGTGTCCCCACCGGGATCGAGCACGGCACCGTCACCGCCGTCCTCCCGGGCGGCCCGGTCGAGATCACCACGCTGCGCCACGACGTCTCCACCGACGGCCGCCGCGCCACCGTCGCCTTCGCGGACGACTGGGAACAGGACGCCGCGCGGCGCGACTTCACCATCAACGCGCTCTACGCCGACCCGCTCTCCGGCGAGATATTCGACTGGTTCGGCGGGCGGGAGGACCTCGATCACCGCCGCGTGCGTTTCATCGGCGATGCCCGCCAGCGCATCCGCGAGGACCACCTGCGGATCCTGCGCTACTTCCGCTTCCAGGCCCGCTTCGGCTCGACCCCGGCGGACGACGAGGCGGAAAGCGCCTGCGCAGACCTCGCCGCGACGCTGAAAGGCCTGTCGCGCGAACGCGTGGGCATGGAGACGATGAACCTGCTCGGCCTGCCCGACCCCGCCCCCACGGTGCGGCGCATGGAGCAACTCGGTGTGCTGGCCGTGATCCTGCCCGAAGCCGATCCGGAAGGACTGGTCGCTCTCGTCGCCGCCGAGACCGCGCAGGGGCATCCGCCCGATGCGATCCGCCGCCTTGCGGCCCTGCTTCCCGCCCAGCCCGCGCTCGCCGAGCACGTAGCGTCGCGTTTCCGTCTTTCCGCCGCCCAGAAGAAGCGGCTGGCGACCGCGGCCGCACGGGACGGCGCGGCGATGGAGCCCCGCGCCCTCGCCTATCGCATCGGCCGCGAACAGGCGCTGGACCGGCTGCTGATCGCCGGTGCCGACACCTCCGCGCTCG
>DATKFS010000242.1:0-9350 GCA_035511275.1 Novosphingobium sp.
GCCGCTTTCCCCGCTCCAGAACATGGCGCACCCTCCGCCAGGCCCAGGCCATCAGGGTGTAGGGACGGATGTGGCTTGCCACATTGTTGAGGTCCGGCAGCACCCGGTCCATCAGGCCGAAGTTGATCTGCCTAAGGCCCAGCGGGTCTACCCCGCCGAAGTTGATCTTGCTCCTGTCGACCGCGCGAGCCTCGCCAGCGGAGCGCGCGGTATCGAGGAGTTCGTTCAGATCCGTCATCGTCAGCAATCCCGATTGATGAGGATTCGGCCGCAGCAGGTGCTGAGACCCCGCAACCGCAGATCTTCCCCGGCCGCCAGAGGCAGGCGAATGTGGCACCGCGGGCAGGAGGGTCTGAAGGAGTCGAGTACCGTCAGTTTGGCGTATGACGAAGGATCACGCAGCGCCCGCTCTAGATTGGGCCAGTGCGGCGATGACCTCAGGCTATCGTAACCGACATGGGGGCCACGGCCATCGCCAGCGGCAAGATAGGCGTCGATCTGCTCACCCATGGTCCTTGCCGTCAGGACCTCGCCGAGGAAGCTGTCGAGGTCGACGCCCGATCCCAGCAAATCCATGAATGCCGGTATTACATCCGGAGTGACGGAAAGGCTTGCCGGGTCGATCCCGCGGCGCAGGAAATAGCGACGTGCCCGGATCGCATTGTCGTCCCGGCGATCAGCTGCGTGATGAAGGAGAATGGAGGCGATGGCGATGTCGCTTTCGGGTCCGTCAAGCGCAACGACGTGCGCAAGCACCTTGTCGAGCCAGAGTTGCACCTTGCCCGGCGCCGGCCTGATCCGGTCCGCCAGGAAATGCGATAGCGACAGAGCCATGAGCGCGTTGCGGCCCTCCGCCTCGGGCGCCAGCATGGCCGTCAGGAGCTCGTCGAAGAGTTGCAGCGACCGATGGTTCGCCGCCTCCTCCGATCGCGCCCGCTTTTCCCGGTCCTTCTCGTCCTCATCGTCGTCGTCATCGGTCTCGCCGCCGCCGCCCCAGGGTCCGCGCGACTGTCTGAAGACGGCACGGATGAGGGCCATGGAATGGCGCCAGGCGGACGTTGCTTCGCCGTCGCTCGCTCCAGAAAATGACTGTGCGCCAAGGCCAGCCGCCTTAAGGTCCGCGAGCGTTACCGCTCCTTCGCTCTCATTGGGTCCGCCGGTGCTTCCCCCGCCGCCAATGCCCAGCGATGCCGGCATGCGGCTCGGATCCTCACGAAACCATGCCAGGATGGCGGCAACGTCCGTCGGTGTCTCCGTGCCGGCGAGCATCGCCATGAGGCGGGGCGCGATCGAACCCGTGCGTCGGATCAGTTCGAGGGCAGCCGCGATCGACACGAAACCCTCCCAGCGTCTGCCGTCCTGCTCAAGCCCGAGGATCAGGCGACCATTCTCCCAGCTTTCGAACTCGATTCGCGGTGCATCGACCTCGAAATGGCCGTCGTCGGAAATCAACACCGAGCCCAACATGTGGGATCCCCTGGGCGTTCGCAGGACGGCGTTTGCGCTCCCGGAGAGTCTGGGCGCGAGCGTTCGGCCGGTTATCGTTTCGCCTTCGAGCGATGCGCCCAGGACCCCGACCGCGGATGCCACCGCGTCATTCTCGTCCTGCTCGTCGGCCGGCAGTCGTGCAGGGGCCGTCGCCGGCGCCGTCACCCAATAATTCTTGCTGCCTCGCTGAACGCGCAGCACACCGGCTTCGACGTTTCGGCCGAACAGTCCGGCATGCGTCACATTGGCGCTGCCGCTCAGAACGAGGCGGCCTTTGCGGCACACCAGTTCGATCGATTTGGCGTGAAGCGGCCTGTCATCCTGGCCGAACGCGTCGGCGGCATCGATAGCCTTCCACCTCTTGCCACCCTCGAAGGGCCAGGCGTTCGAACCCTGGCCGCGGACCGTGCCTGCGCGGTGGGCATGGAGATGCGCTTCATCGATCTCCAGCAGCGCCGCGAGCGCATTCAACCCCTCGGCGCGAAGATCGTAATAGGGCGAAACAGCTGTCATGCGCGTCACGCCGCCCAGATCTTCCGCATAGAGCGCCAGTTGTTCCGCAATAGGCGCGTCGAGGCTGTGGACCATGCGAACATTGCCCGGCCGCGGCTGTCCTTGCGCCGACCGGCGTAACGACGCAGCGATCGTCTCGCACGCCGGTCCCGCTGTCGTGATGATCTGAGCGGAAGCCGAAATCTGTCCGAAGAAGTCGGCCGCATCGTCGAAGGCGTCCGCAGCGAAACTAGGATGGAGATGCTCGACCAGCTCGAGATTGCCGCCCCAGCCCGCGAAGGTCAGATTTCCCGATCCGACGAGCAGATGAGCATCGTCCTCGCTGAAAAGTGCGCAGACCTTCGCGTGGAAAACGCCGTGATTGGTGCAGGCAACGGGTTCGATTTCATAGTCGCGGCCGACCCTGCGCGCCCCTTCCTCGCTCAAACCGGCACGCACGCCCTCAGGATCGGCCAGAACAAGAGCATTGCGCCCGCCGCCACGCAGCAAAGCGTCGAGAAGCACCGCCTCGAAGAAGGATAGCGAAAGCGCATAGGTTGTGAAGGCAGCGCGCTTCCACGGCGCGGCCGAGATCAGATCGAGCGGATTCACGTACACCCCCTGGACCAAGCCTAACCATCGACCAGTTCATCGACAGTAAAAATCGAAGCTTCCGCAGGTGAGCGACTGGCGGCTCCGGCCTATGCAAGTTCGGCCGAAGCAGATCGGGGAAAGGGAAGGGGGGACGGAGCTGGTGTTCGGGATGATCCGGACGCCAGATGGAGCTCCTTCCCATGACCGCTTCCGTAAAGCTCGCCAAACTCACCCTATCGCCCATCAACGTCCGCAAAAGGCCCGACGAACTGCTCGAAATCCCGCAAATGGCGGCCGATCTCGAAGCGCGCGGCGTTCTGCAGAACCTTCTCGTCACGCCAGTGAAGAAGCCGCGCGGCACCTTCGAGGTTTTCGACGGCGGTCGCCGCCTCCGCGGCCTGCGGATGCTCGCCGACCGCGGCGTCATTGACCCTGAAACCTACGACGTTCCCGTGAAGGTTCTGGTCGGCGACGAGGCGACCCTGTCGGAGACCTCGACCGCGGCGAACTTCCATCAGCTCAAGATGACCCCGGCCGAGGAATGCCGCGCGTTCCAGTATTTCATTGGACTGACGGGCGACATCGAGGGTGTCGCCAAGCGGTTCGGCCTCACCCGCCGCTTCGTCGAGGGCCGCCTGCGGCTGGCGACGCTCGCTGAGCCGATCTTCGAGGCGCTGAGCGAAGGCACCATCACGCTCGACGTCGCCAAGGCCTATGCGTCGACCGAGAACCAGGAGAAGCAGCTTCTCGTCTGGAACAGCTACGGCACCAGTTACTCCAACGCCGACACGATCCGCCGCGTGATCGCCAACGAGACCATGAACTCGACCGACCCCGTCGCCATCCTGGTCGGCGAGGATCGCTATGCGGAGGCTGGCGGCAAGGTCGACCGCGATCTCTTCAGCGACAGCGGCGACAAGTGGGTCAATCCCGAGATCGCGCAGCGGCTGGCCGCGGACATCATGGAAGCGGAAGCCAAGCGCGTCGGTGAGGAACTCGGCCTTGGCTGGATCCGGCCGATCGCGTCCAACTATACCCACAGCGCGGCTGCCGGCCTCTATCGCGTCATCCTGCCCCCGGCCGACCTGACCGAGGAACAGCAGGCCCGGATCGAGGCGATCTCGGCCCGGCAGGAAGTGATCTCCGTCGAGATGGACGATGATGCCATCGGCGAGGACGCCTACAAGGCGCTTGACCAGGAATATGACGCGCTCACCGAGGAGGAGCAGGCGATCCGCAACGTCGCGCCGGTGCTGCCGGACGAGCTGCGCCCGCTGGTCGGCGCCTTCCTCAAGCTCACTCCCAGGGGCGAAATGGTCCTCGACGCCGAATATTACAGCGAGGAGCCCGTCCGGATCGGCGGCACCGAGGAGGAAACCGGCGACACCGCGGTCAACGGGGCGCGCAGCCGGCCGAGCGGGGCAGGCAGGGAATCCGCGCCTCCGGCGTCGCGGCCCGAAGCGGTCGCGCCCGGCGGCAAGCCGCTCAGCGCGCGGCTCTACGACGAGCTTGCGATGCAGCGGCGCGACGTCCTGGCGGCGACCCTCCTCAGCCATCCGGCGCTCGCGCTCGACTATGCGCTGTTCGTGATGATCGACGACCGCATGAGCACCGAAAGCGCCTATGGCTCGACCATCCGCGCACGCTCGCCGCAGGACCCGGTCACCGGCGAGCAGCCCGCGACCCGTGCCCGCAGCTATCTCGCCGAAGCGCATGACGGGCTCGATGCCGATTGGACCGAATATCCCTCGCAGGTCGAGCGGTTCGAGGCGTTCCGCGCGCTCGACGACGACGGCAAGGCGGCCTGGCTAGGCTATATCGTCGCGATGTCGCTCGAGGCGCCCAATTCCCGCGCCGAACAGTCCCCGCTCCACAACCGTCTCGCGACGATCATGGAGATCGACGTCGCGAGCTGGTGGCGGCCGACCTCGGAGAACTTCTTCGACCGGGTCAGCAAGGGTTCGATCCTGACGCTGCTCGCCGATGTCGGCGGCGCCGCGCTCACCGCGCGTCACGCGACGATGAAGAAGTCGGAGATCTCGGAATCGTGCGCCAAGCTCTTCGCGGGCGAGGCGATCGTCGAGCCGGAGGTTCGCGACGCGGCGCTGGCCTGGGTGCCCAACGCCATGAAGTTCCTCGACCAGGTGCCCGCCGACGATCTCGATGTCGACGACAGCACCGAGGATCAGGGCGACGATCGGGAGACGGTCGCGGGGAACGACGCCGACGGCGAATCTCAGCTGGACGATCAGGACGCGCTCGCGGCCTGACGCCAGTCACCAACTGGAGTGCTCACCGCCGGCGCGCACCCCGCGCTGGCGGTTTCCTTCTCGTCCGCACCGGAGTTCCCACCATGTCAGCTTCACGACGCTCCAGCCGCGACGTCGCCGCGGAAATCACCGACCTCATCATTCGCAAGCTCGAGGAAGGCGTCCCGCCCTGGTCGAGACCCTGGCGGTGCAGCGGCGCCGGCGGGCGCCCGCTGCGGCATTGCGGCACGCCTTATACCGGCATCAATACGCTCTACCTGTGGGCGCTCGGCGACGCGATGGGCTACCGCTCGCGCTTCTGGATGACCTATCGCCAGGCCGAGGCGCTCGGGGCCAATGTACGGCGCGGCGAAACCGGCGCGATCTCGGTCTATTATTCCTCGTTCAAGAAGACCGAGGAGCATCCCGAAACCGGCAGGGAGGTCGAGAAGAACATCCGCTTCCTTCGCCACTACGTCGTCTTCAATGCCGATCAGATCGACGCGCTTCCGGCCTATTTCTATGCTCCGCAAGAGCCGGAGGTGCCGGTGGAGCCCTCGACGCACCAGGCCGCGATCGACGCCTTCTTCGACGCGATCCCCGCCGACGTCCGCCACGGCGGCAACCAGGCCTACTTCACACCGACATTCGATCACATCCAGATGCCCAGCCGCAGCTCGTTCCGCAGCATGGATCTGTACGCCTCGACGAGGTGCCATGAGACAGTCCACTGGTCGGGCCACCCCGACCGGCTCGCGCGCAAATTCGGCAAGCGCTTCGGCGATAAGGCCTATGCGTTCGAAGAGCTCGTCGCAGAAATCGGGGCCGGCCTTTGCTGCGCCGATCTCGGCCTGCCCAATCTGCTGCACGACAGCCATGCGAGCTATGTCGGGCACTGGCTCGGCATCCTGCGCGGCGACAAGACCGCCATCATCCACGCGGCTGCCAAAGCCGAGCAGGCCTTCGCCTATCTGAAGAGCTTCTCCGGTGCCGAGAGCGATGCCGCGCCCGCCGATCCGGCCGTGCCGGCGCTCGCCGCCTGAGCGCCGCCGAGGCTCCCGCTTCCCCAATTACCGACAAGCAAAGGAACACCATCATGGGATGGCTCTACATGCCGCGTGCGTCGCTCGGCGGCCACGCAACCGCCAAATCCTACCTCGACGCCCAGTGTACCTACGACCGCCCACAGGAGGATGGCGGCACGCAAGGACTCAAGGTGCTGGCCTCGGCCTGCCCCGGCAACCGGGTCTATTACGCCGCGGTGCAGGTCATGAAGAACGGCATCGGCGGCGAGGTTTTCGCCATCGTCTGCCTCGTGCGGTGGAACCCGCGCGACAAGGACGGAATGATCTTCGGGTATAAGGACATGACCGAAAATATGGGTCCATGCGAAGCCGAGTGCCCCGAGCGTATCCTCGATCTCCTGACCCCGACCGAGCATCGTCACGCAATCGATTGGCGCGAACGCTGCCGCGCCAATCTGGCCCTGCGCGGGCGCAAGCTCGCCCAAGGCGATCGCATCCGGCTCGACCAGCCGGTGACCTTCACCGACGGCCACGTCGCGCAGGAGTTCGTCGTCTGCAAGCGCAGCCGGAGCCTGATGCTCCGCGACCCGGACAATGGCTGCTTCTACCGGATCAGCCGGCTGATGGAGCGGGCCTGGTCGATCGTGCCCGTCACCAAAATCCACAAGACGGTGTTCGCCTGAACATCAATCCGTATATCCTCGTGATGAAGTGGATCATGTCATGACAATCGCCATCGAAAGGAACGCCCTGTCGCCCAAGCGCGGCCTGCTCTGCAGCCGCGAGAACGCGCTGCGCGTCGCGGGCCGGATTTTCGATCATTCCCAGGAGAGGGTCAGCATCCTGCGCACCGCGAACCCGCTGCAACCGTTCCGCGTGTCCACCGACCCGGCAACGCCGGGCCTGATCGTCCTCGAAATGGTCGCATGAAACGGCTTCCCGTCCTGGCTCTGCTGCTGGCGGCAGCCTGCACGCCCAGCGATGCGGCGGAGGACACGTCCTTCAGCGCCACCGCGCGCGCCCTCGATGGCGACACGGTCGCGACCGATTTCCGCCTGCTCGGGGTCGATGCCTTCGAACGGCACCAGATGTGCGAACGGGCCGGTGCCTGCTGGGAGTGTGGGAAAGCCGCCCAGGACCTCGCCGCGCGGACGTTGCGGGGCGGCGACGCGCAGATCCGTCTCTCGTCCCGATCGAGCTACGGCAGGCCGGTTGCCATGGTTTCCATCAATGGACGCGACCTCGGCGAAGTGATGATCTCGGCCGGACTCGCCATCCCGCAGCCGCAATATCTGAGGTCCGACGCCGCCCGCGCTTCGCGCTATGCGGCCGCCTTCAGCGAAGCGCAGCGGCGACACGCGGGCGCCCTTGCCGGAAACTGGCTGGAGCCAGCGCGGTGGCGGCGCGGTGAACGGCTGTCATGCGAGCGCTGATCGCCGGCAAGGCCCGGCCTTGCTCGGCGGAAGCGCACGCCGGGCATCCCCAACCAGGCAAAGGGTAGAGCAGGGGCCGGCGCGCCAAGCGCCTGACGCCCGCAGGCTTCAGGCACCCAGGCCGGGATCGGCCCACCAGGACTGGCCCTGCTGGAAATCCTCCGCCGTTGACACCACCGGGCCATCCGGCTCGTCCGCCACATAGGGCCGCACGAGCGGCCGGGCCTTGACCTTGCGGCGATGCATCTTGCCCGCGATCCGGCCGCGCGCCTCGAGCAGCTCCTCGAGCCACATCAGATCGTCGATCATCTCGACCACGCCGCGTCCGGCGAGGCAGAAATAGATGCAGCGCTGAAAGTCGTCGCCCGCCGGATTGCTGAGGATCGAGGCCAGCTTGCGCTTCCCGCCAAGCTCGCCCTCGTGGATCCAGGTCACCGCCTCGCGCAGTTCGCGGACCGAATAGAAGGCGTCCTCGACATGCATGCCGATGGCCGCGTTGGCGATCATCCGCCGGGTCGGGCGGTTCTGCTCGTCGAGCGCCGCATCGCGCAGCGTCACGTCCAGATCGAAATGCCCAAGAAAACGGGCTGCGGAATCGGTCATCGGAAATCTCCTTTTGCAAGGAACATAATATGAACATGGATCGGGTCAAGCCGCGCACGATAGCGGTGATGATCGGCTTACCCCACCTGTCCGACAGCAAATTGCTCGATCGCGCGCGCCAGTTGCAGCAGCCCGTGCTCATCTCGGCGAACGCCCTTTCGCGCTGGTCGCGGCGGCGCGGCTGGCGCGAATGGACGGGCTGGACGACTGGTCCGCTCGCCAATGCGGCCGGGCTCCACAGCCTCTGCCTCGACAGCGCCGGCTTCAGCGCGATGACCACCTACGGCGGCTATCCCTGGACCGTGGGCGACTATGTCCGCCTCGCCGCCGCCTACCCGTTTCGCTGGTGGGCGGCCCTCGACTATTGCGTCGAGCATGAGGTCGCCGGCGACCGCGACGAGATCCTCGACCGCATATCGCGCACCATCCGCGCCAATATCGAGTGCCGCTTGCGCGGTGAGGACCAAGACATCCTCGACAGCTTCATGCCGGTGATCCAGGGGCGGCTACCCGCCGACTATGAGCGCTGCGCCGATGCCCTGTCGGGCACGATCGAGCGCGCCGGGCTCGTCGGCGTTGGATCGATGTGCCGGCGTTCCATCCACGGCCCCGAAGGACTGATGGCCGTCGTCGACCATCTCGATCGGGTGCTTCCGCGGCGCATCCGGCTTCATCTGTTCGGCGTGAAAGGGGAGGCACTCCCCTATCTCGCGGCCTTCCGGCACCGCATCGCCTCGATCGACAGCCAGGCCTATGGTGTCGCAGCGAGGACCGCGGCCCGGCGCGATGGCTGCGTGAAGACCGACGCCATCGTCGCCGACCATATGGAACACTGGGTCCACGCCCAGCATGCGCGCCTGCGCCAGCCGCAGCGCCAGCTTCCCGTGCAGATTCCCCCAATCGCGCCCGCGCAGCCCGATGACCCCTGGGAGGCGGCGATCGCCGAGGCGCGCGAGCAAATGCGGGAACTCATCGAATGCGGCGATCTCGACCATGACGAGACGACCGCGCCCTGGATCGAGCAGTGGGCGGCCGACATCTATCGCGAGCGCATGACCGGCTGATCCCGGAACGGAATTGAAATATCTCGCGGACTAGTTAGATAACTAGTCAGAAAGGAATCGATATGCAGGCTTGGCCCGTTCAGGACGCAAAGGCGCGCTTCAGCGAAATGCTCGAGGCATGCACGACCCATGGACCCCAGATGGTCACCAAGCGCGGCGTCGAAGCGGCGGTGCTGGTACCAGCCGCCGAGTGGCATCGCCTTCAAAGCCGTGCTCGCCCGACACTCAAGGACCTACTTCTGGCGCCCCCCGGCCGAGGCGATCTCGTGATCCCGCCGCGGGGCCGGGGGAAGCACCGCGCGTCGCCCGCCCTCTGATGTTCCTCCTCGACACCAATATCGTTTCGGAGCTTCGCCGCGTCCGCCCCCATGGGGCCGTGCTCGCGTGGCTCGAAGCGCAGGA
>DATKFS010000243.1:0-7465 GCA_035511275.1 Novosphingobium sp.
GCCGCAGCTCGACCACGACGGCGACGGCCTGCCCGGGGGCAGCGAGCCCTACATTCCTCCTGCGCTGACCGGGAAGAACAAGGCAGATCTGCTTGCTATCGCGGCCGACGAGGATGTCACGATCCCCGAAGGCGCGACCAATGCCCAGATCGTCGAGGCCATCGAGGCTGCGCGCGACGCCTACGATGCTGGCGAAGCCCCGCCGGCCTGATGCCCCTGCCCCGCCTCGAGGACCTCGACAGGCTCCTCGATCGCACCACGACTGACGTCCTGGGCGACACCATCCGCTACCGCCCGGCCAACGCGCCGGTGTTCGGGACCATCAGCGCCGTCGTGGATTACCGCGATGGCGCTGTGGCCTTCGGTGGCGGCGAAGTGATGGCCCAGGACGTCAAGGTCTCCGTGCTCATGGTCGACGTGCCCGCCAAGCCGTCGAAGGATGTGCGGGTGCAGCTCCCGAAGATCCCGGGCCGGACTTTCCGCCCGATCGGCACCCGCCGCGACGAAGCCGGGACCAACTGGGAATTCGAAGTGCAGGACGTAGCGACCAGTGCCTGAGCCGCTTCCCACCGCCCAGACCAAGATCGTCGAAGCCTTCGCAGCGCTGTTTCGCGCCTACCCGCCCCTCATCGGAATCCCCGTCGAGACCGAGCGCGGGCCCGACGATACCTACGATGGCGAGACCGAATTGCCGCGCATCGTCATCACGGTCGAGGCATGGCGCTTCGAGAACGATGCCAGCCAAGGCCAGACCAGGCATTCCATGACGATCAACTTCGACGTGCTGGAAACCAGCGCGCAGGTCGGCGTCATCAGCCGCAGCGCACAGGAGCGCATCGCCTTCATCCTCGCCGCCATCGGCACCGACCCGACCCTCGGGCTCCGGCTCGAGGACATCGACGAGCGCGACGTCGCCCCGCCGATGGACAACGGCAAGTCCGTGGGCGGCGCCAGCCTGCAAGTCGTCTGCACCTTCTACACGCCCCGCCGCGATCACTTCACGATCATCGGCGTCGGCGGTGACCTCTTCTGAGCCCGCAAGGAGCGAACCCATGTCAACGATGCCCTCCCTTCCCTCGGCCACGGTCGAGTTCAACGTGCTGCACGATGCCCTCGAAGCCGGTGACGATCCTGTCCTGGCCGCCGCGAAGGGCGTTGCCGCCGGTCGCGGCGATACGATCGACGAAGGCACCGGCCTGACCGGCAAGAAGCGCGACGCACTGGTCCGCATCGCCAAGGACGAAGGCGTCGAGCACGCCGAGGATGCCACGATCCCCGAGATCATCACCGCCATCGAGGCGCACCGTGTCGCCCAGCTGATGAACGCGACGGGTGTAGAGCAGGCCCCGCCCGCGCCCGCCTCGCCGCTCGACACCCCCGATACCGAAACCCCCGCGGCCGACGGCCCGGCCGGCGACTGACGCCAACAAGGAAGGATTGCCATGTCCCGCAAGAGCAATGAGACCGCGTTCGCGCTCAAGATGCAGACGACGCCGAACGTCTTCGATGCGCCGAACACCACCACCGACATGCTCGCCATCTCGAACCTGCAGTTCTCGATCGCGGGCGTGACCGTCACCAACAACGAGTACACCGGTTCGATCCACAAGAACGGCGACGACCTGGCGGGCAAGACCGTGTCGGGCTCGTTCAACGTCTATCTGCGCCCCCCGGGCGGCGCCGACGTGCCCGCCGCCGATGCCTTCCTGATCGGCCGCATCCTCAAGGCCGCGAAGTTCGCCGAGGTGCGCACCTCTACCGCCATCCCGCCTGCCGCCGCCGCGCTGGGCGTGGGCTCCGACCCCACGCACGCCGTGCTCGGCACCGCGGCGGCCACGGTGGACGACACCTACAAGGGCATGGCGATCGTCCTGTCCGACATCGCGACCACCGCCTACGACCGCGTGACCGCCGTGCGCCACTACGTCGGCACCAGCAAGTCGGCCGAGCTGATGGAAGTGCTCGGCGCGCCGCCGGCGGCGAACTACCAGATCCCGAAGCAGCTTTCCTACCAGCGCGACATGACCCAGGCCGACGCGCCATCGCTGTCGACCAAGCTGTGGCTGGGCGGCCTGCGCTACGACCTCGTCGACTGTCAGGTCTCGGGCCTTCGCTGGAACGTGCCCGTCAGCACCCGCGATGCCGCGTCGCAGCCGATGCTCGAGGTCAGCTTCACCGCGACCATCGCGAACTACGATGACGAGGCCTCGCCGACCGTGCCCGCGCTGGGCGCCGTGCCGCTGTTCAAGGACGGCAAGTTCTGGGTCGCGGGCAAGGCCGTGGGCGGGTCCAGCGTCGTCATCGACTTCGGCCTGCGCGTCGCCTACCCGCCGAACCCGAACTACACCGAGGGCTCGGAGCCGGGCGAACTGGTCGAGAGCCGGACCACGATCAACATGGATCGCAAGGCTTACCTCAAGGCGCAGTTCGACACCCTCGCCATGGCGCAGGGGCAGGCCCAGTACGGCGTCTTTGCGCAGTGGGGCTACGCCAGCGGGCGGATGGTCCAGATCGTCGTGCCCGACGCGCGCTTCAACTATCAGTCGCCCAACGTCGGCCAGGACTTCATCACCGAGCAGGGTGACATGTGGGTCGACGTCTTCAATCGGAATGTTTGCCTGAACTTCGTCTACTACGCCTGATCCCCCGGCCCTGACGGGCCATCCACCACCCCAGCCAAGGTCGCCACCCCATGACCACTTACCCGCTCGAAGGTGGTGAGGCGGAGCCGTTCGTGCCCGCCTCGCTCGCCCATCTCGAAAATCCCCCAACATTCCATCTTCGCTGGGGCACCCCTCGCGAAAAGTCGGAATACCGCAGCATCCTTCGTCGCGAGGGCCGCATCCAGCACAGTCAGGAGGAGCACCGCGACGCCGTGCTCGCCGGCATGCGAGCCCTCTTCTCCCCCGAAGACTTCGAGCGGTGGGAGCCGCTGACGAAGGAGTGGTGGGACGCCATCGATTCGCACGTCAAGCTGCTCGCCGAGGCGCGCATGGCCCTCCCCGAAAATCCGACCGAGGCCGATCTGGAATCGCTGCCAAAGTTCGTCTTCGACGGCGACGATCTCATCAAGGAAACGCTCGAGCGAATCAGCCTCGACTGGCCGCGCTGCCGCGTCCTGCGCGACGACGACGTCCGGTGGGCCGAAGACGAGCCTTTTGCTGTGAACGCCGTCATCATCACCGGCGTCGAGAACCTCGACATCACGCTCGTGCGCGAGCGCGGCTCCAAGTATCTCGCCTTCGACTGCGCCGCCGCGCTCAACGACGCCCTCTATTGGGCGGCGCGCGATGCCGGCGTGAGCGAACCCGGCAAGGCCATCGCCGAACTCAACCGCGAATGCCAGCTCAAGCTCTTCCTTGGGAAGCGCCGGGCAAAAAACTCCGACTCGCCTGCGCAATCCGATCCGACCCCGGATACTTCGAAGACTGGCGCGGGCGAGACGAGTGGGAAGTCGAAGGGGTCGGCACGTTCGCGCAAAACCCGCGCGCCCTCGTCACAGACGACGAGTGGGACCTGATCGGCGTGTACCGTCGCTGCGACATGGGCATGGCCGGTAGGATCTGGCCCGATGCGGGAGCGTATCTCGACCAGCCCTGCGTGCTCATTGAGGCGTTCGACGTCATCAGCCAGGCCCTGCACGACTTCCGTCCGGACAAGACCGCAGCATGATCCGCGCCGACGTCCGCATGCCGACCAGCAGCATGGTCAGCGACTATCGCAGGCACGCCATTCAGAACTTCGAGCGTGCCGGCGTGCGGACCGTCGACAAGATCGCGCGGCGCGGCAAGTTGGCCGTCCGCGAGCGCTTCGCCTCGGCCGGGCTCGGCCGGCTCGGCAACGCGATCGATTCGAACGCCGACCAGGCCGTGGCGCGGCTTGCGGGCGAGCGCTTCTCGGTCTCGGCGCGGTTCTTCACCCGAACCCGATCGGAGCGCACTCTCGGCGCGCTGCAGGCCTACACCGAGGGCGCCGACATCACGCCTGTTCGGGGCCGCTGGCTCTGGATCCCGACCGACGACGTGCCCCGCGTCACGAAGCGCTATCGGCTCACCCCTGCGCTCTGGCGCGAGAACGGCTTCGACAAGAAGATCGGGCCGCTGTTCCAGATCAAGTCCGTCAACGGCTACCCTCTGCTGGCGGTCGAAAACGTCGGTGTCGGCCTGTCGGGTCGCCGCCGCACCGCGCGCTCACTGACCAAGAAGGGCATGCCGCGCAAGGGGCAGATCCAGAAAGAACTGATCGTGGCCTTCGTGGGCATCCCGCGCACCTCGCGCGCCGCCCGGGTCAACATCACCGAGATCCTCAACGACGTGCGGACCGAGATGCCCGCGATCTTCGCAACCGAGCTGGCAAAGGAGCAGCGCTGACATGGCATCGAATGCCCCTACCCAGCTGCCGGCCTACATCCAGCTGCGCTACGAAGAGAACGGCGTCTTCGACAAGTTCGAGAGCGAGGCCGAATACGCCGCTGCCCAGGTGAAGCGGCGCTTCAACCAGGCCTTCGCCGAGACCGAGAAGGTCGTATCCGGCACCGTCAGCCGCATGTCCTCGGAGTTCGGCAAGCTGGACCTCGGCGTCGGCAATATGCGCCAGCAGGCCGCCGAGATCCGCCTCTATCGCGACACCCTCCAACAGGTCTCGATCGAGGCGCAGCGCCTCGCGAAGGAGACGGGCGATACCAGCACTGCCACGCGCGACTATCTGCGCGCGCTTCAGACGCAGCGCTCGGAGGCGACGCGCGCGCTGCAGGTCGCAGAGCAGCAGGTCACGACCTACACCCGCCTGCAGACCGCGCTGGACGGCTCGACGGCGGCGAACGACCGCCTCGCCGAGTCCCAGCGCGCCCTCTACGCCGAGCAGGCCCGCGCCGCGCAGGCCGAGGTTGCCGCGCGCGACCGCCAGAACCTCTATGCCGTCGGGTTCGGTTATGACGAAGCAAGCGAGCGTCAACGGCGGTCCAATCGGACTTCACGACAGAACGATCTTGAGGCCGCATTCGGCAACTTCGGGTACAAGCCGACTGTCGACCTGCGCGACGCTACCCAGAAAATTCTCGACGGCGATGCTGCGATGGACCGCGCCGCCATCTCTGCAACGACCCTCGAGCAGGTCCTCGGCCGTGTTGCGGGCAAGGGGCAGGCCGTAGCCGACGCTCATTCCAAAATGGCGCGCGAGACCGAGCAGGCCGCTGCCGATCAGACCAAGCTGGCGCTCGCCGTCGAGCGCCTGCATGGCGAGCTGGACCCGGTCGTCGCCGCGACGCAGCGCTACGCCGCTGACGTTAAGCTGCTAGACCAGGCGCTCGCCGCCAGCGCCATCTCCGAAGAGCGCCACGCCGCGATGATGGCGAAGGTCAACGAGGCCTCGCGCGACGGTACCACGGCGTTCCGCAGCGTCATCAACTCGTCGGGCGCCGTGCGCGTCGCGCTTCTGCAGAGCGGCCAGCAGATGCAGGACTTCGCAATCCAGGTCTATTCCGGCCAGAGTGCGACCGTGGCGATGGCGCAGCAGTTGCCCCAGCTCGCCTTCGCGCTGAGCGGGCTCGAAGGGAACACGAACAAGACCTACGACACGATCGGACGTTTCGCGACGTTCTTGTCAGGCCCGTGGGGCCTCGCTGTCGGCCTAGGTGTTGGCGTGCTCGGCACCCTCGCCGTGGAATTCCTGGGTGCCGGCAACGAGGCCGAGAAGGCCACGGAGAAGACTTACGACTTCTCGCGCAGCATCGACGTGCTTGGTCTCAGCGCCAAGAGCACTGCCGATGCGATGAGGCAGCTTGCGGATGCAACAAAATCGGCGATCGCCGAACAGGGCGACTTCCTCAATCAGCAGGCGACGACGGCGGCAAACGCGGTCACCGCTATCCAGGCGCGCATTGCCGCGAACCAGGCCGAGCTGAAAAAGGAACTGGACCTCATGGGGTCCTTCACCATCGATGCTGGTGAGGTCTACCGCCGCATCACCCGGCAGAACCAGCTTCGCGAAGCGATCAAGACCGACCAAGGCGCACTGGAAAGCGCTCGTGAAGCTGCTGCGAATGCTGATCTTGCGCTCTCGCAGCGAAGGGTCGCCGACTCGATGGACGCTGCGACGGCGGCTACGACCGCCTACAATATTGCTGCAGGCGAGCTGTACCAGATCCGAAAGCGGTCCGCAGAACTAGAGAAATCCGGAGACCCGCTCGCTGTCGCGACCTCGACTGAGCCATATCTCGACAGCGGCGAATATGAAAAGCGCTTGGAGGCGCTTCGGACAACCCGCGACGCCGCGATCAAGGCCGCCGCCGACGCGAAGAAGGCCAGCAACGAGGTTGACCGCCAGTTCGGCCGCGAGATCGACCTCGACGCCGCGAAGTCGATCGCCAGCACCGCCGGCTTCCGCGTCACCAGCGGCTTCCGTACCCGTGCCGAACAGCAACGTCTCTACGACACGGTCCGGACTCCGGAGAACCCCGTTGCACTGCCCGGCACTAGCGCGCACGAGCGCGGCAACGCTCTCGATATTGCTTTCGGGCCGGGCGTAACTGAGGCCTCCATCAAGAAGGCCTATCAGGCCGCCGGCGTTCGGCTGACTAAGGTGCTGCGCGAAACCGGTCATTTCCACATTCAGTGGAGCACGACGGGCGCTGACAAGGCTGAGCGCGAAGCCGAGGAACTTGCCCGCAAGACCGCAGCCCTTGCCGAATATGGCCGTGACGCCGCCGCTCGCGTCGCCAGCATCGGGCAGAGCTTCACCGACACCCCGCCGATGGTCGCTCGCGTCAACGATGCAATGGCTCGGCTGGCTGACATTTCGGACGACGTCGACCGCAAGTTGAAGGACGGCCTCGACCCGAAGGTTGCCCAGGCGCTGAAAGACCAGATCGCAGCCACTGGCCCCGTGATCGAGGACTCGCTGAACCATCCCCTGCGCGACATGAAGCGCGATTCCGCCGAGCGGCTGGCTATCGAGGAACTCCTTGCACGGGGTCGGCAGGACGAGGCCGCCGCCCTTCAGACCATCCTGCAAATGGAGCGTGAT
Source organism: Novosphingobium sp. (assembly GCA_035511275.1). Taxonomy (GTDB): domain Bacteria; phylum Pseudomonadota; class Alphaproteobacteria; order Sphingomonadales; family Sphingomonadaceae; genus Novosphingobium. The sequence continues at coordinate 7,024 of DATKFS010000243.1, forward strand.
CGCGGCGCTCTCACCGATGAGCAGAAGCAGGATGTCCTCGAGACGATCCGGTACGAGCGCCAGCGCACCCAGGAACTCGAACGCCAGCGCGACCTGTTCGAAGCCCAGCTCGACGTCCTCGACCAGACCAAGCGCAGCCTGACCGACATCCTGTCTGGTCGGTCCACCGACTTCTTCGGCGACATCGGCCAGGCGCTCAAGGACCTGCAGGGCAAGCGCCTGTTCGACAGCCTGTTCGGAGACATCTTCCGGGATCTGGAAGACGAGCTGCGCGGGCAGTCGCCGCTGGGCCGCGAAAGCCAGAAGGCGGCGGATGAACTGAGCCTTTTCACCCGCGCAGTGAAGACCGTCACCGACGAGATCGGGGGACTGGCCGCGAATGACAACTCACGCGGATCGGTCACTGCGGGCAGCGATGCCTTCAACCGCGCTTTCTCCTCGA
>DATKFS010000244.1:0-1578 GCA_035511275.1 Novosphingobium sp.
CGTGCGGCAGGCCACCATGGTCGGCAACGTCGCCAGCTACCACTTCGTCTTCGTCCTGACCCTGCTCCTGATACCGCTGGTGCTGCTGCTGCGCGCCAACCGGAGCCGGGTCGACACCGCATCGCTTCCGATTGGGGAATGACATGAAGCGCCTCTCGCTGCTGCCCTTGCTGCTGGCTGCCGGCTGCACCACCGTCGGGCCGGACTACAAGGCCCCCGGCCCGCTCCCCGAGCAGGTCGGCTACGGCGGACCCGCAAGGAGCGCCACGCTGGGCGACGGGCCCGACGACCAGTGGTGGAAGGCCTTCGCCTCGCCCCAGCTCGATGCCCTGGTCGACCGGGCCATCGCCGGCAACCACTCCCTTGCCGCCAGCCGCGCCACCCTCGAACGCGCGCAGGAGCGGGTCGCCTCCGTGGCGGGACGACGCCTGCCGCAGGTCGACGCCAGCGCCCGTGCCGAGTACCAGAAGGTCAACCTCGCCGCCTTCGGCCTGTCCGACAGCTTCGGCGGCGCCAGCATCCCCAACCCCGAGTTCGACCTCTACACGCTCGGCGGCGGCGTTTCCTACGACCTCGACCTGTTCGGCCGCAACCGCCGCGCGCTGGAACAGGCCGAAGCCGACGCCGAGGCCGAGGCCCGGGCGACCCAGGCCGCGCACCTGCTCGTGGCGGGGCGCGTGGTCGCGCAGGTTCTCGCCATCGCCTCGCTCAACGACACCATCGCCACCGAGCGCGCGCTGCTGGCGGAAGACGAACGCAACGTCTCGCTCACGGAATCGCGACGCCGGGCGGGCGCCGGGACGCTGGTCGAAGTGCTGACCGCACAGGGCCAGCTGGCAGGCGACCGCGCGACGCTGCCGGGCCTCGAACGCCAGCTGGCCGAGGGGCGGGCGATGCTGGCGGTCCTGCTCGGCATATCCCCGGAAGAACTGGAGCCGACCGAGTTCGGGCTCGACGAATTCGTCCTGCCCGCGCAGGTCCCCGTCGCCCTGCCCTCTGCCCTCGTCCACAAGCGGCCCGACATCCTTGAGGCAGAGGCGCGCCTGCACTCGGCCGTCGCGGGAGTGGGGATGGCGACGGCGGACCTCTACCCCGACCTGACGCTGGGCGCGAGCCTGACCCAGTCGACCTCGGAGCCCGACCGTATCACCAGCAGCCGGTTCAACGCCTTCGACCTTTTCGCGGGCGTCACCGCGCCGATCTTCCACGGCGGCACGCTGAAGGCCCAGAAACGCGGCGCCGAAGCCGAGGCGCGGGCCGCCGCCGCGCGCTACCAGCAGGTCGTGACCGAGGCCTTCGGCCAGGTCGCGGGCCTGCTCTGGGCGCTGGACGGCGATGAACGGGAGATCGCCGCGCGGCAGGAGGCGGCGGAAGTGGCAGGACGATCGCTGCGGCTTTCACGACGCAGCTTCGAGGTGGGAAACAGCGGCGTGCTGCAAGTCGTCGAGGCGAACCGCACCTACCAGCGCGCCCAGCTCACCCTGCTGGAATCGCGGATACGGCAGTATCAGAACGTAGCGCGGCTCTATGTCGCCACTGCCGGAGGATGGGTGCCCGAGGCGCCGCCATCGGGGGGAT
>DATKFS010000245.1:0-3225 GCA_035511275.1 Novosphingobium sp.
AAAAGGCCAACTGGAAGCTGGTGATCGAGAACAACCGCGAGTGCTACCACTGCAACGGCTCGCACCCCGAGCTGCTCAACACCCTGCTGGAGTGGGACGACGTCACCGACCCGCGTGCCAGCCAGGCCTTCAAGGACCAGGCGCCTTCATCGATGACTTCCTCAGCAGTGGAGTCGGATAAGGCACTCCATGAAGTGTGGAGGCCTGCCCACAGGAGAACACGTGGGCGGGCGGCGGCAGGTCGGGATTGCCCATGCCGAGGTCGATGATGTCCTTACCGGCCTGGCGGGCTGCGTGCCTCATCGCGTTCACTTCGGCGATGACATAGGGCGGCAGTCGCTTGATGCGGTAGAACTCGTCTTCCATGACCTCAGATATCCATATGCGTCGCGGCAGGATGGCCGCCGGGCTCCTGTAGGGTATTCCGCGTTCCGCGCAAATGGGGACTGGCGAAAGATCATTGCGTGTTTTGTCGGGTCGAAGCGTGCGAACGGGGCTCGACACGCCGGGCGGGCACCGGCAGAACCGGGCGGCAGACAACCAGGAGAGCGACTGCCCATGGCGACCGACGCCGATCTTTTCAGCGACGTCATGCGTAACCAGGTGGAAGGACTGACCACCCTGTTCGGCCAGATGGTGCCGGCCGAGGGTACGCCCGAGGCCGAAGCGACCGTCCAGTGGGCCGAGATCGCGGGCCGAATGCATTCGATCTGGACCGAATTCCAGGTCGAGCAGCTGAACAAGGCGGCCTCCGACAAGCCGCCGCACTTCGCCGATCCGCTCAAGTGGATCGCGACGGCGGAGAGCGTGTTCCGCCAGTTGCCGCTGGCCAGTCCCGAGGCGCAGCAGAAGCTCTGGAACGAAGGCCTCGCGCTCGCCAACTCGGTGTTCGGCCAGTACGGACTGGGACCCGAGGCGGGGGAGGGCGCCGCCGTCACCGCCGCCGACGAACTGCAGCTTCCGCGCAGCGACCGGCGCTTCGCCGATCCGGAATGGCGCCGCCAGCCGTTCTTCGCCTTCCTCCACCAGGCCTACCTGCTGATGAGCGAGCAGGTGCTCGGCATGGCCGGCGCGGTGGAAGGGCTGGAGCCCGCGCGCAAGGCGCAGCTGCTGTTCGCCACCCGCACGGTGGTGGATGCGTTGAGCCCGGCGAACTTCCCGCTCACCAACCCGGTAGCGCTCGGCAGGGCCGCGGAGACGCGCGGCGAAAGCCTCGTCCGCGGGTTCGAGAACCTGCTGGACGACATGCGCAAGGGCCAGCTCACCCACACCCGCCCCGGCGCCTTCGTGCTGGGCGAGAACATCGCGGTGACGCCGGGCAAGGTGGTGTTCGAGACGCCGCTCTACCAGCTCATCCAGTACACGCCGACCACCGACAAGGTGCTCAAAACGCCGCTCCTGATCTTCCCGCCATGGATCAACCGCTTCTACATCCTCGACCTCAACGCCAAGAAGAGCTTCGTGCGCTGGGCGGTGGAGCAGGGGATCACGGTGTTCATGGTCTCGTGGAAGTCGGCCGACGCGTCGATGGCCGATCTCCTGTGGGACGACTACATCGCCGCGCAGATCGAGGCGGTCGACGCCGTGCGCGAGCGGCTGAACGTGCCTTCGGTCCACACCATCGGCTACTGCGTGGCAGGCACCACGCTGGCGGCGACGCTGGCCGTGCTGGCGCGCAAGGGCGAGGCCGACAAGGTCGCCAGCGCCACCTTCTTCACCGCCCAGATCGACTTCGAGGACGCGGGCGACCTCAAGAACTTCATCGACGACACGCAGATCGAGACGGTCGGCCGTCTCTCGCCCGAGGGCTATCTCGACGGGCGCTATCTGGCCGCCACCTTCAACATCCTGCGCGGCAACGACCTCATCTGGAGCTACGTCGAGAATAACTACCTGAAGGGCGAGGAATATCCGGCCTTCGACCTGCTGCACTGGAACGGCGACGTCACCAACCTGCCGGCGCGCTGGCACCGCGACTACCTGCGCGACCTCTACCGGGACAACCGCCTGGCCGTGGCCGACTCGCTCCAGGCTTGCGGCACTCCGATCGACCTGCGCCGGATCGAAACGCCGGTCTACATCCAGGCCGGGCGCGAGGATCACATCGCCCCGCCCACCAGCGTCTGGAAGCTGGTCCGCCATCTCTCCGGGCCGAAGACATTCCTGCTTGCGGGGTCCGGCCATATCGCCGGGGTCGTCAACCCGCCGTCCTCGGGCAAGTACCAGTACTGGACCAACGACGGCTCGCCCGACACGCTCGACGCCTTCGTCGCCGGAGCGACCGAGCATCCCGGCAGCTGGTGGCCGCACTGGGCGCAGTGGCTCCGGGCGCGCGAGCCCGCAGAGGTGCCGGCGCGCGGCAAGCGCAAGCCGGGCGGGCGCGGAGACCGGGTGATCGAGGACGCACCGGGCCGCTACGTCGCCGAGCGATAGGATGTCGGATGCGGCAGTCCGCCTCTTGCATGAGGCAGGCCGCAGCACGTGACACACTGCAGCAATCGCCGCGCGCCTATGCTACGGACGACTCTATGACAGCCCCGGCCAAGCTTTGATTTGTGCAGTGCACCATTTTTGTGCACTGCAACATTACTTAGTTGACTTCGCTTGCGCAAAAACATATTTTGCATCGCAGCAACCTATTGCGCGAATCGTCGTTGGTGTCTGCTGTGGGGCTGATTGCCCGACTGGTTTCGAGTTTCACCATGGATGGATCATTCAAACATGGCCGACAATGAAGACCCCAAGGACAAGGCCGCTCCTGAGCTGGCCGCCAAGCTGTCGCCGCTGAAGCCGGAAGTTTCCGCTGCGCCCGAAGCGAAGGCCAAAAGCGCGGACGTCGCCAAGGCCAAGCCGGTCGAGGCCAAGCCCGTCGTGACGGGCGAGAAGTCCACTGACATCAAGCCGACGGCCAACAAACCGGCCGAGCCCGCGCCCAAGCCCGCCGTCGAGGCCGCAAAGCCCGCCGTTGCCGCTCCAGCCAAGGCGCCGGAAGCAAGCGTGCCCGCCCTCAAGGCGGCGCCGACCAAGCCCGCGCCCATGAAGCCTGCGGCGGCTGCGAAGCCGCTCGTCAAGGCGCCGAAGATCAAGGCCGCTCCGCCTGCCAAGGCGAAGCCGGTCGCTCCCGTTGTTCCGGCGAAGGTCCTCCCGACCCCGCCGGTCTCCAAGGTTGCCAAGGACGTGAAGGCCCCGCTTGCGGCGGTCGCGATCCCGAAGGCGGCCACCCCG
>DATKFS010000246.1:0-10682 GCA_035511275.1 Novosphingobium sp.
CTGACCTGGCCGCTGTTCGCGGTGCCGGTGTTCCTCATGCTCACCGCTTTCCTGCTGCTGCGTCGGCGCTTCACGGGCCGTTCGGGAGACGCGAAGTGACCTGGGTTCTCGTCATCGGACTGGCGCTCGCGGTGCTGGCAGTGCTGCTTTTGGTGCTCAAGGTCCCGCGCGGCGCGCGTGAGGCGGTCGCCTCGGCTCTGTTGCTGGGAATTGCGGGGTACGTCACCCAAGCCTCGCCGGGGCTCGCTGGGGCTCCGAAAGAAGGACGCGAGGCGATCTCGGGCGATCCGGCCGCGATGGTCGAGGCGCGTGGCAAGGTCACCAACAGCGGCATTCCGACGCTCAACCGCTGGGTCGTCACGGCGGATGCCTTCGCGCGCAACGGCAATTATGCCGATGCCGCCGAAGTGCTACGGATTGCGGTCGAGGAAGATCCCAAGAGCTCCGAGGCCTGGCTCGCCATGGCCAACGCGCTGTTCGGCCATGCCGACGATACGCTGACGCCCGGTGCTCTCTATGCCTACCGGCAGGCGATGCAGACCGATCCGGACGCACCGGGGCCGCCGTTCTTCCTGGGTCTGGCGTTCGCGCAGGAGGGCCGGCTTGCGGAGGCGCGCAAGCTATGGGCGGACCTGCTGCTGCGGGCACCCGACGATGCGCCGTGGCGTATGCCGCTGTTCCAGCAACTGCAGCGACTCGATGCAGTGATCGCGGCGCAGAAGGGCGAATCGCCCGCCGTCCAAGGGCAACCCGCGGTTCCCTGAACGGCACGTTGCCGTGCGAGGAACGCATTGTAAGTATCGTTGCTTGGCTCCATCCATGCTGCTAACGGCGCAAGCCTTGCCGCAGCGGTGAATGCGCTTCTGCGAGTCCACTAGGGACGCTGGAATGAGTGATGGAACTGCGGATGCGTCTGACGTGCCGGCGGTGATAGACCCGGCGGCGTCCACGTCTCCGGTATCTGGTCACGGTGGGGGTTCGGGCAACATCACCAAGCTGGCGCTGGGCGCGGTGGGTGTCGTCTTCGGCGACATCGGCACCAGTCCGATCTACGCCTTCCGTGAAACCTTCGTCGGCCCGCATCCGCTGGCGATCGACGAACTGCATATCCTGGGGGTCGTCAGCCTGATCTTCTGGTCGATGACGCTGGTCGTCTCGGTTCAGTACGTGGGCGTGCTGATGCGCGCCGACAACAAGGGGCAGGGCGGCAGCCTCGCGCTCGTCGCGCTGATCTCCGGCGCGATCCGCAAGCGGCACTACGGCGGCCTCGTGGTGCTGCTCGGCGTCTTCGCTACATCGTTGTTCTACGGCGATTCGATGATTACGCCGGCAGTCTCGGTGCTTTCGGCGGTGGAGGGCCTGACCGTGGTCCAGTCCGACCTCGCGCCCTTCGTCATGCCGATCGCGCTGGTGCTGCTGGTTGGGCTCTTCGTCATCCAGAAGAGCGGCACGGCCAAGGTCGGCGCGCTGTTCGCGCCGGTGATGATCACTTACTTCGTCGTCCTGGCGGTGCTGGGCATCTACCACCTCGTGCAGATGCCCGAGGTGCTCAAGGCGCTGAACCCGTGGTTCGCGGTGCAATTCTTCCTGACCGACAAGATGCTGGGCTTCCTGGCGCTGGGCTCGGTCGTGCTGGCGGTGACAGGCGCGGAGGCGCTCTATTCGGACATGGGGCACTTCGGCCGCGGCCCGATGCGCCTCTCGTGGTTCGGCTTCGTCATGCCCTGCCTGCTGATCAACTACTTCGGCCAGGCAGCGATGATCCTCGGCCTCGACGACGCGCAGGCGGCCGTCGCGATGGAGAATCCGTTCTTCAACCTCGCGCCGGAATCGCTGCGCCTGCCGCTGGTCATTCTGGTGAGTTGCGCCGCCTTCATCGCCAGCCAGGCGGTGATTTCGGGCGCCTTCTCGATCACCCATCAGGCGATGCAACTGGGCTTCATCCCGCGTCTGTCCACCCGCCACACCAGCGAGCACGAGGTGGGCCAGATCTACATCCCCTTCGTCAACTGGGCGCTGATGACCGGCGTGATCGTGCTGGTGCTGGTGTTCCAGAACTCGTCGAACCTTGCCTCGGCCTACGGTATCGCGGTGACCGGTGCGATGCTGATCGACACCTGCCTGATGGGCGTGCTGCTGATGGTGCTGTGGAAGTGGAAGCTGTGGTTTGCGGTCCCGGTGATGATCGTGTTCTTCGTGGTCGACGGCGCCTACTTTGCCGCCAATGCCACCAAGGTGCCCGACGGCGGCTGGTTCCCGCTGCTGATCGGCGGCATCGCCTTCACCCTGCTGACGACCTGGAACAAGGGCCGCCGCCTCATGCGCGATCGCATGACCGAGGCTGCCCTGCCGCTCAACGTCTTCGCCAAGAGCGCGCACGGCAGCGCCACGCGGGTGCCGGGGACGGCAATCTTCATGGCGTCCACGAACATGGGCGTGCCCTCCGCGCTGCTCCATAACATCAAGCACAACAAGGTGCTGCACGAGCGTGTGGTCGTCCTGACGGTCGAGGTGCAGGACGGGCCCTACGTCGAGCCGGCCGAGCGCTTCTCGGTGCACGAGCTGGGCCAGGGGTTCTACCGCATGACGCTGCGCTACGGCTTCATGGAGGAGACCGATATCCCTGCGGCACTGGCCCATGCGCCGATGTGCGGCGGCCCGTTCGAGATGATGAAGACCAGCTTCTTCCTCTCGCGCCAGACGCTGGTGCCGTCCGAGAAGCCGGGCATGATGATCTGGCGCGAGAAGCTCTTCGCATGGATGATGCGCAACGCCGCGAGCGCGATGGAGTTCTTCCGGCTACCTACGAACCGCGTGGTGGAACTGGGCAGCCAGCTGGAGATCTGAGCGGCGCTGCCCGGCTCGCAGTCAGGTTGCTTCGAAATTTGAGCATGTTATCCCGTCCGCTCTGAAGCGGGGGCAATACATGAAGCGATTCACGCCGGCACTGATGGCATCGGTGGTCTTTCTGGCTGCATGCGGTGGAGGGGATGGCGGTAGCGCGTCACCCAGCCCGACGCCCACCGTCACACCGACACCATCGCCTACCCCTACTCCGCCCCCTACGGCTGATCTGACGTTTCTCCATGTGTTCTATACCGCTCCAGGAGATGGCGCACAGCCTTCCGCACTGATGCAGGCCAGCGATGGCAATCTGTATGGGACCACCCTGGCCGGAGGTGTAAATACCTGCCGTGGCAGCGACCAGATACCCTGCGGTGCGATCTACCGGATCACGCCCGCAGGCGACGAAACCGTGATCTATTCCTTCGGAGCTTCGCCCACCGATGGATATACGCCGGGCATGCTGCGGCAAGGGCGGGATGGCGCGCTTTACGGAGTGACGACTTCGGGTGGAGAGCATGGTGCCGGAACCTTCTTCCGCATCACGCTCGATGGCGTTTACAAGGTGATTTATTCATTCGGATCCAAACCGGCAGACGGAGCTGTGCCGGGCAGGTTCCTGCAGGCCGAGGACGGCAATTTCTATGGAGTTACCGCAACGGGCGGTGCGAACCATAGCGTCAATATCCCGCAGGCTGGCGGCAATTGTGGAACGGCCTACAAGTTGACCCCGGAAGGCGAGGAAACCGTTCTGTATTCTTTCGGCAATCAGGCTTCCGATGGAATCCAGCCGGCCGCGATCATCCTTGCCGCCGACGGGAATTTCTACGGCACGACATCGAATGGAGGCGCGAACGACTGTGGTGCGCCCAATAGCTGTGGCACAATCTTCAAGATGACGCGTGAAGGGCTCGTGACGACGCTCCATTCCTTTGGCGCCACGGCGCAGCACGGCATTATCCCAACCGATGCCTTCTTCCAGGGCCGTGACGGAGCGTTCTACGGAACCACGATCGGAGGTGGGCGCGGGACCGTCTTCAGGATGGCCGCCATGGGCGCGCTCACAGTCCTCCATGCATTCGCGGATACCTCACCGGAAGAAGGGGACGGCCCCGCTTCGCTCGTCCAGGGCAGCGACGGCAACCTCTACGGCACGACCAATTCTGGAGGAAAATATGGAGGGTCTCTGGCCGGAACGATATTCCGGGTGACGCCGGCGGGAGGCTTCGCGACCGTGTATTCGTTCGGGCCTCTGAATCAAAAGCCTTCCAGTCCGCACGGCTTGTTCCAGGGCGCGGATGGTGCGTTCTATGGGATGGTTGCCTATAACGGGACGCTGGGAGCGACCGGGCAATATGGTGGAGCCGGAGCTGTGTTCAGGATGGTGGTGCGCTGACCTGCAGCCACCATCAATCGTGCGGCGGGTTCTCGATCAGCAGTTCCTTTGCTTCCTCGCCCATGCCGTGCTTGAGCACCATCGGCAGCTGCGAGAACGTGAAGAGGAACGAGAGCACCGTGAAGCCCCATAGCTTCGCCTGCATCCAGGTGTCGAAGCTGACGGTGTAGACGAGCGCGGTGTTCAGTATCGCCAGCACCAGGAAGAACCACGCCCAGTTGCGCGACAGCTTCATCCAGCCGGTCTCGTTCAGCCCCTCGAAGGCCGACTGCAGGAGATACTTCAGCATCGGCTTGCCGCGCATCAGGCCGACGAACAGCATGACCGAGAACAGCAGGTAGACTGCGGTAGGCTTGATCTGGACGTAAAACGGATCGCGCAGGATCACGGTCACCGAGCCGAAGCCCAGGATCAGCACGGTGGTCAGCCACAGCATCGGCGAGACGTGGCCAAGGCGCCATTTCGACACCACGAGTGCGATCACCGTCGCGACCATGAATGCCATGGTGCCCTTGATGACGGCGGAAACGGTGCCGACCATGTTGTTGTCGTCCGCCGGCGCGAAGTGGCGATAGGCGAGGAAGAAGACGAGCAGCGGCCCGAAATCGACGACGAGGTTCACCCAGGAACTCTTGGGTGCGGGCTTGGTCGTGGCGTTCATCAGGCTATCCCGGCGATTACCCGCGCGAGCAGGTCGGGGTTGAAGGGGCGCAGGTCGTCGATCTTCTCGCCGACGCCGATGGCGTGGATGGGCAGCCCGTATTGCTCCGCCGCCGCGACGAGAACGCCGCCGCGCGCGGTGCCGTCGAGCTTGGTCATGATGAGGCCGGAGACGCCCGCCACTTCCTTGAAGATCTCGATCTGCGACAGTGCATTCTGGCCGTTGGTGGCATCGAGCACGAGCACCACGTCGTGCGGGGCCTCGGGGTTGAGACGGCCGAGGACGCGGCGGATCTTGGCCAGCTCGTCCATCAGCTCGCGCTTGTTCTGGAGGCGCCCGGCGGTGTCCACGATCAACGCGTCGATCCCGGTGTCGGTAGCGGCCTTGACCGCGTCGAACACGACCGAGGCGGGGTCGCCGCCCTCGGGGCCGGTGACGATGGGAATCGACAGGCGGTCCGCCCAGACCTTGAGCTGGCCGATCGCGGCGGCGCGGAAGGTGTCTCCCGCCGCCAGCATGACCGAATAGTCCTGTTCCTGGAACAGGTGCGCCAGCTTGGCGATGGTGGTGGTCTTGCCCGAACCGTTGACGCCGATGACCAGGATCACCTGCGGGCGCGGGAAGGCAACCACGTCCAGCGGCTTGGCGACCGGGCGCAGGATCTCGGCGATCTCCCGGGCGACCACTTCCATGATCGCGCGCTCGTCGGCGTCGCGCTCGAAGCGTTCGTCGGCGAGGCGGGCGCGGATGCGGGCGGCGGCGCGCGGGCCGAGGTCCGACATGATCAGCGCATCCTCGAGATCGTCGAGCTGCGCGTCGTTCAGGCGGGTTGAGCCGACGATACCGGACAGGTTGCCGGCCAGCCGTTCCGAGGTCTTGCGAAAGCCCCCGAAGAGGCGCTCGGACCAGTCGCTGCCCTGTTCCTGGGGCTGGGGTCCGTCGATACTCATGCTTCCAGTATTCCTTCGACTACCCTTGCGGGTACAACTCTCACCAGCGCGCCGGGCTGCGTCGATGCCGGCACGCGGACGGGGGCGAAGTCCGTGGCATGGCCTGTCCCGCCCCTTTCGGCGAGCACCCATAGCGGCTTGCCCAGATGCGCGGCAAGCCACGATGCCCTGACGCGGGCGACTGCCTCGCGAAGCGCCGCCGCGCGTTCGCGGATGACCGGGCGGTCGATCTGGGGCATCCGGGCCGCCGGGGTTCCGGGGCGCTGCGAATAGGGGAATACATGGCCATGGACCACGCCCAGTTCCCGGACGATGGAGAGGTTCGCCTCGTGCGCCGTCGCGTCCTCGGTCGGAAACCCGGCGATGAGGTCGGCACCGATGGCGATCTCCGGCCGCCGGGCACGAAGGCGCTCGGCGAGCCCGAGCGCATCGGCGCGACTGTGCCGACGCTTCATGCGCTTGAGGATCAGGTCGTCGCCATGCTGGAGGGAGAGGTGCACGTGCGGCATGACGCGGTGTTCGCCGGCCAGCAGCTCGAACAGCGCATCGTCGACCTCCGCACCGTCGATCGAGGAGAGCCGCAGGCGGGCCAACTCGCCGAAGCGCGCGAGAATGTCCTGGGATAAGGTGCCGAGCCGGGGCTCGCCGGGCAGATCGCAGCCCCAGGAGGTGAGATCGACGCCGGTCAATACGATCTCCGCGGCGCCCGCAGCCAGGTGCTGGGAGACGTCTTCCAGCACTTCGGCCACGCTGCGCGAGCGGCTGGGCCCGCGCCCCTGCGGGATGACGCAGAACGTGCAGGCGTGGTCGCAGCCGTTCTGCACTTGCACGAAACCGCGCGTATGGTTGCGCGGGACCGGAATGACGGGCGCGGCCGGCACGTTCCAGGCGCGCGGGTCGAGCTTGGCCGCGTTGGGAACGAGCCCATCGACCTCCGGCATGGCGGAAAGCGCCTCGCGCTCGATCTCGGCGGCGCAGCCGGTGACGAGCAACCGCGCGTCGGGGCGGGCGCGGCGGGCGCGGCGGATCGCTTGCCGGGTCTGGCGGACGGCCTCGGTCGTGACGGCGCAGGAATTGATGACCACAAGGTCCCCGGCCCCTCCCAGAAGGCCACGCAGGCTTTCGCTTTCGGCGAGATTGAGCCGACAGCCGAGCGAGTGGACCTCGACGGTCAAATGGAAATCCCGAAATCCGCCGGATCGAAGCTGCCGCGGAAGGATTCGGTGGCGGGGCCGGTCATGACGATCTCGTCGTCGTCGCGCCATTCGATCAGCAGCGGACCGCCGGGAAGGGTCACCGTCACCCGCCGGTCGACGAGGCCGCGCTTCATCGCGCCGATGGCGCTGGCACAGGCGCCCGTACCGCACGCGCGTGTCAGCCCCGCACCGCGTTCCCACACCCGCAAGGTCATCGAGTCGCGCGCGGTGACGGCGGCGACGTTGACGTTGATGCGCTCGGGGAACAGCGGGTCATTCTCGATCAGCGGGCCCAGGCGGGCCATGTCGATCGCGTAGGGGTCTTCGACGAAGAAGATGACGTGCGGATTGCCCACGTTGACGGCGATCGGGTTGACCAGTTCCTCCCAGGCGACAGGCATTGCGTGGGTGTCCATGGCATAGCCGAGGGGGATGGCGTTCCAGTCGAACCGGGGCTTGCCCATCTCGACGCTGATGCCGGCATCGACCGGGCTCGCGGCCACCAGCCCGCCCAGCGTCTCGATCCGGGCGGGGCGGCCATGGAGCAGGCCGACCGCGCGGGTGGCGTTGCCGCATGCCTCCACCTCGCTGCCGTCGGCGTTGAAGATGCGCATGCGGAAGTCGGCCGCGTTCGACGGTTCCAGCACGATGAGCTGGTCGCAGCCGATGCCTGTATGTCGATCGCCGAGCGCGGCGGCGAATGCCGCATCCATTGCCGGCAGCGGCGCTTCGCGCGCGTCGAGCACGACGAAGTCGTTGCCGAGGCCGTGCATCTTGGTGAATTCGATCCGCATGGCGCGCGATCTAGGAGTTGGCGGGGCCAAGGTCCAGTGTTGTCGTCGCCCTCCGCGCCTTCGCCGGCTCGAGCTGGGAGCGTCGGTTCAGGCGGAGCGAGCCTGGGGTTCGATACCAGGCGCCGGCAGTTCGGCTTCCATCATCGCGCGCTGGCGGGGATCGAGCCACTCGCCGAGTTCATGCGCGGGGCGGGGGCGTCCATAAAGATAGCCCTGGCCGGTGATCTCGCCGTACTGGCGCAGATGGTCGAGTACGTCCTGCGTCTCGATGCCTTCGGCGGTCACGGGCATGTCCAGCCCCTGCCCGAGCGTGGCGACGGCGCGGACGATGGCGGCGCTGTCCTTGTTGTCTACGAGGCTGGAGACGAAGCTGCGATCGATCTTGATGCGATCGAACGGCAGTTCGCGGAGCTGCGCAATCGAACTGTAGCCCGTGCCGAAGTCGTCGAGGCTGACGCGGATGCCCTGGTTCTTGAGACTGGTGATGAGCGAGCGCACCTGGCCGAGATTGTGGTGCAGGCAGCTTTCCGTGATCTCGATCTCCAGCCGCTGCGGGGGGAAGTTGGCTTCCACCAGCATCCGCAGGAGCTTCTGGGCGAACCACGGATCGCGCAACTGGATCGGCGAGATGTTGACCGCGAGCGTCAGGCGCGGGTCCCACATTCGGGCATCCTCCAGCGCCTGGCCGATCACGCTCTGCGAAAGTTCGGCGATGGCGCCGATGTCTTCGGCCACGGGGATGAAGATGTCGGGGGCGACGATGCCGAACTGGGGCGAATCCCAGCGCGCGAGCATCTCGAAGCCGATCAGCTCGCCGGTCTGAAGGTCCACCTGCTGCTCGTAGAAGGGCACGAACTCGCCGCGCGGAATACCCTGGCGGATGCCGTTCTCAAGCTGCGAGCGGAAGCGCATCTCGTCGGCCATCTGCGGCTCGAACCACGAGTAGGCATTCCGGCCCTGGCGCTTGGAGTGGTACATGGCGATGTCCGCCATCTCCAGCAGCGCCTTCGCTCCCGCCGCGCGCGAATCGACGAGAAGGCGGTCGGAACGGGCAAGGCCGATGGAGGCCGTCACGTCCACGTTGACGGCATTGATGCGCGCACTCTCGCCGATGGCGTGGACCAGTACCTCGGCGATCCGGTCCACCGTCTCGGGCCGCGAGCGCTCGAAGGGCAGGGCAACGGCGAATTCGTCGCCGCCTATGCGGCCGATCAGGGCATCTTTGGGAGCGCAGGCGGCGATGCGGCGCGCGCATTCGCAGAGCAGCATGTCGCCGGTGCCGTGCCCGTTGTAGTCGTTGACCTGCTTGAAGTTGTCGAGGTCGATCATCATCAGCGCGACCACCTGGAAGCGGTCGGGACGATCGGCTTCGGCTGCGGGATCGAGGCTGTGCGCGATCATCGCGTCGACGCCCGCATTGAAGCTGCGGCGATTGAGGAAGCCGGTGAGCGGGTCGGTCTCGGCGAGGCGCCGAGCCGCGCGCTCGGCCGCCTTTCGCAGTACGATCTCCTCGCAGAGCTGGCGGTAGCGGCTCCATCCGAAGATGATGATCGCGATGTTGAGAAGGAAGGCGTTGAGGATGAAATGGTCGGGGCCAGGCCCGCGGCCCATCATCGACTGGACCACGCTCGGCCCGATTTCGCTACCCGTGGCGACGAACAGGATGATCGCCGCAGTGACGATGCCGAGCGCGATGACGTCGAACTCCCGCACGGCGTCCGCTTCGTCGTCTATCCCGGCAATATCGAAATTCGCCGCCTGCAAAGCCATGCCCCCCACAAGGGTGTCGTCCTAGAGGGCAAGCACTAAGTAAACCTTCTCAAATATTGGTTAACAGGCGCTCCGGCGCGCTTAACGCGGCCCCGGCCGTTCGCCGGGGCGGGGCGTTTCCGTCAGGCCTTGAGGCCGATTTCGCGGAGCCGTTCCTGAAGGTAGTCATCGGCGGTGATGGTTTCGGGATAACGGTTCGGGTTGGTGTCGGTGATGCATTCGGGCAGGGTCACGAAGGGGAAATCGCTGCGCAGGTGCAGGAAGAACGGCATCGAGTAGCGGCTATGGCCCGCCCGCTCGCCCGAAGGATTGCGCACCCGATGCGTAGTGGAGGGCAGGACGTGGTTGGTCAGGCGCTGCAGCATGTCGCCGATGTTGACCACGATCGCGCCTTCGGGCGGCGCGATCGAGAGCCAGCGCCCGTCCTTGCCGAGCAGTTCGAGACCGGCTTCCTGCGCGCCGAGGAGGAGGGTGATGAGATTGATGTCCTCGTGCGCGCCGGCGCGGATGGCGCCGCCCGCACCCTCGCCGATCGGCGGGTAGTGCAGCAGGCGCAGCACCGAGTTGCCGTCGTCGATGGCCGGATCGAACCAGCGCGAATCGAGGCCGAGGTCGATGGCGATCGCCGAGAGCACCTTTGCACCCGCCTCGTCGAACTGGCTGAACAGCTCGGTGAAGGTTTCGCGGAAGCCCGGAATTTCGGTCGGCCAGATGTTCGGCGGCATCGAGGCGGCGAGCGGCGAATCGGCAGGCACGTCGCGGCCGACGTGCCAGAATTCCTTGAGGTCCTTCTCGCTCGCACCCTTGGCGACTTCGGTGCGGAACGGGGTGTAGCCGCGCGCGCCGCCCTGGCCGACGATGAAATACTTCTGCTTCACCTCGACCGGCAGCGCGAAGAACTGGGCCGTCAGGTCCCAGGCGCGCTCGATCAGGGCCTGGTCGATGCCGTGGTCGCGAATCATCGCGAACCCGAAGGTGCGGAAGCTCTCGCCGATGCGGGCGGGAAGGTCGGCCCGATCGGCGTCGAGGCTGAGGACGGGGATTTCGGCTAGGTCCATGGTAGTGCAGTCC
>DATKFS010000247.1:0-6206 GCA_035511275.1 Novosphingobium sp.
CCCACAGGTGGCCGGAAGGGTCCCGGCCGGGTTCTCAGTACTTCACGCCGAGCGTCACGCCGTAAGTGCGCGGCTCGCGCCCGGTGCCGAAGGCGAACAGGCCGCCCACGGTGAAGCCATGCGTGGTGCCCCGGTCGTCGAGCAGGTTGCGCCCGAAGACGGTGACGTGCGCCTCGGTCCCCGCAAGGTCGAAGCGGGTGGTGAGGCTGGCGTCGAGCAGGTTCTGCGCGTCGGTGCGAACGCGCGGGTCGTTGCCGGTGACGATGGCGGGGCCATTGGTGGTGTCGCCCGAGAGCCCGGCGATCGAGATCTGCTGGTCGTAGCGGCCGATATAGCGGTAGCCGATATTGCCCACCATCTCGCCGAAGCTGGTCGGCATGGTGTAGTTCGCGCTCAGCGAGGCGGTCATGTCCGGGTTGTAGATCAGGTCGTTGCCCGAGAAGTCGAACGGGATGACCGCCCCCGTGACCGGCGAGATGCCGCCGACGACGAAGCCCTTGAACTTGGAGTCCAGCAGCCCGAGCGCGCCGTTGATCGTCAGGCCCTTGGTCGGGCGCAGGGTGAAGTCCGCCTCGATGCCCTTGATCGTCGCCGAGCCGACGTTGGTGGTCACCGTCTCGTTCTGGGTGGCGCAGACCGAGCAGAACAGGTTCGTGTTCTGCTGGAGGTCGTTGTACTTCGACACGAAGCCCGCGAGGTTGAGCTGGAGCAGCCCGCCCATCATGTCGAACTTGCCGCCCACCTCGTAGCTGTCGACCGTTTCGGGGCCGTAGGCCTGGCTGGCGCTGACGGGCGAACCGGCGCGGGGCGAGAAGCCGCCCGAACGGTAACCGCGCGACCACGAGGCATAGACCATCACGTCGTCGTTGGGGCGATAGTCGACGCCGATCTTGGGGGTGAACTTCTTGAAGGTGTCCGAACCCTGCCCGATCAGCACGCCCCCGAAGGCATTGCTGAGCGACTTCTTGTCCCGCGTGAAGCGACCGCCGAACGAGAGGCGGAACTTGTCGGCGAAGGCCCAGTTGAAATCGCCGAACACCGCGACCGAGCGGGTCTTGCCCTCGACGTGCTGCGGGTTCTGGTCGAAGTCGCGCGGATCGACGCCGGGGCTGAAGCCGAAGACTCGGGTCCACTGGTCGAGATCGTAGTTCGAGCGGAAGTAGTACCCGCCCACGACGTAGTCGAAGCTCGACCCGAAGTTGCCGGCGGCGCGCAGTTCCTGGCTGAACTGGTCGTACTTCTGGCCGCGATAGACGTAGTACAGGTCGGTCTCGCTGGCGTCGAAGTCCTGGGTCTGCCACTCCTTCGATTCGCGGTAGCCGGTGACCGAGGTCAGCTTCACCTCGCCCACGTCGAGGTTCATCTCCAGCGTCACCGCGGGCGCGCTGTAGTGGCCCTGGTTGGGCTCGCCGAACACGGTGTAGAGATCGTCGGTGGTGTTGCGGTTGCACTGCTCGGCCGGTGCGAGCGCGCAGAAGGCGTCGCCCGAATTGGTGAGCACGGCCAGCACCGGATCGAAGTCCTGCACCTGCTTCTCGACCGTCAGAAGGGCTTCGAAGCTGTCGGTCGGGGTGACGAGCAGGCTGGCGCCGAAGTTCTCGTTGTTCGCCCCGCCACGGCGGCGGCCGTCCTGTGCCTGCTTGTACCAGCCGTCGGTTTCGTTGTGGAAGTAGAAGCCCTTGAGCGCGATGGCGTCGCCCAGCGGCACGTTGACCACGGCGCGCGTCGCCAGCGTGTCGAACCGGCCGTAGGAGACCTCCGCCTTGACGCCCCATTGCCCGGTGGGACGGGTGCGGCGGATGTTGATGACGCCGCCGATCGTGTTGCGGCCGAACAGCGTGCCCTGCGGACCGCGCAAGACCTCGATCTGCTCGATGTCGAAGAAGTCGAAGTACTGGCCGGTGCTGGTGCCGATGAACACGCCGTCGACCACCACGCCCACGGTCGGCTCGGCGGACTTCTCGACGTCGGCATAAGTCAGGCCGCGGATCGAGAGGTTCGCCGCTGCCGCGCCCGAGGACTGGTTGGTGATGATGAGGTTGGGCGCGGTGCCCATGAGATCGCCGATGTTCAGCGCGTTCTTGTCCTCGATCATCGCCGCGTTGACGGCGGTGATCGCGACCGGGGTTTCCTGCAGCGTCTCCGAACGGCGACGGGCCGAAACGATGATCTCGTTCGGATCGATGGTCGCCATCTCCTCGGGCGCGGCCGAAGGCGGGGCGGCGTCCTGCGCAAACGCGGCCGCGGACATGCAGGTGAGCGACGTGGTTGAGAGCGCAGCGAGCCACGCTCCGCGAACAAGTGCGGATGCCATCAGTCTATCCTCCCATGCGGCCGTTGCTTTCCCGGCCGTCACTTCGCGTTCACTATGCATCGGTTTGGCGCGGGGCCTACCTGTCGAATTGCACAGGTGCGGCGGGGTTACCGAAGTTGGACCACGGCGGGACAACAAGGAGACCGATGCCATGGCCGAAAACCGGCGATTCCTGCTCGTGCGCAGGCCCGAAGGCTCACCCGTTCCGGATGATTTCGCGCTGGAGACCGCGCCCGTACCCACCGCGCCGCCGGGAGGAATCGTGGTCCGCAACCACTACGCCTCGCTCGACCCGGCGCAGCGCGGATGGATGGACGACGCGGAAAGCTACATGCCGCCGATTCCGCTGGGCGATCCCGTGCGCGCGACTACGGTTGGGGTGGTCCACGCCTCGGACAATCCGGACTTCGCCGTGGGTCAATGGATGATGGGCCTCAACGCGCTGGAGGACTATTCCGTCGCCATGCCCGGCGGGTTCACGATGGCGATCGACGTGGATGCCGTGCCCTCCCCTTCCAGCTACCTCTCGGCGCTCGGGGCGGTGGGGCTGACCGCCTACTTCGGGCTGACCGAGGTGGCGAAGCCTCGGCCGGGCGAGACGCTGCTGGTGTCGGGCGCGGCGGGGGCCGTGGGGTCGGCAGTCGGCCAGATCGGCAGGATCATGGGCTGCCGTGTCGTCGGCATCGCGGGCGGGCCGGACAAGTGCCGCCGCCTGATCGAGGACTACGGCTTCGACGCCGCCATCGACTACAAGGGCAAGGACCACGCCGCGCTCGTCGCCGCGATCGCCGAGGCCGCGCCGGACGGCGTCAACGTGGTGTTCGAGAACGTCGGCGGTCCGGTGCTGGAGGCGGAGGTCTTCACCCTCGCCCACCACGCGCGCATCGTCCTGTGCGGGCTCATCTCGGAGTACAACAGCCCGGAGAAGCTGGGCCTTCGCAACCTTTGGCAGATCCTCGCCCGCCGCGCCACCATCCACGGTTTCCTCATCGCCGACTACGCCGACCGCTTCGCCGAGGGGGGAGCGCAGATGGCGCAGTGGCTCGCCGAAGGAAAGCTGCGCGCCGACGAGGACGTGCAGGAGGGGCTGGAGAATGCCTACCCCGCCTTCATGCGCCTGTTCTCGGGCGCCAATACCGGCAAGCTCGTGCTGAAGATCGTCTGATGCACGAGGCGCTGCTGCTGTTGCGGGGCGTGGAGGCGGACACCCTTCGCCTGCCTGCCCCGGCCCAGGTCGCCGCGCGGCTTGCGCCGGAGGCGCTGCCGGCGCTCGCCCACGCCGGAGGCATGGCCGCCGACCTGCCCGACGCGCTGGTCACCTGCGGCATCGAGGAAGCGGCCAGGATCGTCGCCTCGCTCGGCGGCGAGGTCGATGCGCAGGCCAGCACGGTGCTGGCCTTCACGCGCCATGCGGTCCTGCCGGGGCGCGACGCTGTCCGGCTCTACTTCGGGCTGCGCCGCCTCGACCGGCTCGGCCTCGCGGACTTCCACGACTATTGGCTGAACCGCCATGCCGATTTCGGGCGGCGGCTGATCCCGCCCTACACCTACCACCAGCTCCACGCCGACCCGGGCGAGACCACGCGCCTCGCCCGCCCCACAGGCCTGTCCGCCTCGACGCTAGACGGCGTCGTCGAAGTCCACTTCCCCGACGTCGACGCGCTGGTCCGCCAGCTCTCGCGCGAGGACGTGGCGCAGGGCGCGCTGGAGGACGAACGCCA
The DNA here is from genome assembly GCA_035511275.1 of Novosphingobium sp. Taxonomy (GTDB): domain Bacteria; phylum Pseudomonadota; class Alphaproteobacteria; order Sphingomonadales; family Sphingomonadaceae; genus Novosphingobium. The sequence goes on from DATKFS010000247.1 coordinate 4,036, forward strand.
CTTCATCGACCATGCCCGCTCGCAGTTCTGGGCCTATCGTGAGCTGGCCGCCTGACAAAAAAGCGGCGGACCTTCGAAAAGGCCCGCCGCATGGTTCCTTCCGGAGGGAGGGAAAGCTCAGAACTGCGTGCGCTTGGTATATCCGTTGTCGACCACGATGTTCGTGCCCGTCATCGCCCTGCAGGTGGGCGAGACGACGAAGGCGATGGCCTTGGCCAGTTCCTCGCCGGTGGTGAAGCGGCCGGAGGGCATGTTGGCGAGCGTCGCCTCGTAGAATTCGGGCGCGGCTTCCTTGATCTTGGGCCAGGGGCCGTCCTCGGTCATGACCGGGCCGGGGGTGAAGCAGTTCACGCGGACTCCTTCCGGGGCGAGCGCCTGCGACAGGGCCGAGGCATAGTTGATGACGGCCGCCATGAGCGCGTTGTAGGGCTGGACCCCCATGAATTCCTCCACCGCACCGGCCGAGCTGAGGCAGACGATCGCGCCGTTGTCGGACTTGGCGAGGTAGGGCCGGGCGGCGGCGATGCCGCGCCGCATCGGCAGGATGTCCGCCTGCATCACCGCGTCCCACGCCGCGTCGGTGTCCTCGCCCAGATTGGTCGAGGTGAAGCTGATGAAGATGTCGCACCCGCCGAGCGCCTCGGCCGCCTTTTCGACGAAGGCCGGCACCGCGTCGACTTCGGTCACGTCGAGCGCAGCGCCGTAGGCCCTGGCGCCCGAGGCCGCGATTTCGCCCACCACCTTGTCGACCTTGTCCTGCGAGCGGCCGCAGATCGCCACGTCGCAGCCTTCCTGCGACAGCACTTGCGCCACGACGCGGCCGATGCCGCCGTTCGCACCCACGAGGATGGCCTTGAGGCCTTTCAGTCCGAGATCCATGTCGTTGCGCTCCTCTGCCACGCGCGTGTTTTCTTGCAGGCACGGTGTCCACGCTTGGGCGCGAGGTGGCCACTATTAGTTTGGTCAGGAATGGCGCGGCCTGCGCCGTGCTAGCCAGCGCGCACACGCCAATGGGAGAGAACGAATGGGACGCCTGGACGGAAAGCGCGCCGTAATCCTCGGGGCCAGCAGCCCCGACAACATGGGCCAGACCATCGCCCGCCGCCTCATGGACGAGGGCGCAAGCGTGCTTGTCTCGGGCCGCAAGGAAAGCGTGCTGGCGGACTTTGCTGCGCAGCATGGCTGCCACTGGGCGACCTGCGACCTGACCGACAAGGCCAGCGTCGATCGCTTCGCCGATGTCGCGGCCGAGAAGCTCGGCGGGATCGACGTGGCGGTCAACGCCACCGGCTGGGGACTGCTCAAGGGCTTCCTGGAGACCACCGCCGACGAACTCATGGCGATGACCATGCTGCAGTACGTCGGCCCCTTTCAATTCTACCAGGCGATGGTCGCGAAGATGGCGCGCAGCCTTGGCGGACGCGGTGGCTCGATCATCCAGATCAGTTCCGCAACGGCCACGATCATGCTGAACGACCACGCCGCCTACATGGGCACCAAGGCCGGCGCCGACCACGTCATCCGCTGCGTCGCGCACGAATTCGGCGCCGAGGGCATCCGCGCCAACTCGATCTCGCCCGGCCTCACCGACACGCCGATGACGGCCGACGCCAAGCAGGTGCCGGGCCTGTTCGATGCCTTCCTGGCAGGCTATCCGCTCGGCCGCATCGGCACCAGCGACGACATCGCCGCCGCCGTCGTCTGGCTGGCCAGCGACGAGTGCTTCATGACCGGTGAGAACCTGCAGGTGAACGGCGGTTTGACCCTGCGCCGCAACCCCATGAAATCCGAGATCGACGCCGCCGTGGCGGCTGCTATGGGCGCTCACTGAGACCAGCTTCCTGGGGAGGAAGGGCCGGCGGCGGCGCCACGAATAGGTGCCGTCGCCGCTTTGGTGCGCGGGGTGGCTGTCGGCGAGGTTTCGCCTCAAGGGTACGCAGCGGTCCCGGCTTTCGCTGGGATGACGGATCTCAGCTTGACACAACGAACCATTTGGGTTATATGCTCCGACATCCGCTAGCCGAGGTACAAGGCGAAACGGTGTATCGGGTCGGTGTCATGGGCAACGGGTTGCGAGCTTCCAAGTCGCTACCAGCGCAGTCCATGCGTCCGAAACGGATCGGTCATCGTGGCTCTGGCCCGCCATTCGCTTCTCACCCGAATGGTTTCCC
>DATKFS010000248.1:0-9624 GCA_035511275.1 Novosphingobium sp.
CGGAGACGCTGGAGATCGTCACCGAAGTCACCCACACCGCGCTCAATGCCACCTCGGCGCAGATCGTGCGGACGGTGCTGGCGGGCCACTCGGTCGGCACGTACCTCGGCCGGATCGCGGTCGAGCGCGGGGCCGATGGCACCGACGCCGAACAGTCGGTGCGCGCCATGCTGCTCGACCGCACGGCGACCGCCAATGCCCGCCCGGAACTCGAAATCTACGCCGACGACGTCAAGGCCGCGCACGGCTGTGCCGTCGGCGAGCTGGACGCCAACGGCCTGTTCTACCTGATGAGCCGCGGCCTTACCCCGCCGCAGGCCAAGCGGCTGATGCTGCAGGCCTTCATCGCCGAAGCCTTCACCGGTGCTCCGGGCGAGACGGAACTGAGCGAGGCGGCGATCGCAAGACTGGAGGCGATCCTGTGAGCGACCTCAACACCGCCGAACTCGTCGTGAAGGACCAGTTTCCGGGACTCGCCGGAGACTGGCACTACCTCGACACCGCCGCCACCGCGCAGAAACCGCTCGCCGTGATCGACGCCACCGTGCGCGCGATGGGCGCGGACTACGCCACCGTCCATCGCGGCGTCTACGCCCGCTCGGCCGACATGACGCTGGCCTTCGAGGCCGCCCGCCGCCGCGTCGCCGCCTTCATGAACGCGCGCGAGGACGAGATCGTCTACACGCGCGGCGCCACCGAATCGATCAACCTCGTCGCGCAGACCTGGGGCGCCGCCAACCTCAAGGCGGGCGACCGTGTGCTGCTCTCGATGCTGGAGCACCACTCCAACATCGTGCCCTGGCAGTTGCTCGCCGAGAAGACCGGCGTCGCGATCGACGTCTGCCCGCTGACCGACGACGGCCGCATCGACCTCGCCGCCGCCGAGCGCATCCTGACGCCCGCGCACAAGCTGGTCGCCTTCGCACATGTGTCGAACGTGCTGGGCTCGGTGCTCCACGTGGAACAGGCGGCCAGGCTCGCCCATGCGGTGGGCGCCAAGCTGCTGATCGACGGCTGCCAGGCCGCGCCGCGCCTCGCGCTCGACATGGCGGCGTTCGACTGCGACTTCTACGCCTTCTCCGCCCACAAGCTCTACGGCCCGACCGGGATCGGCGTGCTCTGGGCGCGCAAGGACATCCTTGATTCCATGCCCCCGTGGCAGGGCGGCGGCGCGATGATCGACCGCGTGACTTTCGAGAAGACCACCTTTGCCCCCGCCCCGCAGCGCTTCGAGGCGGGCACGCCCAACATCATCGAGGCACTCGGCATGGCGACGGCGATGGACTGGCTGTCGGGCATCGGCCTCGACCGCGCCGAACGCCACGAGCGCGACCTTGCCGCGCTGCTGCGCACCGAACTGCGCAAGCGCAACGACGTGACGCTGTTCGGGCCGGACGACGCGCTCGGCATCGTCAGTTTCGCGCTCGACGGGGTGCATCCGCACGACCTAGGCACCATATTGGACGAGGAAGGCGTGGCCATCCGCGCCGGCCACCACTGCGCCCAGCCGCTCATGGAGCATCTGGGCGTTCCCGCGACCGCGCGGGCCAGCTTCGGCCTCTACAGCGACGAGGCCGACATCGAGGCGCTCCTGAAGGGAATCGAGCGCACACGGAGAATTTTCGGATGAGTGACGAGAAGCCCACGTTCAGCATCGAGGAAGTCGACACCGCGCCGCCCCCGCCGCGCGCCCGCGTCGATGACGCCGTGCCCCCGCCGGCGGAGCGCAAGCGCGACTATCTCGACGGCTTTCTTGCCGAGAAGCCCCATGCGGCCGACCCCGCTGCGCCGGGCGGCGAGATCTACGAAGGTGTCGTCTCCGCGCTCAAGGAGATCTTCGACCCCGAGATTCCGGTCAACATCTACGACCTCGGCCTGATCTACGGCGTCGAGGTCTCGCCCGAGGCATCTGTGGCGGTGACGATGACGCTGACCACGCCGCACTGCCCGGTCGCGGAATCCATGCCCGGTGAGGTCGAGATGCGCGTCGCGGCGGTGCCCGGAGTGCGCGACTGCGACGTGAACCTCGTCTGGGACCCGCCATGGGACATGGCCAAGATGTCCGACGAGGCGAAGCTGGAACTGGGAATGCTGTGAACGAGGCCGCCGTCCTCGACCTTGCGATCGCGCAAGCCGACTTCGCCGATCCGGCGGACGCGGCGGCGATCGTGCTCGTGCTCGACGCCTATGCGCGCGACCCGATGGGCGGCGGCGAACCGCTGTCGGCCGACGTGCGCGAGCGGCTGGTGCCGGCGATGGCGCAGGTACCCGGCGCTTTCGCACTGCTGGCGCGCGTCGGTGGCGAACCCGTGGGGCTGGCGACCTGCTTCATGGGATTCTCGACTTTCGCGGCAGCGCCGCTGGTCAACATCCACGACGTCTCGGTGCTCCCCGCTCATCGCGGCAGGGGCGTGGCCCGCGCCCTGTTCGCCGCGATCGAGGGCGAGGCGCGGGCGCGCGGCGCCTGCAAGGTGACGCTCGAAGTGCTGAGCGGCAACCACCGCGCCAGGGAACTCTACGCATCGCTGGGCTACGGCGACTTCCAGCTCGACCCCGAGGCCGGGAACGCGCTGTTCTGGCAGAAGAGGCTGACATGACCGACACCACGACCAAGACCCGCGTCCGCCCCGCCGCCGTCATCCTGACGCCGAGCGCCGAGGCCCGCATCGCCAAGCTGATGACCGAGGCGCCCGAGGGCGCGATCGGCGTCAAGCTCTCCACCCCGCGCCGGGGCTGCTCGGGCCTCGCCTACTCGGTGGACTACGTGACCGAGGAAGCGAAGTTCGACGAGAAGATCGAGACCCCCGGCGGCGTGTTCTACATCGACGGATCCTCGGTGCTCTACCTCGTGGGGAGCACGATGGACTGGGTGGAAGACGATTTCACCGCCGGCTTCGTCTTCGCCAACCCCAACGCCAAGGGCGCCTGCGGCTGCGGCGAAAGCTTCACGGTCTGAGCCAATAGCCCCGCTCATGCTGGGCGGGTTTGGGGGGCTTTTCGGTCAGGCGTGAGGTCGATCTGATGGCGACCAGCCCTCCCTCACTCCCGCCCGCCCGGAAACAGCGCCATGAGCGCGCCCAGCCGGTCATGCACTTCGCGCTCCTGCGCGGTGTCGCTGTGGCCGATGCGCACGACCGTGAGCAACTGGTCGGGTGAGCCGATCACGTATTGCCCGTATTCGCCGATGCAGCCGAACACGTTTCGGGGTGCCGTCCCCGGATAGAGCTTCGCATTGTCGCCCGCCGCCGCGCGGTTGAGCCAGACGCCCGCGCCGTAGGCGGGTTCGCGCGGCGAGGGCTCCAGCATGAACTGGATCCACCGACGCGGCAGGACCTGGGCGCCGCCCACCGAGCCCGTGTGGCGCAGGAACTCGCCCAGCTTCGCCCAGTCGCGCGCCGAGGCGTGGATCATGCCGGAACCGATCATGGTGCCCGCGCGGTCGTAGCCGACGATGGTCGAGCCCATGCCGATCGGCAGCAGCACGCGGTTCCTGAGATAGTCGTTGACGGCCTGGCGACGGCGCGCCGGATCGCGATCCGGGGAGAGCACCCGCGCGGCCAGGTCGGCGAGGATGACCGCGCTGGCCGACGAATGCTCGAAGGTCCGTCCCGCAGGCGCCTCCAGCGGCTGCGCCTCGGCATAGGCCGCCATGTCGTCGCGGCCGTCGAGGAAGAGCATCCGCATCCGGTCCGATTCGGCCTCGAGCCGGCCGGTGCCCGCGACCGCCGATTCGTCGTGCCGCAATCCCGAGCGCATCTGCAGCAATTGCTTGAGCGTCACCGCGCCGCGCGGGTCGCCCGGGCGCTGCCACTCGGGAACAGGGGCCGATTCGTTGAGACGCAGGCGCCCGTCGCTCACCAGCTGGCCGATCATCAGCGCCGTCACGCACTGGCCCATGCTCCACCCCGGCAGGCGCGTGTCGGGCCTTATGCCCGCGCCGTAGCGCTCGGCGATCACCGTGCCGCGCTTCATGATCACCAGCGCGTCCGTGTCGCCGACCGCTTCGGCGTCGAAGATCCCGTCAATCGCCCGGCCGAGCGCCTCGCGCGGGGCACCGCCATCGTCGCGGATCGCGGCCTGCGCCTCGGCACTGGGCGGCGGCGGGCCGTCTGGCGCACTCTGTCCACAGGCCGCGAGGGTTGGCAGCACGAGGAGGGCGAGGATATGGGGAAGGCGGCGCACCGGCATGACGCGCGGTGTGATGTGCGAGGCGCTTACGAATGGCAACAGCCGGGAAATCCGGACCGGGGGACAAGGTTTCGGGCCGGGGGCCCGGCCTGCCGACGCGCCAGCCCTCGAAATGGAAGCGCAATCTTGTCGTGGCCGTCCTGCTGGTGCTCGCCGGCGGGCTCGCCTTCGCGTGGAAGGGCATGCGCGAGGAAGCGCTGGTCGGCGCCGCCTATGGGGCTCGGGTAGGCTGCGTGTGCCGCTTCGTGTCCGACCGCCCGCTCGCCGCCTGCAAGGGCGACCTTCGCGTCGCGGGGCTGAGCGGGCTGGCGGGAATGGTCTCGCTGTCCGAGGATGCCGCGACGAAGACCGTCACCGGATCGGTGCCGCTGCTCGCCAGCCAGAGCGCGGACTTCCGCGAGGGGCGCGGGTGCCAGTTGGAGCCGTGGCGGGACTAGGGCAGCACCCGCCCTCACGGGCACTCGGCTGTCCCACCCGCTCCGCTCATGCCGGGCCTGCAGAAGCATGTGGGTCACGGTGCTGAGCACGGGGGCCTTCGACAAGCTCAGGCCGAGCGGATTTGTGAGCTGGCAGGGAAGGCCGGAGGCGCGTCCGCTCAGGTTGCGCTTTCGGTCGAGTCGATCCAGCCACCGCCGACCACGCGGTCGCCCGCGTAGATCACCGCGGCCTGGCCCGGAGCGACGCCGTATTCGGGTGCGGCGAAGCGGATGGTAACGTCCGCGCCATCGCCCAGCGCGCCTTCAAGCGTGATCGGCACCGGCTTGGCGAGCGAGCGGACTTTGGCTGTCAGCGGCCCATGCGGCAGCGGGCCGATGCGGTTGGTCTCCACCACCCGCGCCGAGGCGGTGGCGAGCAGGCGACGGGGCCCCACGCGGACCTGCCGCGTCCCGGCCTCGATCCCGGTGACGTAGAGCGGCTCGGGCTGGCCGCCGATCTCCAGCCCCCGGCGCTGGCCGACGGTATAATGGATCACCCCGCGATGGTGGCCGAGCACCGCACCGGTCTCGGCATGGACGATGTCGCCCGGCGCCTCTCCCTCCGGACGGACGGAGCGCACGACCTTGGCATAGTCGCCGTCGGGCACGAAACAGATGTCCTGGCTGTCCGGCTTGGCGGCGTTCCTGAGGCCCGCCGCCTCTGCCAGCCGCCGCGTCTCAGTCTTGGGCAGGCCGCCCAGCGGGAAGCGCAGGAAGTCGAGCTGGGCCTCGGTGGTGCCGTAGAGGAAATAGCTCTGGTCGCGCGCGGGGTCGAACGCGCGGTGCAGTTCCGCGCCCGCCGGACCCATCACCCGGCGCACGTAGTGGCCGGTGGCAAGACAGTCCGCGCCCAGTTCGCGGGCCATTGCCAGCAGGTCGGTGAACTTGGGGCCCATGTTGCAGCGGATGCAGGGGATCGGGGTGCGGCCCGCCAGATAGTCGTCGGCGAAGCGCTCGACCACTTCCTCGCGGAAGGCGCTCTCGTGGTCGAACACGTAGTGCGCTATGCCCAGGCGATCGGCCACGGCACGCGCATCGCGGATGTCGTCGCCCGCGCAGCAGGCGCCCTTGCGACCGGTCGCAGCGCCGTAGTCGTAGAGCTGCAGGGTCATGCCGATGACCTCCGCCCCGCTGGCAGCGGCGAGCGCGGCGACCACCGAACTGTCCACCCCGCCCGACATGGCGACGACGATGCGGCGCGCGGACAGGGGGGCGTCAAGCTGGAACAGGTCGGCGGGGTCGAGCCCGGAAAGAAGGTCGGCAGAAGCAGTCATCACCCGCGCGCCCATACAGGCAAACGCTCCCTTTTCCTACCTGCCGCGTTTTCCGTCCCGTCAAGGCCGCCTGCCGCGAATGGTGAAGGAGGGGTAAACGGCGCTTTTACGATCCCTTGACGAGGCTTGGGCTATACGGCGCCCCATGAACATCGCACATCAACACAAAGCCCCGGAAACAGGGGATGCGCAGGGTCGCGCGGGTGCCGGGTTCGCCGATCTCCGGTTGCCGGGCGATCTCCGGCAGATCGACTGGAGCGCGCTTCGCCAGCGACTCTTCGCGGCGCGGGACGTGGTCGGCGTTTCGGGCGAGGATGCGGCACCGAAGCTGCATCTGCGCGGCAGTTTCCATGGCTGCGCCGCCTCGACGCTAACTACCTATCAAGAATCCTCAAGATTCGTTAACCTTGATGGTTCAAGCAATGGCAAGCCCGCGGACGGCAATAATCCTCCGGTCGCCGAAGCCAACGAAATCGGCGAGCGAGGGCAAAGATGATCGAGAACCAGAAAATCCGGCCTGCGCAAGTGATCGGTCCGCTTGGTGAGCCGCTGACCGTGGACTCGCTGCCACCGCCCAACACCACCCGCTGGGTCGTGCGCCGCAAGGCCGAGGTCGTCGCGGCCGTCAATGGCGGCCTGCTGACGATCGACGAGGTTTGCGAGCGTTACCAGCTCACGCTCGAGGAGTTCGCCTCGTGGCAGCGCGCGGTCGATCGCTCGGGCATGCAGGGCCTGCGTGTGACGCGAATCCAACACTACCGCGATCTTTACGAGCGCCAGCAGAAGTACTGACCCCGCCCGGCAAGTCCGGCTGAAATCGAAAAGGCGACCGCGAAGCAAGCTCCGCGGTCGCCTTTTCGCGTTTTTGCGCAACAATATAGCTGCACCGATCCGAATTACGGCAATGAAGTCGTTCGTCGATGCGGATCGACCGCGGACCGACTGCAGATTGCCACCCTGTTGCAGCACGTATATGGAACAGGTGGATTTAAGCCACATCGGCGGCCCGCGTCATGAGCGCGGATGCCCTTGACGTGGCGGGAGAAATCACGCCGCCCGAGACGCGCGTGTGGTGCTTGCGGTGACCGGATGAACTACGACAGCAAGATTGAACCCGGCCGGATTCCCTCCGGCAACGACACGGCAGGCCATCCCGCTTCCCACGGGGCGGACGCGGCCGACAATCCGTTGGCCATCGACGAGGAACAGGACCGCCGCTCCCGCCGCTGGGTCTGGATCGTCGCGGTCGTCGTCGGCATCGCCATCGTCGGCATCTGGTTCTTCGTCCATCGCGGCTCCGGCCCCGAAGCGGCCGACGCCGGCGCCGCGCAAGTGCCCGTCGTCTCGGTCGTCGTCCCGGGCCGCTCGACCGTCGCCGGAGAGATCAGCGCCACCGGCACGCTCGCCGCGCGTCGCTCGATGCCGGTCGGCTCGGTCGGCGAAGGTGGCGAAGTCCGCGAAATCCGCGTGGAAGCGGGCGACTGGGTCCAGCAGGGCCAGGTCCTCGCCGTGATCGACCGCTCGGTCCAGGCGCAGGCGGCGGCCAGCCAGTCCGCGCAGGTCGACGTCGCCGCCGCGGATGCGCGCATCGCCCAGTCCAATCTCGATCGCGGCCTCAAGCTGGTCGATCGTGGATTCATCTCCAAGGCCGACGTGGATCGCCTGACCGCCACGCGCGATGCCGCCGTCGCCCGGGTGGGCGTGGCCCGCGCCACGCTCGGCCAGTTGCGCGCCCAGAACGCCCGCCTCAACATCGTCGCGCCCGCCGCCGGCCTCGTGCTCGAACGCAACGTCGAACTCGGCCAGGTGGTGAGCGGCGGCAGCGGCGTGCTGTTCCGCCTCGCCAAGGGCGGCGAGATGGAACTGCTCGCCAACCTTTCGGAAGACGATCTCGGCTCGCTGTCGACGGGCGTCGAGGCCAAGGTTACCCCGGTCGGCTCGGGCCGCACCTTCACCGGCCAGGTCTGGCAGCTCTCCCCGGTGATCGACACGACCACGCGCCAGGGCACCGCGCGCATTGCGCTCAAGTTCGACCCCGCGCTGCGCCCCGGCGGCTTCGCCAGCGCCGTGATCGAGAGCGGCGCCGTCGTCGCCCCGATGCTGCCCGAATCCGCGATCCAGAACGACGCCAAGGGCGCCTTCGTCTACGTCGTCGACAATGCCGGCAAAGTGCATCGCCGCCCGGTCACGACCGGGCTCGTCACCGCCAACGGCATCACGCTCAAATCCGGGCTCACCGGCAACGAGAAGGTGGTCCTGCGCGCCGGCGGGTTCCTGAACGACGGCGACAAGGTCAAGACCCGGCCCGTTTCCGCCGCCGCCAACTGACGGACCGCCCAAACCATGCGCAACATCTCGGCCTGGTCGATCCGTAACCCGATCATTCCCATCGTCTTCTTCATCGGCGTGATGATCGCCGGCATCGTCTCGTTCAACCGGATGGACGTGAACAACATGCCGGACATCGAGTTTCCCGGCGTTCACGTCGGGGTCTCGCAGCCGGGCGCGGCGCCGACCGAGATCGAGACCCAGATCACCCAGATCGTGGAAGGCGCGGTGCGCTCGATCCCGGGGGTCGAGGAAATCCAGTCGACCGCCTCGGAGGGACGCTCGACGACGATCGTGTTCTTCTCGGTCGGGACCAACGCCGACATTGCCACCAACCAGGTCAAGAACGCGGTCGACCAGATTCGCGGCGAACTGCCCGACGGCATCCTCGAACCGCAGGTCTCCAAGATCGAGGCCGGCGGCGGCGGCAGCCTCGCGTACTTCGCCGTCGCGGCGGACGACATGACGATCGAGCAGCTCAGCTGGTTCGTCGACGACACCATCTCCAAGTCGCTGCTCTCGGTCGAGGGCATGGCCACGGTATCGCGCGACGGCGGCGTCAACCGCGAGATCCGGGTGGTCGTCGATCCCCACAAGATGGTCGCGCTCGGCGTGAGCGCCAACGACGTCAACACCGTGCTGCGGCAGGTCAACGTCGATGCCGCCGGCGGCCAGGCGGAGATCGCCGGATCGCGCCAGTCGGTGCGCGTGCTGGGCAACGCGCAGGACGCCTACGCGCTGTCGCAGACCCGCATCAACCTCGGCAACGGCCGCCAGATCAAGCTCTCGGACATCGCCAGCGTCTACGACGGCTATTCCGACCGCACCGACGTCGCCCGCGTCAACGGCCGCGAAGTGGTGACCTTCGGCTTCGAGCGCGCGCGCGGCGCATCGGATGTCGCGGTCTACGACGCGGCGGTGAAGAAGCTGGACGAGATCCGCAAGCAGCACCCCGACATCCACGTCACCCAGCTGTTCAGCCAGGTGGACTACACCCGCGGCCAGTACACCAGTTCGATGGAAGCGCTGGTCGAGGGCGCGGTGCTGGCGATCGTGATCGTCTACCTGTTCCTGCGCGACTGGCGCGCGACGATGATCTCGGCGATCGCCATCCCGCTCTCCGCGATCCCGACGTTCTGGTTCATGGACCTGCTCGGCTTCACGCTGAACTTCCTCTCGCTGCTGGCGCTGAGCCTCGTCGCGGGGGTGCTGGTCGATGACGCCATCGTCGAGATCGAGAACATCGTCAGACACATGCGCATGGGCAAGAGCGCGTACCAGGCCTCGATCGACGCCGCAGACGAGATCGGCCTCGCCGTCGTCGCCACCACGTTCTCAATCGTCGCGGTGTTCCTGCC
>DATKFS010000249.1:0-6556 GCA_035511275.1 Novosphingobium sp.
CTCGTCGAGCACCGTGACGGTGGCGGAGACGCGGTCGGCGGCGACGGGGGTGCGCAGCGCGGTGACGACGATGCGGTCAGCGGCGGCGCCGGTGCCGCCCATGTCGGCTTCGGTGTCGTTCGGGTAGGCCTGGGTGTCGTCACGGGCCAGTGCGGGGCTGGCCGTGAGAGCGAGCAGGGCGACGGCGGTAAGTTTATGATACAAAAGGTATTTCCTTCAAGCAGACGGCATCGTTCCCGCAAGCCGGAAGGCCTGCGGGGCAGTGGCTGTCGTCACGCGAGGAACACACCCCGTTCGCCCGGCACACCCTGTCCGGTCGAAGAACGACGGCGACGGGCAGGTCTCCTGGCTCACGGGTCGGTGCCGAATTCAGCCGCCTTCTCAGGACCTTACGAGGGTCCCAATGGCATGATGGCCGATGGCTCGCCGCTTACAGTTGCAGGGGCAGCCCCGGGGCTTTCACCCGAGTTCCCTTTCAATCCCCTCGCGGGGAACCTGTCGCAAGGGGGCAACTATCGTGCGGAGACATCAGGCGCAAGTGCCCGATGCTTGCGCGAACGGCAGCGGCCCAATAGGTGCCGGGGCGATGGACGACGACATTTCTCCCAGGCACTGCCCGGCGCTGCTGGTCGCGGCGCCTGCCTCCGGGCAGGGCAAGACGCTGGTGACGGCCGCGCTCGCCCGGCGCCACCGCGATGCCGGGCGGCGGGTGCGGGTGTTCAAGTGCGGCCCCGATTTCCTCGACCCGATGGTGCTGGAGGCGGCCAGCGGCGCCCCGGTCCACCAGCTCGACCTGTTCATGTGCGGCGAGGCCGAGTGCCGCGCGCTGCTGCACGAGGCGGCGGGAGAGGCCGACCTGATCCTCGTCGAGGGGGTCATGGGCCTGTTTGACGGCGAGCCCAGCGCCGCCGACCTCGCCCAGCGCTTAGGCCTGCCGGTACTGGCGGTGGTCGATGGGTCGGCCATGGCGCAGACTTTCGGAGCGCTCGTCCACGGCCTCGCCACGTACCGGCCGGGGCTCGACCTCCACGCCGTGATCGCCAACCGCGTGGGCAGCGAGCGCCATGCGCAACTGCTCGAAGGGAGCGTGCCTCCGGGGGTGGCCTGGCTCGGTGCCCTGCCGAGGGAGGCGGGCGTCGCGCTGCCGGAGCGCCACCTTGGACTGGTGCAGGCGGGGGAGGTGGGCGACCTCGAAGCGCGGCTGGCCCGGGCCGCTGCCCTGCTGCCGGAAGCGGCGCTGCACCTGCCGCCGCCAGTTGCCTTCGCCGCGCCGACGAGGCCGAATGCAAGCGTTTCCGGGCTGCGGGGCCGGCGCATCGCCGTGGCCCGGGACGAGGCTTTCGCGTTCCTCTACCCCGCCAACCTCTCATGGCTGGAGCGCGCGGGAGCCCGACTCTCGTTCTTCTCGCCGCTGCGAGACGCGGCCGTGCCGGCGTGCGATGCGCTGTGGCTCCCGGGCGGCTATCCCGAGTTACACGTGGAACGTCTGGCCGCCAACGCAGGCATGTTCGCGGCGATCCGGGCGCATCACGCGGCGGGCCTGCCGATCCTCGCCGAGTGTGGCGGGATGCTCTACACTTGCGGGACGCTCGACGACGGCAAGGGCAAGCGGGGCAACATGCTGGGACTGATGCCCGGCGCGGTGACGATGCAGCCGCGCCTTTCGGCATTGGGGATGCAGCAGGTAGAACTCGAATGCGGCACCCTGCGCGGCCACACCTTCCACTATTCGCGGCTGGACACACCGCTGAAGCCGCGCGCCCGGGCCTCCACGCCGGACGGCCGCGCGGGTGAGGCGATCTATCGGCACGGCTCGCTCACCGCGAGCTACATGCACTTCTACTTCCCTTCCGCCCCGGCGGCTGCCGCAGCGCTGTTCGGCGATCAGGCCTCGACCATCGCCTGACCCTCCACCGTCGCCAGTGGCGCCGGGGCGGCGAGGCGCGGGGTCTCGGTGATGCCCGGCTCGGGCACGAGGAAGAAGCGGGCGGCGGCGGCGCGCTCGCCCAGGGCTTCGCTGGAAGTCACGCTGATGAGCCAGGGGGAGGCGATCAGGCCGACGATGATCGGCGAGAGCCACAGCGCGGTCATCGGGTCGAGGAACGCGGTCGTGGCGAGCGCGGCGCCAAGCAGCAGGTGCTCGCGCAGGTCCGGCAGGATCTCGCGCACGCTGATGCGGCGGGCATCGCGCGACTGGGTGTTCCAGCCCGCCGAAATGCCCAGCAGCAGGCCGAGCAGCGCCTTGGTCTGCGTGACCATGGTGATCGGGGCGAGCAGCATGCCGAGCGCGATCTCCATCGGCACGGTACGCAGGATAGCGCCAGCGCCGCCGAAGCTGCGGCGGCGGTCGCGGTCGGCGAGCATCCAGATCGTGCCCATCACCTTGGGACCGAACAGCAGGACCAGCGTCAGCGCCAGAACGCTTGGCGGGGCGAGAGTGACGAAGCCGCCGGTGCCCTGCGTCGCCACTTGCCCGATCATCGTCAGGATCAGCAGCAGCCACCCCGGCGAGGTGAGATAGGCGGAGGCGCCGATCAGCAGGTGGAGGCGGCTCGCCCAGTGCAGGCCCGATGCGCCGAGCAACTGGAGGTGCTGCAGGTTGCCTTGCATCCAGCGGCGGTCGCGGATCGCCATGTCGACGATGGTCGGCGGGAATTCCTCGTAGGAACCGCCGATCATGACCATGTGGACGGCCCAGCCCCGGCGGCGCAACAGCGCCGATTCGAGCATGTCGTGGCTGAGGATGTGGCCGCCGAACGGGGCCTTGCCAGGCAGTTCGGGAAGCCCGCAGGATTCGGCGAAGGCGCGGGTGCGCACGATCGCGTTGTGGCCCCAGAAGTTCGATTCCGAACCGGACCACCACAGCAGCCCGGCGCTGGCGATCGGCCCGTAGGCCTCGCTCGCGAACTGCATCCAGCGCTGGAACAGCGTGCGCGCATTGGTGATCATGGGGACCGTCTGCAGCAGGCCGATCGAGGGACGCTCCTCCATGATCGAGGCCATGCCCACGATGGTGTCGCCGCTCATCATCGAATCGGCGTCGAGCACCAGCATGCATTCGTAGGCCGAACCGAAGCGGCGGACCCATTCGGCGATGTTGCCGGGCTTGCGCGCCGTGTTCTGTTCGCGGCGGCGGTAGTAGACCTTGATCGGCGCTTCGGCGGCGAGTTCACGCCAGGCGGCTTCCTCGCGCTTGCCGTGGAAGGGGTTCGAATCGCTCAGCACGAAGAAGTCGATCCACGGCGCGCCGCCGGCCGCCGCGATCGAATGCGCCATGGCGCGGGCGCGCGCGAAGACTTCCTCGACGCTCTCGTTGTAGACCGGCATCAGCACGGCGGTGCGGTGGCGCAGGCTGGAGGCGGGGCTCGGCAGCGCGGTAAAGCCCGGATGCTCGCCGGTGATGAGCTTGAGGAAGCCGATGGTCGACGTCACGAACCCGAAGGCGATCCAGCAGAACAGCGGCACGAAGAACAGCAGCAGCACGACCTCGATCCAGTCGAGCCCGTCGCGCGAAAGCTCCATGCGCACCGTGCTCGAGGCGGCGAGGCCGATCACGGCGGTCAGGGCCAGCAGCAGCAGCCGCTTCACCAGCATCCCGTGGGGGCTCGTCAGCACCTCGCGTGCGCCGGGCGGGTTCCCGTAGAGGTTCTGCACCGGCATCGCCATCGGCGCTTCCGCAGGCAGCATCGGCAGGGTGGGGACCGGGGTCACGCTCACGATTCGAGTGCCTTGATGACGGTCTCGCTGAGCGCCGTATCGCCTCGCTTGAGGTAGAGGCGGAACTGGGGCTGGCTCAAATCCTTGGTCCTAACATCGATCATGACCCGCCAGCGCGCGCCGGTCCGGGCGATGGGATAAGCCACGGCGGAGACGATGGCTCCCTTGGGAAGGTCGGTTTCCGGCGTGACGCCGCTCTCGCGGTCGAGTCCGGTGAGCGATGGTCCGGCGAAATCGAACACGAACTTGCGCACGCCCGCAACCGGCGGTGCGCCCGGGATGCCGCCCGGCCCGTCGTAGACCTCCACGCAGCGCGAAGCCTGGTCGGCGGTCGGGTCCTTGGACGTCCAGGTCAGGCGATAGGCGAAATCGCGCCGCTCGCCGGCTTTGGCGGGCCTGTCACCGCGCCAGAACATGGCGATGTTGTCGAGCGTCTCGCTCTGCGTCGGCATCTCGTAGAGGCACACCGCACCCGCGCCCCAGTCGCCCTTGGGCTCCACCCACATCGACGGGCGGCGGTCGTAGAACACGCCGTCGTCCTGGTAATGGTCGAAGTTCTGGTCGCGTTGGACGAGGCCGAAGCCTTGGGCGAAGGCGCGCGCAGCGAATGGAGCTTGGCGACGGACGGGTTCTCCAGCGGCCGCCAGATGCGCTCGCCATTGCCGGCCCAGATGGCGAGGCCGTCCGAATCGTGGATCTCGGGCCGCCAGTCGCGCGTGGCGGGCGGGCTCGACTGGTCGTACCAGAACATGCTCGATGCGGCGGCGAAGCCGAGCTGCTCTACATTGCGGCGCAGGAAGACGGCGGCGGTAACGTCCTGCGTTACCGCATCCTCGCCCTTGCGGCAGTCAAAGGCATAGGCGCCGGTAACGCTCGGCCCGTCAAGCAGGGCGTGGACGCGCACGGTGTCCGCCCCGGTCTGCTCGACCCAGAAATGCGTGAAGGCGGGAAATTCCTCGCCCTTGGAAAGCCCCGTGTCGATGGCGATGGCCCTTGCGGACAGGCCGTACTGGTCGCGTGAGCCGGAGGAGCGGAAGTAGCTCGCCCCCTGGAACGCCAGCCAGTCGCTCTTGCCGGTGGCGTCCATGACGCGGAAACCGACCGGGTCGGTGTTGTCGCCGCCTACGAAGAGCCCGGCGGTATCGACGATCTCGCGCGCCTGCCCGCCCTCGACGATCGCGATGCGCACTGGCTTGGGAGCGGTGCCGCGCGTCGCGGGAAACAGGCGGACGTTGCCGGCGATAGCCTCGGTGTCACCATAGGTCAGCTTCACCGCCGCATCGTAGTCCGCGGCGGCGCGGGGCGAATCCGGAGTTTCCACGAAGGGCTTGCGGGCCTGGGCCCGCGCGCGGGCGACCAACCGGTCCCACGAGAACGGCGAAGGGGTGCCCAACCTCCCGCCGACGGCGGCGCTCACCCCGCCGGGCAGAGCGCTCGCCGCTGCCAGCATTGCGAAAAGCCGGACCGCGGTGCGGCGTGACATCTGCCCGTCGATACTCAGAATTGACCCCTTCGCTGGCGCGTCTGCATCGGTGCGGATACGCACGGACGGCGCGATTGTTGCACTGCAAACCTTTCAGCGACCTGTCTGGGCGGTTCCACTCGTCGCGTCACGCCAACCGATGATCACCTGTTGGCCGGGTTCAAGACCATTGGCGAAGACCTCGGTGCGCTTGCCGTCGCTGCCGCCGACGGTGACGTAGACGCGGCGCGGCTCGCCGTCCTCCAGCACATAGATCCGCTCGCGGCGATGGCGTTGCCCGGTCGTCGGCTCGAACTGCAGCGCGGCATCGGGCACGAGCAGGACGTTGCGGCGCTGGGGGAACTCTATCTCGACCGTGGCCGCCATGCCCGGGCGCACCGCCGGGTCGGGTCGCTCGATCGTGAACACCGCACGGGGCGGGGCGGTCTGCGGCGGCGGGCTGACGCGCAGCAGCGTCAATGTGGCCGACTGCGGGCTGTCGGGCATCGCGTCGAGCCGTACCTGCGCCAGCGTGCCCGCCTTGATCGGTGCGCTGGGCTGGCGGACGAGGGGGACATCGACGGTCAAGGGCGCCATCCCGGCGGCGATCGTGAAGAGCGGCTGGCGCTGGGTCACCATCTCGCCCGGCTGGGCATGGCGCATGACCAGCGTTCCGGCGATCGGCGCGCGTATCTCCGAACCGGCCTGCCGCGCCCGGTCGCCCTTCAGCTGGAGTTCGGCCGCCTCTACCCCGGCCGTCGCGGCGGAGACGGCAAGCTCTGCCTGCCGCGCCTCGGTGCGCGCCCGTTCGATCTCGTTGAGCGACGGCGCCCGGCCTCCGGAACGCTTCCACACGCTTTCGAAGCGGGCAAGGCGCGATCCGGTGTCCTGCGCGACGACCCGCGCACCCTCGAGTGCGGCGCGCGCGGCGGCGAGGCGCGACCGCTCGACTTCGACCAGCGTCTCGACAGCGCCGGCGTCGATCACCGCGAGCAGTTCGCCCTTCGCCACCGTGCCGTCGGTCTTGCCGGAGATCCACGTCATGCGGCCCGGCAAACCGGCATCGACCGTCACCTCGCCCGATCCGTGGACCTGCCCGCGCTCGGACACGAGAGGGATCAGGTTGCCCTTCTCGACCGGCGCCGAATAATAGGGGGAGTCCTCACCCGTGACGAAACGCACGAAGAACACGAGCGCCGCCAGCGCCGCCAGCGCCAGCACCAGCAGGCTCAGCCAATGGCGCAGCACATGACGGGGAGCGGCGCCGAGCAGGGCGTCGAGGGGAGTGTGTGTATCTGGATCGGTCACGGCGGGTTCAGTCACAGGCGGCAGTCACCGTTATCGTTTGGTCAGTCACCGGCGGGATGGCGGTGACAA
>DATKFS010000250.1:0-10227 GCA_035511275.1 Novosphingobium sp.
GGCGACGTGGGGCGAGAGCAGGCAGTTGGGCAGGCCGAAAAGCGGATGGCCGGCGGCGGGCGGCTCGGCCTCGAACACGTCGATGCCCGCGCCCGCGATCTGGCCGGAGCGCAGCGCCTCGGCCAGCGCGTCCTCGTTGATGATACCGCCGCGCGAACAGTTCACGAGGATCGCGTGGGGCTTCATCATGCCCAGCTCGACGGTGTCGACCAGATTGCGCGTGCCCTCGGTCAGCGGCGTGTGAATGGATACGATATCGCGGCCAAGGACACCGGCGAGGTCCATCGGCTCCACCCCGGCCGCGCGGATGTCTTCGTCCGACAGCATCGGATCGTATGCGGCGACGTCCGCGCCGAACCCGGCGCCGCAGATCTTCGCCACGCAGCGCGCGATGCGGCCAAAGCCGATCAGGCCCACTTTCGCGCCGGTCAGGTCGCCGAGGCGGATGCCCCAGCGCTCGTCCCAGCGGTTCTCGCGGACCAGCGCGTCCATGTCGCGCGTGCGGCGTAGCAGGCCGAGCATCATCGCGACCGCGCCTTCCGCGACGGCGGTGGAATTGTTGCCGCCAGGCGTGTTGGCGACGATAACGCGCTGGGCGCTGGCGGCGGGGATGGCGATATTGTCCACCCCGGCGCCGTGCTTCACGATGGCCTTGAGGTTGGGCATCGGCCCGAAGATGTCGGCGCCCAGCGGGCTGGTGCGGATGACGATCACGCTCGTTTCCGCAAGGCGCGGGTCTTGCCGCCAGCCGTCCGGGCCGATCACGTCATGCGCCGAGGCGATGCGTTCCATCCCGGCCGGATGGATTGGATCGATTATGCAGACGAGTTCACGCGAACCCACCGTTTTTCCCCTCCGAATGCCGCATGATGTATACCATCGGCCGATATTGTGCGTGGGGCTGTCGTGAAAGCACTTTGCCTCGCGGTCAAGGCGTAATAGGGATCACCGGGATAAACATGTATCCGATCCGGGCGTAAGCCGTCCGGGCGATCAGTTGAGGAGAGAGCGATGTTCGCCGCGCCCCCCGCCGTCACGGCCGAGGTCTTCTGCCGCATTCCCGACAAGTTCCGCCGCTTCGGCGAGAAGACCGAATGGGCGCAGGTCCAGCTCCACGGAGCGGCCGCGCCGGTGTTCCTCGAAGGCCCGGTGTTCGATGCGGCCGGCAACCTGTGGGTCACCGACATTCCCTGGGGCCGGATGTTCCGGATCAGCCCGGACGGCGAATGCGAGGTCGGCTTCGAATACGACGGCCAGCCCAACGGCATGAAGTTCCTCACCGACGGCCGCCTGCTCGTCGCCGACCACCACAAGGGCATGGTCATCTGCGACCCCGCGACCGGGACGTCCGAGCCATGGTTCGAACGCTACCTGCTCGAACCGTTCCTGGGATGCAACGACCTGACGATCGCCAGGAACGGCGACATCTGGTTCACGGACCAGGGGCAGTCCGGCTGGCACAATCCCAACGGCCGCCTGTTCCGCGTGCGCGCCGGCAGCAGGCGGGTCGAACTGATGCTGGATCACATCCCCAGCCCCAATGGCCTCGTGCTCAACAAGGCCGAGACCGCGCTCTACCTTGCCGTCACCCGCGCCAACGCGGTGTGGCGCTGCCCGCTCGTCAACGCCAGCGGGGAGCCCGGCGGCGAGGTGATCTCGAAGGTCGGCACCTATATCCAGATGTCGGGCGGTTCCGGGCCGGACGGGCTGACCATCGACGCGAACGACAACCTCGTGGTCTGCCACGTCGGCTTCGGCGCGGTCTGGCTGTTCTCCGACCGCGGCGAACCGCTGCTGCGCATCGACGTGCCGGAGGGGCGCTACACCACCAATGCCGCCTATGGCGGGCCGGGCAACACGTGGCTGTTCTTCACCGAATCGAGCACCGGCACCGTCTACAGGGTGGAAATGCCGGTGCCGGGACGAAAGGTATTCAGCGCGAGCGTGTGACTATGGGAAGCACCCGCGCTACTTCCATTCGTAGGACTCTTTTCCGTTCGAAAGCGCATAAAGCGTGGGATACTCATTCTGGAGGAACGTACCGCAGAACCACTCGGGACAGGTGGCGTTCTTGCAGGCCGTATTCTCGTTATCGACCAAGAAATCCCAGAAGTTCTGTCCGAAGAAATTCTTTATGTCGTTAATTCCCTGATCCCCGAGGTCCTGATGCTCCATCGCACGGTAGAGGTCCGAGATGCGGGTCTTGAACACTGTTGGATTCTGGCGCGCATAGGCGGCCATCATCGCCCACTGTATGCGGTGGGTGGAACGGCCGTGCTTCGAGTTCAGGAAGGTCAGATCATCGATCCCGCGCCCCGTCGAGGTGATATTGAAGAAGGCCTGGGTTTCCAGTCCCATGCGGACGGTGGCTACGCTGTAATCGAATCCTTCGACCAGCTCCCAGTTTTGCAAGCTAATCAGGAACGCCGAGGTGGAAGACAGCGTTAGCTGGTAACATAACGCATCAAGGGCAATCCGCGTTTGCGCTTCGTCGCATAGTACCGCATACATTGACTTATAGTCATTCCGGTATTGCGGCGTCAGTTCACACGTGTTGAACGATGCAAAATCGGGCCCAGTCCACATCGCGATCATTCTCCCGTGCCATCTATTCTTCAGCCATCCAGACCGGAACGAGTCTTCAAGGCCGAAATAGGGACTGCACGAGAAGTCGGGACATGGTCAAGCGCCCGCGGACAATGGACCGCCACAGGCCGCAGCCATGGGACGGCGAACGGCCACGATTTTCCTACACCGCAAACGCCTGCTACGTTCGCGTCGGCTCTTTCCATCGTCGATAATCCAGCGCTACGCGAAACCCCGCTCGCGCATGTGCTTCATCAACTAGCCGCCCGTCACCCCGCGACGAGGCCCGCCGCATCGACGCCCGCGAAGGCCGCTTCCTCGTCCTTGTCGGACAGGTCCCCGCTGACGCCGATGGCGCCGAGCAGGTTGCCGGCACCGTCCTTGACGAGCACGCCGCCCGCCGCCGGGATCAGCCTGCCGTTCCACGCGGCGGACAGCGCGGCCATGAACTGCGGCCGGTCGGCAGCCATGTCGGCGAGCTTGCGGCTGGAGACGCCCATGGCCAGCGCGCCCGCCGCCTTTCCGCTGGCGACGTCGGGCCGGCCGTATCCCGAGCCGTCCTCGCGCTCCATGGCGACGAGGTGGCCGCCGGAATCGAGGATGACGATGGTGAGGGGATTGAGGCTCATCTCCCGGCCCTTGGCCCGGGTGGCGGCGATGAGGGTGCGGGCCTGCTCAAGGGTTATCATCGGAATGCGCTCTCTCCAGTTCTCGTTCGGAGTGAGACTAGACCGCGTGAAGCGCCCCAGCGCAAGCATTCAATGTATACGATGAGTGCGTCACTCCGCCGCGTCGCGCAGCGCCGCGACATCGCCGCCCGCACCGCCGAGGAGATGGCCGTAGCGCACCAGGCCGATCCGCGTGCGACGGATGTGCATGACGAGCGCGGCCTGCGCCATCTCCACCTCGCGCTTGGCGATGCAGTCGAACAGCAACTGGTGCTCGATGTCGTGGGTGCGCCCGCCGCCGGTCGTGGTGTTGCCCATCGCCAGCTTCATGTAGGCGCGGCGATAGCTCTGCGTCGTATCCCAGACACGCTCGACGATCTGTGCCAGCAGCGGCGTGGAGTGGCGGCGGTAAGTGATCCAGTGGAATTCACGGCCGAGCGCGATCGCCTCGTCGACGTCGGTGACGGTCTCGTTGCGGTCCATGACCGCGCGCAGGTCGGCGATGTCCTGGTCGGTGAGGTGGGGCACGCTGTCCGCCAGCAGCAGCGGCTCGATGCGCTCGCGGATCTCGTAGGACACCTCGAGGTCGCGGCGCGTCAGGCTGGTGACGCGGGCGCCGGCATTGGCGCGCATGGTGACGAGGCCCCGCGCCTCGAGCATCCGCAAGGCGTCGCGCACCGGGATGCGGCTGGTGGACAGTTCCTCCGCCAGTTCGTCCTGCTTGATCCGCGCGCCGGGAGCGAGGTCGCCGGAAAGGATGCGCTCGGCAAGGATGTCGGCGACGCGCTGGCTGGCGACACCCTGTACGGCCAGGGGAGACGGATCTTTGGTCATGGGTCTTCCATCAGGTATACGATCGCGCATAAACCCTGGAGCGCGCTACGCCAAATCGCGAATGCGCCGGTACGGCGATAATCAGCCGTGGGTCTGCATCCATTCCACCCGATAGAGGTCGAAACGGCGGTCCTTGAGGTTCTGCACCGCGCCCGACTGCCGCGCCGTCAGCAGCGCATCGAGGCTGAGGTCGGCGATGGCGATGGTCTCGGTATTGGGCGCCGTATCGGCGGCCACGCCATCGCGGGCGAAAGGGAAGTCGGAGGGCGTCAGGATCGCGCTCTCGGCATAGTGCACGTCCATGTTCTCGACGTTGGGCAGGTTGCCGACGACGCCGGACGTGATGACGTAGCACTGGTTCTCCACCGCCCGCGCCTGGGCACAGTAGCGCACCCGCAGATAGCCGCGCCGCTCGTCGGTGCAGAACGGGACGAACAGCATCAGCGCGCCCTGGTTGACGAGATGGCGCGCCAGCTCGGGGAATTCGCTGTCGTAGCAGATCATGACGCCGATCGGGCCGCAATCGGTCTGGATGACGTTGGCGCCATAGCCCCCGCGCACGTTCCACCAGCGTCGCTCCGACGGAGTGGGATGCAGCTTCTGGGTTTCGTGCACCGCACCGTCGCGCAGGAAGGTATAGGCGATGTTGCGGATCTCGCTCTTGCCATGGCCCAGCTTCACGCGGGTGGGGTGGGAGCCGCCGATGATGTTGATGTTGTAGCTGACGGCCATGCGTTGCATGAACTCGACGAAGCGCTCGGTATATTCGGCGACCTTCTCGATCGCCTGGACGGGCTCCAGCTTGGTCTCCTCGATGGAGAGCAGTTCGAGGGTGAACAGCTCCGGGAAGATCACGAAGTCGCTCTCGTAGTCGGCAGCCACGTCGATCCAGTACTCGACCTGGGCCTCGAACTGGTCGATCGTCTCGATCTTGCGCATCTGGAACTGGACCGTGGCGACACGCACGCTGGAGGGCACGCGCTCCTTGAGGCCGGGCACCGCCTTGCCGGTGTCCATGGGCGCCAACGGGTTGGTCCAGTACATGAGGACCGCGTTGCCACCGCTTTCGCGGTCGGTGGGAATATAGTCGGGCAGGATGCCGCGCGGCTCGTAGCCCTCGTTCATCTGGAAGTTGATGACCTGGTCGCGGACCTTCTTCTCGCGCACGGCCTGCACGTAGTCGGCGGGATCGGGATACTGGCGCTTGCGGCGCATGTACCCGGGCATCCGGCCCGCGAAGGCGATGCCCTTGAGCTCGAAGTACTGGCACACTTCCCTGCGCTTGCGATAGAGCCGCTGGCCGATGCGCAGTCGGCGATAATCGGGATCGACGCAGACCTCGAAGCCGTAGAGCACGTCGCCTTCGGGGGCAGGCGGACGGCCGTAGCCGCCATTGCTGATCTCTTCCCAGGTGTGCGGCTTGAAGGCGAGTTCGGAGGTCACGATCATCGTCGCGCAGTGACCGACGACCTTGCCTTCGTACTCGGCCACGAACTGGCCTTCGGGGAAGTTGATAACCTGGCCGCGTATCTCGGCGCGGGTGAAGGCATCGGCCTTGCCGTAGACCTTGACGGAAAGGCGGGCGATCGCCGGGGCGTCCGCAACGGTGGCCTGGCGGATGACGAGCTTGGCTTTGGTCTGGTCCATGGATGCACCTATTACGCACAGGCGGCCATCATGTTCCACCCTCTGCCAGGCATCGCGCAGGATATTGATCGGACTCGGCTTTTTCTCGGGTCGCGGGATACATGTCGTCGCCCACCCGTTCTATTGGCAGGAAGGAGACACCTCATGAGCGCAACTCTCTTCGCCCTCGCCCTCTTCGCCTGTTCCGACGATGGCAAGGCCTGCGAACGCCTCGAAACTCCGGTCCAGACTTACGAGACGCGGGCCATGTGCACCGCGGGCCTCGACGACGCCCTCGACACCGAAGCGGCGCGCCGGGCGGAAGCACCGACCGTCTACGCCCAGTGCCTGAGCAGCCGCCAGATGGCGTCGATCGGCAACGGCGTGATCGACCTCACGCGCGTCAACGGTTCAAGGTTCGCCGACGCCGGGTACTGAGTCAGCCCCGGCCGCGATATCCCTGCACGCCCTGGTCCGGCACCCATAGCCCCTCAGGCGGCGCGCCCGACTGCCAGAATACGTCAATCGGGATTCCTCCACGCGGATACCAGTAACCGCCGATGCGCAGCCATTTCGGCTTCATCTCGTCGAACAGCCGCTGGCCGATGCCTACGGTGACATCCTCGTGGAAGCCGCAGTGGTTGCGGAAGGAACCGAGGAACAGCTTCAGGCTCTTCGATTCGACGATCGCATCGCCAGGCGCATAATCAAGCACGAGGTGCGCGAAATCGGGCTGGCCCGTAACCGGGCAGAGCGAGGTAAACTCAGGCGCGGCGAAGCGCACGAGGTACATGCTGCCCACTCGCGGGTTGGGCACATAGTCCAACACCGCCTCCTCGGGCGAATTGGGGAGCTTGCTGGCCTGCCCGAGATGCAACGGAGTCGAAGGGGAATGGATGGGGGGAGTGTCGGTCATCACCGAGCCATGCCGCCAAGCTATCGACAAGACAAGCATTGAGTAGGTCGGCGAGGACTTGCAACGGCTCGTCGCGTGTGGGCATGGCATTAACACGCGGTTCACAGCGAGTTGAGCGACGGTGGCGGGGTCATGAGGGGCAGGAACATAATCATTTCACGCGCGACGCTTGCAGCGGTCGCCAAGCCGGTGCTTTTCGCGGCCTGGATTGTGGTGCCCGGCGTCGCGGTTGCCCAATCCGCAGGCACCTGGAGCTTGCCGGAGCCGACGGCGACACCCACCGCGCCGCGTGCGCAGGGCCCGATCGACGGGCAGAACCCCATCGTGCGGCCCAGCACGGCGCCCTCAGCAGTTCCCGCAACGACACCGACGCCCGTCCCCACGATCCGCGCCGCTCCGCCGCCACAGGCAACGGCCATCCCGACGGCCCGCCCGACACCGCGCGTCACCCCGAGCGCCGAAGCTCCTTCACCGCGGCCATCGGTGGCACCGGAACCGCAGGTGGCGACGACGGAGGCTCCGCCTGCCGCCGCTCCATCCCCCATCGCATCGGACATGCCCCGGGCCGTTACTTCTACGGTGCCGTCCGTGCCTGCCGAACGGCCCGATGTGCCTGGAGAACCGCAGTCTACCTGGCCGACCTGGTGGGGGGCGGTTGCAGTGGCCCTGCTCGTGGCACTGGGTTCGCTGGTCGTATTCCTGCGCCGCCGCCCCCGGCAGGCCGCAGAGGAATGGGCGGAAATCGAAGCTCGCGAACCTGCGACGATTACGCCGGAAAAACCGCCGACTGCTCCCGCTCCCGTCGATACAGTCTCTGCCCAGGCGGCGCCGATAGTCCCGGCTCCGGCTTTCGCTCCACGCCCGCCCGCGCCCGTCAAAGCAGACATCGATCTGGCGTTCGAGCCGGCCAGCCTGCGCCTTTCGCTGGTCTACGCTACCCTCCAGTATCGCGTGTCAATCACTGTGCGGACGGACTTGGCCGCCGGACAACTCGTGGGAGACATGATCGGCGCCCACGCCTCGATCCCGCCCGAAATGCAACTTGCGCCCGAGATCGCGACGCTGGCCCGGCTCAAGGTCCTGCCCCCGGTCGCGGCCGGGCAGACCGTGGCGTTGACCGGCGAAATCCAGCTGCCGCTCGGCGCGATACGCTCTTTACAGCAGGGCAACGCCTCGTTCTTCGTGCCGCTGGTGCGCCTCTGTATCCTCGGCGAGGACGGGGTGCCTTTGCTGCGCCGAGTGCATACGGTGGGCGTGGACAATGGCGGCGGCGCCCTCGCCCCGCTGCGCCTGGATACGGGTCCGCGCGACCATCGCGAGCTTGCTTCACGCGAAGTCGAGGCGGCCCGCGCCTATCCGCTGCAGCCCCCCGAACAGCGCGCCGCCGGATGACTTGCCGCGTCCTGAAAATGTCCTAGGGTCGCCCGAACCATACGCGGAGATGACATTGGACACCAGCAAGCGCCTCGACGACGACCTGGCGGAAGCAACCCGCATCGTCGGCGCCGGACGCCGCAGCGAATGGACCGGGGCCGTCGTCAATCCTCCGGTCTGGCGCGCCAGCACGCACCTCTATCCGGACACCGCCGCGCTCGCCGAAGGTCCGCGCCGGAACGAGGACGGGCGCTTCTTCTACGGCCGTCGCGGAGCCCCCACGCAATGGGCGCTGGCCGACGCGCTGACCTCGCTCGAGCCGGGGGCGGCGGGGACCGTGCTCTATCCATCGGGCGTCGCCGCCATCGCCGGGGTCATGCTGACGCTGCTGCGGCCGGGTGACGTCGTGCTGATCAGCGACAATGCCTATGACCCGACCCGCACCATGGGCAAGGGCCTGCTGACCGACCTCGGCATCGAGCCCCGCTTCTTCGACCCGCTCGACCCGGCCGCCTACGAAGCGCTGTTCTGCGAGCGGACCCGCGCGGTGCTGCTGGAAGCGCCGGGCAGCCTTTCCATGGAGATGGCGGACCTGCCCCGCCTTGCCGGCATCGCGCGGGAAAAGGGCGTGGTCTCGGTGCTCGACAACACCTGGGCCAGCGCGCTCGGCTTCCCGGCGATCGAACGCGGGATCGACATCTCGCTGATGGCGCTGACCAAGCACGTCGGCGGCCATTCCGACGTGATGATGGGCAGCGCCAGCGCCGGTCCGGAGCTTTACGCAAGGCTGCGCCAGCGCGCGCAGCAGCTGGGCACCGTCGTCTCGCCGGACGATGCGGCGCTCGTCCTGCGTGGCCTGCGCACGCTGCATCTGCGGCTGCGGCACGAGACCGACAGCGCGGTCGCGATCGCGGCGTGGCTGGCCGGGCGGCCCGAGGTCGCGCAAGTGCTCTGCCCCATGCTGCCGGGCGCGCCCGGGCACGAGATCTGGGCACGGGACTTCACCGGCGGCTGCGGCCTTTTCAGCTTCGTCTTCAAGGGCTCCACCGCCGCGGCGCGCAACCGCTTCGTCGATGCGCTGCACCTGTTCGGCATCGGCTACTCCTGGGGCGGCTTCGAGAGCCTTGCCCTGCCGATCGAACCCTCGGGGTATCGCAGCCGAATGCCCTGGCCCCCCGCACCCGCCGGGAGCGAGGACCGCCACGGCGTGCGCCTCGCCATCGGGCTCGAGGACCCGGCCGATCTCATCGCCGACATCGAACAGGCCCTTTCGGCCTGGCGCGAGCCGTGAACGTCGCCGCGATCACCGCCACGCCGACGCCTACCGCCACGGCGACGGCGGTGGTGATCAAGCAGCCGCCGCAAATGTCCGGCGCCGACGGCATCAAGGACGCCGTCGCCTCGCGTAGCGACACCGTGGGCGGCATCGTCAACACGCTCGACCGGCTGGCCCTGCAGGTGGGCTCGACCCGGTTCTCCATCTGGGACTTCGTCGTCGTGGTCTCGGTGCTGGCGCTGGTAATCTCGATCGCCTGGGGCGCGAGCCGGCTTTCAAGCCGCCTTCTCGCCCGCGTCACCCGGCTCGACCTGACACAGCGCCTGCTGACCGAGAAGATGGTCAGCCTGTTCATCTGGGCCGTCGCCATCCTCGTCGGCATCGACGTGCTGGGGCTCGACCTCACCGCGTTGACGGTGTTCTCCGGCGCCTTCGGCCTCGCCATCGGCTTCGGCCTGCAGAAGACCTTCGGCAACCTGATCGCGGGCATCATCCTGCTGATGGACAAGTCGATCAAGCCGGGCGACGTCATCGCCATCACCGACCAGGGCGGCCAGTACACCTTCGGCCAGATCCGCCGCATCGGCATCCGCGCCGTCTCGCTCACCACGCGCGATCAGAAGGAATACCTGATCCCGAATGAGAACCTGATGATCAACCAGGTCGAGAACTGGTCCTATTCCAGCCGCAACGTGCGCATCCAGGTCCCGGTGGTGATCCCTTATGCCTGCGACATCGAGCAGGCGGAGGAACTGATGCTCGAATCCGCCCGCTCGGTCCCGCGTGTCCTCGACGCGCCGCCGCCGACCGTCTGGCTCGACAGTTTCGCCGAGAACGGCATCGCCTTCGTCATTCATTGCTGGATAACCGATCCCGAGGAAGGCATCGGCAATGTCCGCTCCGACGTGCTCAAGACCCTCTGGCGGCTGATGCGCGAGAACGGGATC
>DATKFS010000251.1:0-2886 GCA_035511275.1 Novosphingobium sp.
GCGACAACCTGGGGACGCGGGCCCGCCAGTCGCGCGAGATGGCGACCTTGCGCGAGATCGTGGTCGCCATGCGGCCGCAGATCGAAGAGACGGTCGACAGGCTGTTCGGCCACACCCTGTTCCTCGACCGGCCGACGCCCAAGCGCCTCGCAGCATGGCGGGCCAAAGCACAGCAGGCGGCATTCGAGCAGGCGGGCTATGCTTATCACGGCTATGCGCAGGTCAAGTTCAGCGGCATCGTCGCCATGCTCTCGCGCCTGGTGATGGAAGCGGCGCCGGAGCTCGACCTGCCCTCGCCCGAACCGGTGCGGACGCGCCTGATCGCGCATCTGTCGGCCAGCGGGATCGACCGCAGCGAGGCGATGCGCGATGCGCGATCGGCGGCGATGATCGGCTTCTTCCGCGCGCATGATCTCGCCTTCCGGGTGCGCCGCCTGCGCCTGCTGGCGCGGCGGGTGACGCTGGAGTGGGAAGCGGAGGCCGACGTGACCGAGCAGGACCGCGATGCGGCGCGCACGGCGATCTACGCGGCACTGTCGCTGTACATCGCCCGCGAACCGCTGGCCGCGCTCGGCGAGGATTTCGGCGGACTGGCGCGCGCGTTCTTCGAGGATCCCGAGGCGGCGACGAGCCACATCGAACGCCAGCGCAGCCTTGCCGAAGCCGATGCGAAAGTGGACGAAATCCTTGCCGAAGCGCTGTCGGCGATGCCCCAGGCGCTGCGCCGCAGGGTGCTGCTCGCCTACCTCGGCTTCCCGTTCTACGACACCGTGACGCTCCCGCTGCTGCGGGGCGAGGGGCTGAACGAGTTCGACCCGGTACTGGTCGACCGCATCTCGCCGGAAGATTGCCACGCCATCCGGCGGGGCGGCACCGGGGGCACCTTGCGCGGCAACGAATTCTACAACTTCGGCGCCTTCTTCAGCCGCGCCTACCGCGAGAACGACTACCTGTGGGGCCGCCTCCACGGGGCCGAACGGGTGATGGACATGATCGCCTCCACGCTCGGGCCGGAGCACGCGATGCCGGCGGCGGAACTGCTCGGGTTCAAGCGCCGCGCGTTCCTCGCGATTCTCGACGAGGAGCAGGACCGGCTGCGCGCCGATCCGGGGCTGGTGGCGCACATCCGCCGCGAGGTCCTGGCGACCGAGGCGATGCCGGATATGATCCGCGACCGCTGGCGGGTTTGACGCAACGATGCCGCGCCGTCCCCACGAAAGCGGGGACCGCTGGTCGTCGCGCAGGCTCTGCCTGAAGACGGCCAGCGGTCCCGGATCAGGCCCGGGAGACGGGCAACTCAGTCCGTCAGGTCGTTCCAGGCGTCCTTCAAGCGATCGAAGAAGCCCTTGGAGCCCGGGCATTCGTCGCCGGTCTCGGTCGCCTGCAGTTCGCGCAGCAGTTCCTTCTGGCGCGCGGAGAGCTTGGTCGGGGTCTCGACCGAAATCTCGACCACGAGGTCGCCGCGGCCACGGCCCTGCAGCACCGGCATACCGGCGCCGCGCTTGCGCAGCTGCTTGCCCGACTGGATGCCGACCGGGATGTCCACGGTGATCGATTCGCCGTCGATGCCGGGGATCTCGATCGAGCCGCCCAGCGCCGCCGTGGTGAAGGTGATCGGCACGCGGGTGAGCAGCGTCGTGCCCTCCCGCTCGAACACCCGGTTCGGCTTGACGTGGAGGAAGATATAGAGGTCGCCCGGAGGCGCGCCGAACGGCCCGGCCTCGCCCTTGCCGGACAGGCGGATGCGCGTGCCCGAATCGACACCCGGCGGAATGTCCACCTGCAGCGTTTGCGGCTTGTCCACGCGCCCCTCGCCGCCGCACGAGCGGCACGGCTTCTCGATCACCTCGCCCCGGCCGTGGCAGGTGGGGCAGGTGCGTTCGACCACGAAGAAGCCCTGCTGCGCGCGCACCTTGCCGTGGCCGCCGCACATGTTGCAGCCGCGCTTGGACGTGCCCGGCTCGGCGCCGGTGCCGTGGCAGGGCTCGCAGCCTTGCGAGACCTCGATGGTGATTTCGGTGCTCTTGCCACGGAACGCCTCGTCGAGGCTGACTTCCATGTCGTAGCGCAAGTCGGCGCCGCGCCGCGCCTGCTGGCGACCGCCGCCGCCGAACGCACTGCCGAAGATCGATTCGAAGATGTCGCCGATGTCGCCGAACTCGGCGCCCTGCCCGCCGCCACCGCCGCCCATGCCCTGCTGGAAGGCGGCATGGCCGTAACGGTCATAGGCCGCGCGCTTCTGCGGGTCCTTCAGGCAGTCGTAAGCCTCGCTGATCTGCTTGAAGCGCGATTCCGAATCCCCGCAACCGGGGTTCTTGTCCGGATGATAGCGCATGGCGAGCCGCCGGTACGACGACTTGAGCGTCTTGTCGTCCGCCGTGCGTTCGCATTCGAGCAGTTCGTAATAGTCTATTTCAGTCGCTGACACGTGATTCTTCCCCGCCGGAATACTCTAACCGCCACCGGCGCGGATTGCACCGGTGGCGGTCAGGGTTTTCATCAGGACTGGTCAGCCCTTGTTTTCGTCGACTTCCGAGAACTCGGCATCGACAACGTCGTCGTCACCGGCCGGAGCCGCATTCGGAGACGCGGCCGAAGCCTGCTCCTTCTCGTAGATCGCCTGGCCCATCTTCATCGCGACCTGGGTCAGTTCCTGCGACTTCGCGTTGATCTCGGCAGCGTCGCCGCCTTCGAGAGCGGTCTTGGTCGCGGCGATCGCGGCTTCGACCTCGGCCTTGAGCGCGGCGTCGATCTTGTCGCCGTTCTCGGCGATCTGCTGCTCGGTCGCATGGACGAGGCTGTCGGCCTGGTTGCGGGCCTCGGACGATTCGCGGCGCTTCTTGTCCTCTTCGGCGAACTTCTCGGCGTCACGGACCATCTGGTCGA
>DATKFS010000252.1:0-5297 GCA_035511275.1 Novosphingobium sp.
AAGCTCGCCAAGGCGTTCGAGGATAGCCTGGGCAACAATCCGCTCGCCAAGCTGGCCGAGCAGAACATGGCGATGTTCCGCGCCGCTTCGGCCGCGTTCATGCCGGGCGCCGAGAAGGGCGAGGGCAAGCCGCCCGCCGCCACTCCCGCGCCGAGCGACCCCGGCGATCTTTCCGCGCTGCGCGACCAGATGGCGGAAATCCAGAAGCGTCTCGACGCGCTGGGCAAGTAACCGGCGACGCCATGTCCTCGCGCATTCCGCGGCCCGCCGCCCGCATCGTCCTCACCGACGACGCGGGCCGGGTGCTGCTGTTCCGGTTCGACCCGCCCGATCGCCCGCCGTTCTGGTGCACGCCGGGCGGGGCGGTCGATCCCGGCGAGAGCTACGAGGAAGCCGCAAGGCGCGAACTGCGGGAGGAAACGGGGCTCGATGCCGATCCCGGTCCGCAGATCGCAAGCAAGCTGGCCGAGTTCATCACCATCGAAGGCGTGCCCGTCATCGCCGACGAGCGCTACTTCCGGGTCCGCCTGCCGCTCGGCGCCGACCCTGACGGTATCGATACCGGCGGGCATACCCCGCTGGAACGCGAGGTGATGCGCAGCTGGCGCTGGTTCGACCGCGCGCAGCTCGCCGCGCTGGAAGAACCGTTCTTCCCCGAGGACCTTTGCCGACCTGCTCTGACGGGGCGCAGTTGCATTCCTGTATTTGAACTCGGCCAAACTGCCGCTAACAGCGCTGCCATGAATCAGAAGACGCCCGCCATCCGCCATGCCCTCAACACCAAGCGCGAGGACGACTTCGCGCAGTGGTACCAGGAAGTCGTATCCGAAGCCGAGATGGCGGAGGAATCGGGCGTCCGCGGCTGCATGGTCATCAAGCCGTGGGGTTACGGCGTGTGGGAACGCATCCAGCGCCTTATGGACGACCGGATCAAGGCGGCGGGCGTGCAGAACTGCTACTTCCCGCTGTTCATCCCGCTCTCCTACTTCGCCAAGGAAGCCGAGCACGTCGAGGGCTTCGCCAAGGAGATGGCGGTGGTCACCCACCACCGCCTGATCGGCGACGGCAAGGGCGGTCTCGTGCCCGATCCCGAGGCCAGGCTGGAAGAGCCGCTGATCGTGCGTCCCACTTCCGAGACGGTGATCGGCCAGGCCATGGCGCGCTGGGTGCAGTCGTGGCGCGACCTGCCGCTGATGGTCAACCAGTGGGCCAACGTCGTGCGCTGGGAAATGCGCACGCGCATGTTCCTGCGCACCAGCGAGTTCCTCTGGCAGGAGGGCCACACCGCCCACGCCGACCGCGACGACGCCATGGTCGAGACCTTGCGCGCGCTCGAGATGTACCGCGATTTCGCCGAGGACGAGCTGGCGATGCCCGTCGTCGCCGGAGAAAAGCCCGAGAACGAGCGCTTCCCCGGCGCCGTCGCCACGTACTCGATCGAGGCGATGATGCAGGACGGCAAGGCGCTGCAGGCGGGCACCTCGCATTACCTCGGCACTGGTTTCGCCCATGCTGCGGGCATCACCTTCCAGGACCGCGAGGGTGCGCAGCAGTACGCGCACACGACCAGCTGGGGCACGTCCACCCGCATGATCGGCGGCCTCATCATGGTCCACGGCGACGACGACGGGCTGCGCGTGCCGCCCCGCGTCGCGCCGCACCAGATCGTGATCCTGCCGATGCTGCGCGAAACGCCCGAGGACGATGCGCTGCTCACCTACTGCGAGGACCTGCGCAAGTCGCTCGCGGCCTTGTCCACGCTGGGCGAGCCGGTGCGCGTGCTCCTCGACAAGCGGCCGGGCAAGGCCACGCAGAAGCGCTGGGCCTGGGTCAAGAAGGGCGTGCCGCTGATCCTCGAGATCGGCGGGCGCGACGCCGCCGGCGGCCAGGTCTCGATGCTGCGCCGCGACCGGCTGTGGAACGAGGCCGCCAAGGCCAACTTCGTCGCCATGTCCAGGGACGATTTCGTCGCCTGCGCCTCGGCCGAGATCGCCGACATCCAGACCTCGCTTCATGCCGAAGCCAAGGCGCGCCGCGACGCCAACATCTCGTCCGCCGCCAGCTTCGACGCGCTTGCCGCCGCTTTCTCGGACGACAAGCGCTATCCGGGCTGGGTCGAGGTCGAATGGGCGCGCCCGACCGGTGATGAACTCGAAGCGGTGGTGCAGAAGCTGAAGGCACTCAAGCTGACGATGCGCAATACTCCGCTCGGCGGCGATGCGGCGACGGGCACCTGCATTTTTACGGGACGGCCGGCGGTCGAGAAGATATACGTAGCGCGCTCGTACTGATTTCAGGGGGACGGACCGGATGCTTGCCGCGATCAAATACAACCTCGCCAACCTTGGCAACTTCAAGGGGCGCGAGGGTCGGTCGAGCTTCTGGTTCTACGTCCTATTCCTCGTCATCATCCAGATCGCGATCTCGTTCCTGATCTCGATCGCGATGACCGGGCCGATGATGGGCGACGTGTTCTCCGCCGCGCAGCAGGGCGTCGGCGAGGCGGAAATCCAGAAGCGCATGTTCGACCGTCTGGCCGGCATGATGCGCGTCTCGGCCTGGACTTCGGCCGTCGTCACGCTGGTGATGCTGGGCCTGCTGGTGGCGGCATTCACGCGGCGGCTGCACGATTCGAACAAGCCCGGGTGGATTGCCGGGCTGACGGCCGCGATCCAGCTGGCGGGCGTCGCCATCCAGGTTGCCTCTATCGACAAGGCGGTCGACGTCATCATCATGGCGCGGACGGGCGACGTCGCGGGCATCCAGGAAGCGCAGGGCTCTCTGATGCTGAACGGGCTGGTGGGCTGGGTGCCGGTGGTGCTGGTCATCGTCTTCGGCGCATGGCCTTCGAGCGACGGCGACAATCGCTACGGCCCCGAGCCCGACCACATCTGATCGCCGCCCCCGTCCGCTGAGGCGGTAGTCCGCACGGGCCGCGCCCCGCTGTGGCCTTGCCGGCCGTCCCGGATCGGGTCCGGGACGGCGGTGTCCCCATTGCATTGCAGCGCCGTCCGCCCCATTGCAGGCCGATGCCTCAGAAGAACCGTCCCGCCCCCGGCCTGCCCACGCGCAAGCAGATCCTCGAATTCATCCAGGAGTCGTCCGAACCGGCGGGCAAGCGCGAGATTTCGCGACATTTCGGCCTCCAGGGCGCGGAGAAGATCCAGCTCAAGGCGCTGCTCAAGGACATGGCCGAGGAAGGCCTGATCGACGGCAAGCGCACCGCCTTCCACAAGATGGGCGGCGTGCCGCGCGTCACCGTGCTGCGCGTGGTCGAGATCGACGAGGGTGAGGCCATCGCCGTGCCCGACACCTGGCAGCCCGACGACGCCACCCCGCCGCCGCGCATCCGCCTGATCGAAAAAGGACACCGAGGCTCGGCCCTGCGCAAGGGCGACCGCGTGCTCGCGCGGACCGAGGAGAACGACAGCGGGTGGCGCGCCTACCCGATGAAGAAGCTGGAACTGCGCTCCGACCAGGTGCTCGGCGTGGTGGAGATGGACAGCGCCGGCAAGCCCTGGCTCGCCCCGGTCGACAAGCGCATCCGCAATTCCTCGCCGATCTCGGACCTCGGCGGCGCCAAGCCCGGCGAACTGGTGCTGGGCGAGCCCATCGGCAAGTCCATGCGGCCTTCGGTCAAGGTCGTGCAGGTGCTGGGCGAGCCGCTGGCGCCGCGCGCGTTCAGCCTCATCGCCATCCACAAGCACGGCATCCCGAACCACTTCTCGCAGGAGACGCTGGACGAGGCGCAGCTCGCGGCGAAGCTGCCGCTCAGCCACGAGAGCCGCGAGGACCTGCGCCATCTTCCCATCGTCGCCATCGACCCCTCCGACGCGCGCGACCATGACGACGCGATCTGGGCGCAGCCGGACGGGCAGGGCGGTTTCGACGCGCTGATCGCCATCGCCGACGTCTCGTTCTACGTCCGCCCCGGCGGCGAGATCGACCGCGAGGCGAGGAAGCGCGGCAACTCGGTCTATTTCCCCGACCGCGTCGTGCCGATGTTGCCCGAAGTGCTGAGCGCCGACGTCTGCTCGCTGCGCTCGGGCGAGGACCGCGCGGCGATGGCCTGCCATATCAGGATCGACGCCGAAGGTCGCGTCACCGACTGGCGCTTCACCCGCGCGCTGGTGCGCATCCACGAGGTCATCGCCTACGAGGAAGCGCAGGCGCGGATCGACGAGGACCGGGCCGAGGACCACCTCAAGCACCTCTGGGCCGCGTGGCACGCACTGGCGGCGGCGCGCAAGGCGCGCGATCCGCTGGAACTGGAACTGCCCGAACGCCGCGTCCGACTGGACGAGCAGGGCCGGATCGCCGAGATCGCCATCCGCGAGCGGCTCGACGCGCACCGCGTGGTCGAGGACTTCATGATCGCCGCCAACGTCGCCGCCGCCAAGGCGCTGGAGGCCAAGGTCGCGCCCGTGGTCTACCGCGTCCACGAGACGCCGAGCCGTGAGAAGCTGATCGCGCTCAAGGAATACCTCGCCACGTTCGGCAAGAAGCTGGCGATGGGGCAGGTCATCACGCCGGGCCTGTTCAACCGGATGCTCAAGGACATCGCCGACGAGGCCGAGAAGGCGCTCATCATGGAAGCGGTGCTGCGCAGCCAGACGCAGGCCTATTACGGGCCGAGCAATGCCGGGCACTTCGGGCTGGCGCTGGGCTCCTACGCGCACTTCACCTCGCCGATCCGCCGCTATGCCGACTTGCTGGTCCACCGCGCGCTGGTCGATGCCTACGGGCTGGAGCAGCCGAGGCCGAAGGGCGACATTCCGCCGACCTCCGGCCTGTCGGAGCGTGACAAGGGCGATCTCGGCCGGGTGAGCGAGGCGATCAGCGCTGCCGAACGCCGTGCCATGGAGGCCGAGCGCGAGACGATCGACCGCTACGTCGCCGCGTGGCTCTCCGCCCGCGTCGGCGAAGTGTTCGAATGCCGCATCACCGGGGTCCAGAAGTTCGGCTTCTTCGCCACGATCCTGCGGCTCGGCGGCGACGGGCTGGTGCCTATCTCGACGCTGGGCGACGAGCGCTTCGGCTATGACGAGAAGGCGCGCCTGCTGGTGGGCGAGCAGAGCGGCACGACCTACGCGGTCGGACAGGTGCTGCCGCTGCGTCTTGCCGAGGCGAACCCGCTGACCGGCGCGCTCAAGTTCGAGCTGGAGGAAGGCGGCGGCCGCATCGAGCCGCGCGGGCGTCCGCAGCAGGCCATGCAGAAACGCGGCAATCACCTCGTCGGCAAGCGCGGCCGGCCCGCGAACATCCGGCACAAGGGGAAGGGCAAGCGGTAGGCCCCG
>DATKFS010000253.1:0-2778 GCA_035511275.1 Novosphingobium sp.
CCTCATCATCACCCGACTTTTCGGCGCGGGAGACCTGCGCTCGATCGGCTCGGGCAACATCGGGGCGACCAACGTGCTGCGCACCGGCCGCAAGGGGCTGGCTGCAGCAACGCTGCTGCTCGATCTTGCCAAGGGGCTGGCTGCCGTGCTGATCGCCGCCCGGTTCTGGCCGGAATGGGCTGCCGTGGCGGGCCTCGGCGCCTTCCTCGGCCACTGCTTCCCGGTCTGGCTCGGGTTCAAGGGCGGGAAGGGCGTGGCGACCACGGCCGGTATCGCCTTCGGGCTCGCCTGGCCGGTCGGCCTTGCCTACGCGGTGACATGGATCGGCCTGTTGGCGACGGTGCGGATATCTTCGGTCGCGGGGATGACCGCTGCCGTCGTCGCGCCGCTGGTGGCGCTGGCGCTGGGGGAACGCGATGCGGCGCTCGTCCTTGCGGTCATTGCGGCGACCGTCGTGTTCCAGCACCGTGGGAACATCGCCCGTCTGCGCGCCGGCACCGAGCCGCGCATCGGGAGCGACAGGAAGGGATGACCCCGACGCAGGACAGGACGCGCGCGCTTTCGCAGGAAGAGGCATTCGCGCGCATCCGCCTGCTGCGCTCGCCCAACGTCGGGCCGGTGACCTACCGCCAGCTCCTGGCGCGTTTCGGCGACGGACTGTCCGCGATTGCCGCGCTGCCCGATCTTGCGGGCCGTTCCGGTCGCCCCTATTCGCTCGCGCCGGAGCGCCGCGTGCAGGACGAAATAGCCGCCGTGCGCAAGGCGGGGGCACGTTATCTTTTTCACGATTCGCCCGAATATCCGCGGCTCCTCGCCGAGAGTGAAGGTGCGCCGCCGATCCTGACCTGCCGGGGCGAGGCATCGCTTGCGCTGCAGCCCTGCGTGGCGGTCGTCGGCGCGCGCAATGCATCCGCGGCGGCGGCGCGGCTCGCGCGCGACATGGCGCAGGATCTTGCGGGAGAAGGATGGACGGTCGTATCGGGGCTGGCACGCGGGATCGACGGTGCCGCCCACCAGGGGGCGCTGGCCGCCGGCGCCACCGTGGGCGTCATCGCCAGCGGCATCGACATCGCCTATCCTCCGGAACATGCCTCGTTGCAGGAAGAGATCGCCACGCGCGGCCTGCTGCTGGCCGAGCAGCCTCCCGGAACCGAACCGCTGGCGCGCCATTTCCCCGCGCGCAACCGCATCATCGCCGGATTGGCGGCGGGCACCGTGGTGGTGGAAGCGGCGCCGAAGTCGGGCTCGCTGATCACCGCGCGGCTGGCCGGGGAGATGGGCCGCGAGATCATGGCGATCCCCGGTTCCCCGGCGGACCCGCGCTCGCACGGGTGCAACCAGCTGATCCGCGACGGCGCGATCCTGGTGCAGGGCGCGCAGGACGTGATCGAACTGCTTTCGGGATTTACCGGCCATCCCCGTTCCGCCCTGCGCGAAAGTGCGAGCGAGTGGGACGCGGGGGACTGGCAGGAAACCCAAGGCCCGGTCGACGTCGCCAGCTACCTCTCGGTCGCGCCGGTGGCGGTGGACGAGTTGATCCGCCAGTCCGGGGCGAGCGGCGCGTCCGTACAACTCGCCTTGCTCGAACTCGAACTGTCGGGAATGCTGGTGCGCCATGCGGGGGGACGGGTCAGCCTCGGCTGATCGACTGTCAGCAACGGTTCATCCGCAAGGCTCAAGACTGTCGGCACGGTGACAACGCGAGGGGGCTTCGGCGGTGCACAAGACCATTTCCACGATCCTTATCATGACGCTGACGGCGACGTCGATGCCCGCGATCGCCGAGGCTGCGACCCAGCCGTCCAAGCGTCCCTCCGGCGTGGCGGCAAGCTCCGGGTTCTGCCGAAGTCCCGGCCCCTTGCCGACGCTTGCCCCGGAGGAAGCGCCGGGCCAGCACCGCCCCCGGCGCGGACCGGTCTACGATTCGGCGGCGGCCGTGACGAGCGTCGGTGCCGATGAGATCGTCACGACCGGGCATCGGGTCGAGGAGGGTGCGCGCGCAGGGAAGGGCAGGTCTGCCCCACCGCCTCCCCCACCGCCTCCACCACCGCCGCCACCACCGCCTGCGATTTCGGTCGCGCCCGCTCCGCCGCCGGTATCGACGCCCACCGTTGCCGCCGAGGACGGCACCGCGCGCATGATGCCGGGCTATCCGCCGCCCCGTCCCGTCCGCCCGCAGCCGCGTCCCCAGAGCGGGTTGCTCACGGCGGGCGAGCATGACGATCTGCTCAATCCCGAGCTCTATGCGGCCTATGTTCGCCGTTCCGACCTGGGCCAGAACGTGCCCGCGCTTCCGACGCTCGACACCGCGCGGCTCATCACCGTCGAGGTGAAGGATTCGCGCGGGCGCCCGGCTCCGTTCGTGCCGGTGGAACTGCGCTGTTCGGACGGCAACAGCCTGACCTTCACCACGCAGGCGGACGGCACCGTCGTCTACTTCCCCGGGATGGACCGCCTGTCCGATACCGTCCGGGTGCGGGCGGCCGGGGGAGAATGGCGCACGATCGACGTGCCGCGCACCGCCGGGACCGGCCGCGTCGGCTTCACGCTGGCGGGACCGGCAAAGGCCGTGACCCGGCTCGACCTGGCGCTGGTGGTGGACGTCACCGGCTCGATGTCGGACGAACTGCGGTTCCTGCAGGCAGAGCTTGATTCGATC
Source organism: Novosphingobium sp. (assembly GCA_035511275.1). Taxonomy (GTDB): domain Bacteria; phylum Pseudomonadota; class Alphaproteobacteria; order Sphingomonadales; family Sphingomonadaceae; genus Novosphingobium. The sequence continues at coordinate 2,660 of DATKFS010000253.1, forward strand.
GTCGCGGGTCTCAACCGGCGCCATCCCGATCTCGACATCCGCATCGGCATGACCTTCTACCGCGACGAGGGCGACGAGTTCGTCACCCGCACCTACGGTTTCACGGGAGACGTGGCGAC
>DATKFS010000254.1:0-2615 GCA_035511275.1 Novosphingobium sp.
GCACCCGCGACATCGTCGCCGCCAACTTCAACGACCTTCTCGACAAGGCCGAGGACCCGGCGAAGATGATCCGCCTCATCATCCTCGAGATGGAGGAGACGCTGGTCGAGGTCCGCACCAGCAGCGCCCGCACGATCGCCGACCAGAAGGAACTGCGCCGCCACGTCGGCAAGCTCGACAAGCTGCAGGCGGACTGGGCGGACAAGGCGCAGCTCGCGCTAAGCAAGGACCGCGAGGACCTCGCCCGCGCCGCGCTGATGGAGCGCAAGAAGGCCGCCGACATGGGCGAGCAGCTTGCCGCCGAAATCCTCGTGCTCGACGATGCGCTGCGCGCCTACGAGGCGGACATCGAGAAGCTGCAGACGCGCCTGCGCGAAGCCCGCAGCCGTCAGTCCTCCATTGCTGCACGGTTGCAGAGCGCCGAGAATCGCGTCAAACTGCGCACCTTGCTGTCGAGCGAGCGCGTCGACGAGGCGATGGCCAGGTTCGACCAGCTCGAGCGGCGCGTGGACTACGCGGAAGGCCGCGCCGAGGCGATGAGCCTCTCCGACCACCGCCAGCCCACGCTCGCCGAGGAAATCGCCGCGCTCGCGGACGGCGACACGATCGATGCCGAACTGGCCGAGATGAAGCGCGCCCTGAGCCGCAGCCAAGCGGGCGCAGCACCTTCGACCGAACAGTAATCGCGTCATCCGGGAAAGGGAAAACCAGTGTCACGCGGACATTTCTATCTCGACAAGTCGAACGCCAAGCTCGCCGGCGTATGCGCGGGAATCGCGGACTTCACCGGCGTGGATGCGCTGTGGGTGCGCCTTGCCGGGGTGCTGCTGCTGTTCTTCGGGTCGCCCATCGTGATCCCGATCTACATCGCCATCGCCGTGCTGGCCGACAAGCGCCCGATGGAGCTTTACAGCGAGGAGGAGGAGATGCGCCTGCTCCGCCGCATGGAGCGCCGCCGCGCGAAAAAGGACCTCAGGGCCGGCAACCGCCCGTCGTCCGCGCCGCGCCTGCGTACCGACCTGTCCGACATGGACCGCCGGATCGCCGACATGGAAGCGCATTACGCCAACAGCAACTCGCGCCTCGCCGCCGAGATCGACAGCCTGCGCTGAGACCATCCGCCTTTTCCGGGCATCAGGGGACATTCAATGGAAGACATGATCTGGGTGCTGGTCCCGCTTGCGCCCTTCATCATCGGCGGCTTCGCGATCTGGACCAAGCACCAGCGCAAGCTCGCCGAACTCCAGATCGAGGCGACCGCCGAGAAGGCCGCCCAGTACGCCTCGCATTCCCGCGAGCTGGAAGAACGGGTGCGCGTGCTGGAACGCATCATCACCGATGGCGGCTACGACACCGCGCTCCAGATCGAAGCCCTGCGCGACCAGCGCGAGGTCGATGCGCGCCGCGCCGGGCCCGTGGCGGTGGGCAAGTGAACTACGACGCTCTCCTGGGCCTGGCGACGGTCATGGGCACCGTCGTCGCCGTGGTCGGCATCATCGCAGGCGCGTACAAGCGCCGCCTCGCATTCATGGAGCGCAAGCTGGAACTGGCCGCGAGCATCGGGTCCGAAAGCGCCAGCCGGCGGGAGGCCGATCTGGCGGCGCAAGGTGCCGAGCTGGAACGGCGAATGCGCGTGCTCGAACGGATCGTCACCGACGAGGGCGGCAGCCAGTCGGTCGCGCTGCAGATCGAGGCGCTGCGCGATCCCGGTGTCCTGGAAGTGACCAAGCAATGAGCTTCGGCGACTTCATGGGCCTGGGCGCCGTCATCGTCGGCCTGATCGCGGGCCTCGGCATCCTCGCGGACGTCTACAAGCGGCGGCTTTCGTTCCTCGAACGCAAGCTGGAGATCACCGCCGGGCAGGCGGCCGAGAAGGCCGCGCAATACGCGACCCAGAACAGCGAACTGGAAAATCGCGTGCGTGTCCTCGAAAGGATCATTACGGATAGCGGCAGTGGTCGTGACATCGCCTTCCAGATCGAGGCGCTGCGCGACATGGGCCGCGTATCGGAGGTGACCACGCAATGAGCTTCTGGACTGCCGTCGTCGTGCTGTTCGCGATCGGCTGCGTGACCTGGCTGAAAGCCCAGCGCTACCGCGCGCTCGGGGACCGCAGGACCGCGCGCGGCGAAGGCTACGACCACACCGCCCGCGAGCACGAACTGGAGCGCGAGGTCGAGGCGATGCGCAAGCGCATCATCGTCCTCGAACGCATCGCCACCGACGAGAAGCGCGGCAGCGACCTGGCGCGCGAGATCGAATCGCTGCGGGATTGATCCGCCTTCGTCCCGGCGCAGGGATTCCCTGCCGGTTCTGAAAGACCGTCGTCCCCGCGAAAGCGGGGACCGCTGGCAGGGTCGCGCCTCGGGTGAGGCTGAGCGCTTGCTGGCGGGTGGCTGTCGGAGGGGTCTCGCCTAAAGGGTACGCAGCGGTCCCAGCTTTCGCTGGGATGACGTGGCTGTTGGCTTGACAATACGAACCATTTGGGTTATATGCTCCGACATCCGCTAGCCTGTAGCTGAGGCGAAACGGTGTATCGGGTCGGTGTCATGGGCAACGGGTTGCGAGCCTCAAGTCGCTACCAGCGCAGTCCATGCGTCCGAAACGGATCGGTC
>DATKFS010000255.1:0-1726 GCA_035511275.1 Novosphingobium sp.
AGATCTTCACCACCTACGACCTGCCCGGCCTGCTCGACGGCCTGACCGTCGGCGGCGGCGTGAACTATCGCAGCAAGGCCTATTCGGACGGCACCAACCCGACCACAGGCGCGGCGTTCCGCTTCCAGCAGGACGGCTACACGCTGGTCAGCCTGATGGCGCGCTACAACGTCAGCGAGGCGCTGCAGATCCAGGGCAACCTCGATAATCTGTTCGACAAGAAGTACTACAGCCAGGCGGGCTCGTTCAGCCAGTACCGCTACGGCGCCCCGCGCAACTTCACGATCGCGGCGAACTACCGCTTCTGACGGCGGCGGCACGTCCCGGACAGCCCACGGGGGATGCCGAGCGCGAAAGCGCCCGGCGTCCCCCGCGCTCGTTTCGAGACCCCGGTCAGCGCGCCGCGAGCCCCGCGTTGCCCGCTTCCAAACGCAGGCGCAGCGAGTTCTGGAAATAGGCCGTCGCGGTGAACTGGCCGACCAGCACCAGCAGCTCGAACAGTTGCGCCTCGTCCAGCCGCTCCGCCAGCCGCTCCCAGGTCTCGTCGCCGATCATCGCGTTGCCGTGAAGCTCGTCGACCGCGCGCAGGATCGCGCGCTCGTGCTCGTCCCAGACCGCCGCGTCGGGGCCGGTGACGATCGCCTCGATCTGCGCGGCGGTGAAGCCCAGCCGCCGGGCCTGCACGACATGCTCGCCGAATTCGTAGGGCGCGGCGCAGAGCCAGCCGGTGCGCAGGATCGCCAGCTTGCGGTCCCGGGGCGGCAGGACGCTCACCGGTCCCTGCAGCGGTATGGTGAGGTCCATCACCCCCTGCCAAAGCGCCGGAAACCGGCACAGCGTGAACATGATCTCGGGGATCGCCTCGATCGGCGGCATCGCCATGTCGGCAGGCGCGCCGATGCCGACGAGGAGGCGACGGGTGCTCGCCTCGACCTCCTCGGCGGCGCTCGCGCGGTCGACCGGCGCGATGCGCGGCGGCCGGCCCAGCACTTCGGCGTGGCGCGCGGCGATGTGGCGGCCGGTATCCTGATCGAACTCTGCCATGACCATTCTCCCTCTCTTCAGGTCGCCGCGCCGCCGTTCACGCCGAGCAGTTGCCCGGTCACGTAACCCGCCTCGTCCGACGCGAAGAAGGCGATGACGGCGGCAATCTCCTCCGGCCGGCCGAGCCGGGGGATCGGGTAGGTGGCGAGGATCTGCTCGTGGGGGACGGGGAACAGGCCGCCGTCGATCGCGCGGCGCGCCATCGGCGTGTCGATAAAGCCGGGCGACACCGAGTTCACGGTGATCCCCTGGCGCCCCAGCTCTACCGCCATGGACCGCGTCATCGCGATCACGCCGCCCTTGGTCGCAGTGTAGAGCGCCATGTCCGGCGCCCCGACTTGCGCTCCGAGGGCGGAGACGTTGACGATCCGCCCCCAGCCCGCCGCGACCATGTCGGGCAAGGCGGTCTGGACCAGCACGAAGGCCCCCTTGAGGTTGACCGCCATCAGCCGGTCCCAATCGACATCGCCGACCTGCTCCACCGGGGCGAAGCTTTCGAGCGCGGCATTGTTGACGACGATCGTCACCGGGCCGAGTGCGGCGCGGGCACGCTCCACCCCCGCCTCGACCTGCGATCGCTCGCCCATGTCCGCCTGAAGTGCGATGGCCCTGCCGCCCGCCGCGACGATCTGTGCCGCGACTGCCTCCGCGCCGCCGCCGTCGATGTCGAGGACGCCCACCG
>DATKFS010000256.1:0-10750 GCA_035511275.1 Novosphingobium sp.
AGGCCAGCCCCGGGAGCAACAGGGCCGGGTCGCCGAACAGTTCGACCGGGTCGGCGAAGCTCTCGCACTGGATCATGACGACCAGTTCGGGGGCGTCCCCGGGCGTGTGCCGGATCTGGGCGGCGCAAGGCGGCGGGTCCCGGCTCTCCCGCCAGCGCAGCCAGTAGAGCAGCAGCGCGGCGAGGAGCCCAAGACGGCGGGTGTCCTCCTCCGCATCGGGCGTTGCCGCCGCACGCCGCAGCGCGGGCAAGCGCAGCGAAAGCGCGAGCGCAGCCAGCCCGCCGGCCATGAACGCCAGCCCGGCCAGATGCGCGCCGAGGTCGGCGACGGACAGCCACACGAGCACCCCCAGCAGCGCCGTCGCCACCAGTCCGGCGGCCACGCGCTGCCATATGGCGACGGCGGAGAGATAAAACTGTGGATGGCGGAATATCGCGCCCACGAGCGCCAGGTCCGAGAACAGCAGCGGCTCGCCGAGCATCGCGTACTTGGCGTTGGAAGCCACTGCCGGAAGGGCCTGCACCGCCAGCGCCAGCGCCATCGCGACCGCGGCATTGCCGCAGATCGCCAGGAAGGCGCCGAACAGCGCCGTCGCCATGCAGGCCAGCAGTAACAGGCCCGGCCATTCGCGCAGGCCCGCGCGCGCCCGTCCGCGATTTCGCGGCCGCACGAGGGCGTCGAGGCCCACGGCGCCGCCCAGCAATGCCGCGTAAGTCAGTCCTGCAACCGTCACTGTTCCGCCGAGCCGAGATGCTCCTCGGACCGTTCCCGGGAGCGCTGGCGGCCTGATAGCCGCGCGACCGGGCGGAGGAAAGAGGCCCGGCGGCGAGGCGGGGGCGGGGTGGATCAAGGTTGTCCGCCAATGCCTCCGTCTACGCTTCAGGGAAGACCCCGGGCTTGCCGCGTGCCCTCCGGCGCTTTACGCGTCGATGGCTATACCCGGCGAGCCGTCCGACCCGGCCCGACCGCGCTATATGTTTCACGGAGCATGTTTTTTCCGGATGCGAGAGTTTCCAACCGCCGCGGCCGCTCCTGCGCAGGCCCGGCTCGACGGTACGGCCCCGGGTGCGGGACCGCGCACCGTGCTGCTGCTGCAGGGTCTGATGGGTCCGCTGTTCCGCCGTCTCGGCCAGGAACTCATCGCGGCCGGCCACGCCGTCCACAAGTTCAACTTCAACGGCGGCGACCGCCTGTTCTGGCGGCTGCCCAACGGGATCGACTATCGCGGCACGCTGGCCGACTGGCCCGCGTCGTTCGAGGCCCTGCTGAACGACCGGGGCATCACCGACGTGGTGCTGTTCGGGGATTGCCGCGACCATCACATGCCCGCGATCCGCATCTGCCGCGAACGGGGCGTGCCCGTCCACGTGTTCGAGGAAGGCTATGTCCGGCCCGACTGGGTGACGCTGGAACTGGGCGGGGTCAACGGCCATTCCTCGCTGCCGCGCGATCCGGCCTGGTATCGCGAGACGGCGTCGCGCCTGCCTCCGGTGCCGCCCCATGCGCAGGTCCCCTCCTCTTTCCGCCGCCGTGCGGCCGAGGGGCTCGCCTACAATTTCGCCGACGTGCTGACGCGGTGGCATTATCCGGGCTGGAGCAACCACCGGCCCTGGCATCCGGTCGTCGAGGGCATGGGCTGGTGGCGCAAGCTGTGCCGCCGCAAGGAGCGCGAGGCCAGCGCCGTACAGCTCATGGCGCGGCTGGCGGCGGCGCGCGAAGAGGGGCGCGATCCCTATTTCCTGTTCCCGCTGCAGCTCGATTCCGATGCGCAGATCCGCCTGCACTCGCCCTTCGCCGGGATCGCCGATGCGCTGCGGCTGGTGGTCGGCTCGTTCGCCGCCCATGCCCCCGCCGGCACCCGCCTCGTGGTCAAGGAGCATCCGCTGGACAACGGCGTGCGCGACTGGCGGCAGGTCACCGCCGACATGGCCGAGCTGTTCGGCGTGGCGGACCGGGTCGACTATCTCGCCTGGGGGGACATCGTGCCCGTCACGCGCGGGGCAGAGGGCGTGGTGACCATCAACAGCACCAGCGGTACTCTCGCGCTGGCAGAGGGCGTGCCGGTGGTGGTGCTGGGCCACGCGGTCTACGACGTGCCCGACATCACCTGCCAGGGCGGGCTGGACGACTTCTGGCGCAATCCGCTGCGCCCCGACGCGCAGACTTTCGCCGCGTTCCGCCGGGTGCTCATCGATCGCTGCCTGATCCCCGGGGGGTTCTTCTCGGAAGAGGCGCTGGACAAGGTGGTGCGCCACGCCGTCGCGCGTCTCGAAGGCCGGCCGATGACGCCCGAATGAGGCAGGCCCGCCGCTGATCGCGGGGCGCCCTCCCTCACTTCAGCCGCAGGGGCAGTCCGGCCGCGATGAACTGGACTTCGCCCGCCAGCGCGGCGACCGTCTGGTTGAGGCGGCCCGCCTCGTCGCGGAAGGCGCGGGCGAGGGGGTTCTCGGGAACGATGCCCAGGCCCACCTCGTTGGAGACGAGGATCAGCGGTACGCGGCACCGGCGGATCGCCTCCTCCAGCGCGGCGACGGGGGTGTCGAGCGGCCGTTCGGCCAGCATCAGGTTCGAGAGCCACAGCGTCAGGCAGTCGACGAGGATCGCGCCGGCGTCCCGCGCCGCCCGGTCGATCGCGCCGGCGAGGTCGAGCGGTTCCTCCAGCGTCGTCCAGCGCGCCCCGCGATCGTGCCGGTGGCGGGCGATGCGGTCGGTCATCTCGGCGTCGAAGGCCTGCGCGGTGGCGATGTAGGCGAGGGGGCCGGCCAGATCTTCGGCAAGCGCCTCGGCGCGGGCCTGCGCATAGCGGCTCTTGCCCGAGCGCGCACCGCCGAGGACGAACAGCGAGGTCATCGCCCGACCCCTGAGAGCGCGAGCAGGCCGTCGATGTCGAGGTGCCGCTCCATCGCTTCCGCCAGCGCGTCGAGCGCGGCGTCCACGCGGGCTTCGTGGTCGATCCCGTCCGAGGCGGCGCCGATCCGCTCCAGCAGCAGGCCGCGCAGGGCGGGTTTGGCGAGCAGGCCGTGGCAGTAGGTGCCCAGCACCAGCCCGTCGCGGCTGGTCGCGCCATCGTCGCGCGATCCGTCGAGGCGGGCGAAGGGGCGCGCGGCGTCGGGCCCGCTCGTGACCCCCATGTGCATCTCGTAGCCGGTGAAGCGGGCGCCCCACGCGGTGCCCTCGACTTGCGCGAGCGCCTTGCGGCCCGCCAGCACGGTGGCGACGTCGAGCAGGCCGAGACCCGCGGCTTCGCCCGGCGGGCCCTCGATCCCGGCGGGGTCGGCGATGGTGCGGCCGAGCATCTGGTAGCCGCCGCAGATCCCCAGCACCGCGCCGCCGCGCCGGTGGTGGGCGAGCACGTCGATGTCCCAGCCCTGCGCGCGCAGGAAGGCGAGGTCGGCGATCGTCGCCTTGGAGCCGGGCAGCACGATCAGCGCGGCGCTTGCCGGGATCGGCGCGCCCGGCGGGATCATCGCCACTTCGACGCCGGGCTCCTGCCGCAGCGGGTCGAGGTCGTCGAAATTGGCGATGCGCGGCAGGATCGGACAGGCGACGAGCAGCTTGCCCGGCCGCGCGCCGAGCCCGCGTTCGAGCACCACCGCGTCCTCGCTCGGCAGTTGCGCGACTTGCGGCACCCATGGCAGCACACCGAAACCGCGCCAGCCGGACAGCCGCGCGATGCTTTCGTAGCCGTCCGCGAAAAGCGCGGGATCGCCCCGGAACTTGTTGATGAGGAAGCCCTTTATCATCGCCGCATCCCCGGCGTCGATCACCGAGCGGGTGCCGACGACGGCGGCGATCACGCCGCCCCGGTCGATGTCGCCCGCGAGCACTACGGGCACCTGCGCCGCGCGCGCGAAGCCCATGTTGGCGATGTCGCCTTCGCGCAAGTTGATCTCGGCGGGCGATCCCGCGCCTTCGACGAGGACGAGGTCGCAGCGCGCCTCCAGCCGCCGGTAGCTCGCCAGCACTTCGGGCAGCAGGGGGCGGCGCGCCTCGCGGAAGTTCGCGGCGCCCAGCGTGCCGCGCACCTGCCCGTGGACGATGAGCTGCGAGGTCCGGTCGGCCTGCGGTTTCAGCAGCACCGGGTTCATGTCCACGTGCAGCGGGGCGCGCGCGGCCAGCGCCTGCAGCGCCTGCGCCCGGCCGATCTCGCCGCCCTCCGGCGTGACGGCGGCGTTGTTCGACATGTTCTGCGGCTTGAACGGCAGCACCGACAGCCCCCGGTTGGCGGCGGCGCGGCACAGCCCGGCGACCAGGACCGACTTGCCGACGTCGGACCCGGTTCCCTGCAGCATCAGCCCGGCCATAGTGTCGCTCCCACGCTGACGATCAGCGCCGCGGCGCCGAGGATGACGCAGGCGCGCCGGTAGATGCCGAGCGCGCGGCGCAAGTCGCGCGGGGCGGCGTCGCGGCCCTCCTTGCCGATCCACGGCTTGTGGGCAAGCACGCCTTCGTAGGCGACCGGCCCGGCCAGCCGCACGCCCAATGCGCCCGCCATAGCCGCCTCGGGCCAGCCCGCGTTGGGCGAGGCGTGGAGCGCATGGTCGCGCGCCAGGATGCGCCAGCCGCCGGGGGCGGCAAGGCACAGCAGCAGCGCGGAAAGGCGCGCGGGGAGCAGCATCACCGCATCGTCGATCCGCGCGGCGGCCCAGCCGTAGTGGCGATAGGGCTCCTCGATGTGGCCGATCATGCTGTCCGCCGTGTTGATCGCCTTGAGTGCCCAGACGCCGGGGAGGCCGAGCACGAGGAGCCAGAACAGCGGCGCGACGACACCGTCGCAGAAGCTCTCGGCAAGGCTCTCGATCGCGGCGCGGGCGGTGGCGGGCGCGTCGAGGCGCTGCGTGTCGCGGCCGACGATCATGCCCACGGCGCGGCGGGCGGCGGCAAGGTCCCCCGCCTCCAGCGCGGCGAGGATCGGGCGGACGTGATCGTCGAGGCTGCGCGCGGCGATGGCGGGCCAGGCCAGCAGCGCCAGCAGCGGCCAGGCCCAGATGCCCGCCAGCGCGCGGACCAGATGCTCGACCAGCGCGGCGGCTCCGGCAGTCGGCGCGACGAGCAGCACCATCGCCGCGAGCCCGGCCATGCGGCGGCGCCGGTCCGGCCAGTCGCGGCGGTTGAGGCGGCGTTCGCAGGCGCGGATGATCCGCGCGAACAGGCCGACGGGATGGCCGATCAGCGCGTGCAGGCGGGCGGGCCAGCCGAGCAGCGCCTCGATCGCGAGCGCGGCGGCGGCGACGGGCTCAGCCATCGGCGAGCGCGCGGTCTAGCCGGGCGAGGGCTTCGGCATCGGCGGGAACGCCGAGGCGCAGCGTGTCGGGCCGCCCGGCGAAGGGGCGGGTGAGGATGCGCGCGGCAGCGAGGCGGGCGAACAGGGCCTGCGCGTCGCAGGCGGTCAGGTAGCGGAACAGCGGGCAGGCGCCCTGCGGGGTCAGGCCGTGGCGCTCCAGCACGCGGTCGAGCGCGGCGGCGCGGCGGGGGAGCCGGGCGCGGGTCTGCTCGATCCACGCGCGGTCGGCATAAGCGGCGCGCCCGGTGGCGAGCGCGGCGGCGTGGACGGGCCAGCTGCCGAGCATCACCCGCAGCCGCGCCGCGAGCGTGGGCGGGGCGATCACGAAGCCGAGCCGCAGGCCCGCGAGGCCGAAGAACTTGCCGAACGAGCGCAGCACGACGAGCCGCATCCCGGCGCGCACTTCGGGCGCGACGCTGGCTTCGGGATGGCAGTCGGCGAAAGCTTCGTCGGCGATGAGCCAGCCCGCGGTGCCGGCGATGGCCTCGTGCCAGTCGAGGATCTGCGCGGGGGGGCGCAGCAGGCCGTCGGGGTTGTTGGGATTGGCGAGGACGACGACTTCGCCCTCGCCGGGCACTTCGCCGAAGCCGATCGGGCGCGAGCGGGTGAAGGCCTCGGCATGGGTGCGGTAGGCGGGGACGAGCGCGCGGCCGGGCAGCGCGAGCATCGCCGCGAGCAGGCGCAGCGCGGTCTCGCTGCCCGGGACGGCGCAAGTGAGCGCGGGATCGGCGCCGAAGTGGCGCGCGGCCCCGGCCTCCAGCGCGGCGAGGGCGGCGGGGTCGGGCAGGGCATGCCAGTCGGCGGCGGGGGCGCGGTCCAGAGGCCAGGGCAGGGGGTTGAGGCCGGTCGAGAGGTCGAGCCATTCGCCGGGCTCGCCCCCGAATGCCTGCGCCGCGGCGTCGAGGCGGCCGCCGTGGTGGAGGAAGGCGGGCGTCACGCGGCCAGCACCAGCGCGGCCAGCAGCACCGTCTCGACCAGCTCGATCCCGGCGCCGTGGCCGTCGCCCGATATGCCGCCCAGCCGGCTGCGCAGCCACCAGCCCCACAGCGGCACCGCGACGAAAAGCGCCAGGAGCGGCGGGGCGAGGAGCACGGCGGCAACGGCGGCGACGAGGCTCCAGAACGCGAGATGCGCCACGCTCACTGCGCTGCGGAAGCGGCTGGCGAGGCCCTCGTGCAGCGGCGGCAGGAACAGGGTCCAGGCGATCGGGGCGATGCGGGCGAGCACCGGCACCGCCGCCAGCGCCCAGACCTGCGCGGCGGGCAGGGCGTGGAGCAGCACCAGCTTGGCGAGCAGTTGCAGGACGATCACCACCACCGCGAAGCTGCCGACGTGCGGGTCCGCCATGACCGCCGACAGCCGCTCGCGCCCGGCGTGGGCGGCGCCCGCGCCGTCGGCCACGTCGCCCAGCCCGTCGAGGTGGAGCGCGCCGGTCATCGCCGTCCAGCCGACCAGCCCGGCGAGGGCGCCGAGCCACGGGTCGCGATGCTGCAGCACCCACCACGGCAGCGCCGCCGCCGCGCCCACGGCCAGCCCGGCGACGGGGAACCAGCGCATGGCGGCGGTGAAGTCCCCGGCCTGCGCCTCGACCCGGGGCAGCGGCAGCCGGGTGAGGAACTGGAGGGCGAGGACGAGGTGCTTCACGCGCTCAGCCCGACGATCTGCGCCGCCTCGCCCGGCCAGACGCGCAGCGAGAGGACGCAGGAGCAGGGCAGGTCGAAGGCCCAGACCTGACGATGTTCCATGTGGAACAATACCGAGAGCGCCGCCCGCATCGCGCCCGCGTGGGCGACGACGAGCGAGGGCGCGTCCAGTTCGGCCAGCGCCTCGGCGATGCGCGCGCGCAGCTGCGACCAGCGCTCGCCGCCGGGCGGGGCGTGGGCTTCGGGGTCGTCCCAGAAACGGGCGTGCGCGGCGGGATCGACCTCGGCGGGGGCGAGGCCGGTCCAGTCGCCGAAATCGAGTTCGCGCCAGCGCCGGTCGACGGCGGGGGCAAGGCCCCGCACGGCGGCGATCCGGCGCGCGGGGACGAGCGCGCGGGTGAGGTCGGAGGAGATTACCTGCGCGAACTCCAGCCCCTCGGCATTGGCGAGGCAGCGGGCGACGCCGCCGGGCAGCGGGGCATCGTCGCGGTGGCCGAGCAGGAGGCCTGGACGCTCGGGCGCGCCGTGGCGCATGAGATGGAGGAGAAAGCCGCTCATCCCAGTGTCCTCATCGCCATGTCCTCATCGCTTGCCGGCGACGGCGGCTTCCTCGAAGGTCGCCATCTCGTCGTGGGTTGCCAGCGCCGCGCGGACGATCGGCACCGCGAGCGCCGCGCCGCTGGCCTCGCCGAGCCGCAGGCCTAGCCGCAGCAGCGGTTCGAGGCCGAGCGCCTCGAGCAGCCGCCCGTGCCCCGCCTCGGCGGAACGGTGGGCGGCGATGCAGTGGTCGGTCAGCGCCGGATTGTCGCGCGCCAGCGGCACGATCGCGGCGGAGGCGATGAACCCGTCGAGCAGCACCGGCACGCGCTGCAGCCGGGCGGCGAGGATCGCGCCCGCCATCGCCGCGATCTCGCGCCCGCCGAGGTGGCGCAGGGTCTGGAAGGCGTCGGTGCAGGCCGTGCCGTGGAGCGTCAGGGCCTGCTCCACCACCACCGCCTTGCGCGCCAGTCCGCGCTCGTCGAGGCCGGTTCCGCGCCCGACCCACGCGCTCGCCTTGCCGCCCAGTTCCTGCGCGCAGAGGGCGGCGGCGGGCGTGGTGTTGCCGATGCCCATCTCGCCCACCAGCAGGAGCTGGGTGTCGGCCTTCAGCGATGCGGCGCCGCGGTTGAGGGCATCGAGGCATTCGTCCTCGCTCATCGCCGGCTCGCGCGCGATGTCGCCGGTCGGGCGGTCGAGGTCGAGCGCGACGACCGAGAGTTCCGCCCCGCAGGCCCGCGTGAGCGCGTTGATCGCGGCGCCGCCCGCCTCGAAGTTGGCGACCATCTGCGCGGTCACCTCGGGCGGATAGGCGCTGACGCCCCGCCTGGCGACGCCGTGGTTCCCGGCGAAGACCACCGCCTGCACCCGGTCGATGCGGGGGCGTTCGGCCCGCTGCCAGCCGGCCATGAACAGGGCGATGTCCTCCAGCCGCCCCAGCGAGCCGGCGGGCTTGGTGAGCCGCATCTGGCGATGATAGGCCGCATCGCGCGCGGCGGCGTCGGGTTCCGGCAGGGCGGCAAGCGCGGCGGCAAAGGCGGCGGCGTCGCCGAACGGGGCATTCATCTGGAACTGACCTCCTGACGTGCCGGACGACCGGCCGTCGATTGCGGGGCGGTCACTTGCGGGTGGCCGGTGGAGAGGGGGCGCCTCAAGGGTGCGCAACTTTCGGCGGGGCGTCCGGTCATGTGCAGACGTAGCCTTCCGGCGGGGTGCGGGTGATGAAGTGGCCTTTCACGCCCTGCGGCCATTCGCGGAAGGGCACGCGGCCCTCCGCGCTGGCGGCGTGGGCGACGGCGTATTCGAGGATCGCGCGGGCCGCCTCCTCGCCCGGCACGAAGTCTCCCAGCACGTAGCCGACCTTGCCCGGCGCGCGGATGTGGACGGTGCAGTGGCGCGAGCAGGCGAAGAGGCAGGGCATGGCCTGCACCGCCACCCCCTGCAGCGCGGGGTCTGCCGCCTGAACTTCGCGCAGGGCCTCTTCCAGCAGGGTCCCGCCGCGCCGGCCCTGCGCGTCGTCGCGCGCCTCGGCGCCGAGACGGCAGGTGTTGCACACGACCACGGAAGGGCCGGGCCCCACGGCCTTCAGCAGGGGGGTGTCCGGCATCAGAAGCGGGTCCTCAGGCCCAGGGTGAAAGTGCGGCCCAGCGCGCCGTAGCCCGCGACGGTTTCGTAGTCCTTGTCTGTCACGTTCTCGACCCGGCCCTGCACGATCAGGGCGGGGGCAACCTGCCACTGCGCGCGCAGGTCCACCAGCCAGTAATCGTCGAGCGTGGCGGTGCCGGTGGCGGCGTTGAAGCTCTCGCCCGAATAGCGCGCGGCGACGCTGGCACGCAGGCCCTGCGCAAGTTCGATCCCGGCCTCGGCATTGGCGAGGTGGCGCGGCACGCGCTGGAGCTGGCGCCCGTAGGTGCTGCTGCCGGGGGTCCGGTCCTCGGCCTCGATCCAGCTGTAGTTGCCGTTGGCGAACAGCACGCCGAGCTTGCCCTCGGCCGCGAGTTCGAGGCCGCGCGCCTGGGCCGCCTTGACGTTGGCGTAGTAGCCGAAGCGCGTGGTGGTGGTGCCGGGGATGGTGCAGATGGCGGGCTGCGCGCCGCTCGTCGGGCAATAGGCGAAGTCGATCAGGTTGTCGGTATCGCGCTGGAACCAGGTGGCGGACAGCGCCAGCGCCTCGCCGAAGCTGTGCCGGGCGCCGACTTCCCAGCCCCTGGCCTTCTCGGGCACGAGGTCGGCGACGCCGTAGATGCTGTACATCTGGTAGAGCGAGGGGGCCTTGTAGCCTTCCGAGTAGCTGGCGCGCAGCACGGTCGCGCCGTCGTTCGGCGTATAGACCGCGCCCGCGCTCAGCACGGTGTTGCCGCCGAAGCGCGACTGGTGCGAATAGCGCGCCCCGCCGTTGAGCGTGAGCCCGGCAAGCGGGGTGAGCCGCAGTTCGCCGTAGAGGCTGTCGGTGTCGACGCTGGTCGGCGTCAGCGCATAGGGTGCGGTGCTGTTGGCGGGCGAGGCCGTGGTCATCCGCTGCTCCTCGCGCTCGGCGCCGAACACGGCCTGCAGAGCGTCCGATGCGGTCCAGGTGCCTTGGTACTCGTAGCGACGCAGGCGACCGTGCGCGTCGAAGGTGATCTGGCGGACCTTGCGGGCGGGGTCGTAGTTCTCGCGGTCGGTTTCGGTCTGGAGCACGGCGACGCGATTGACCAGCGCGCCGTCCAACAAGGCGAAGTTGAGCCCGGCATAGCCCGACCATTCCTCGGTCAGGCCATAGGCGAGGGTGTCGCCCGCAGTGCCGTCGAAGTCGTTGTCCGAGGTCGACCAGTAGCCGCGCAGGTCGAGGCTGACGCCTGGCGCCACGCGCACCGTCACCGTGCCGCTGGCGCCGCTGCGGGTGTAGCCGTCGGCCTCGGTGCCGTTGGAGCGGGCCGAGATGCCCCCGGTGGTGAAGTGCGAGGCGGCAAGGCGCCAGTCGATCGCCTCGGAGGTGCCGCCGATCCCGGCGCGGGCATTGACGGTGTCGTGGGTGCCCGCCTCCAGCGCGAAGCCGCCTTCGAGCGGCTGGGTCGGGCGGCGGGTGCGCACGTTGACGACGCCGCCAATCGCGTCGCTGCCCCACAGGATCGATTGGGGGCCGCGCAGGATCTCGATGCGGTCGATGTCGTCGAGGAAGAGGTTGGAGAAGCCGTAGCCGCCCGCCGTGGAAGAGGGGTCGGACAGGCGCATCCCGTCGATCACCATGACGCTCTGCCCGGCGTCGGCGCCGCGGATGCGCAGCGCGGTGGTGGTGCCGTAGCCG
>DATKFS010000257.1:0-5805 GCA_035511275.1 Novosphingobium sp.
TTTCCGCGAGGAAGTCGCCTCGGGCAAGGCCGACGTCCCGCTGATCGAGCTTCCGCAGGCGATCTCGGTCGTCTCCACCGAACAGCTGCAGCAACGCGGCGTCACCCGCATCGCCGACGCCCTCTTCACCGTCGCCGGCGCCTCGCGCTCCAGCACTTATGGCTTCTATGACGCCTACACCCTGCGCGGGTTCGACGCGGCCTATGGCAGCCTCTACCTCGACGGCCTCATCAACGAGGCCGGGGGCGGCGGCAGCAACAACGAGCTGTTCGGGCTGGAATCGGTGGAAGTGGTCAAGGGCCCGGCCTCCGCGCTGTTCGGCGGCGGATCGCTGGGCGGCCTCATCAACCTCGTCAGCAAGCGCCCGGTGCTCGACAGCGCCTTCGCCACCGTCAGCGCCTCGACCGGGTCCTACGACCTCGTCGAGGGCGCCGCGGACGCCAACCTGCCGCTCAACGCCGACCGCACGCTGGCGGCGCGCGTCACCGCGCTCTACCGCGATTCCGGCGCCTTCGTGCGCTTCGCCGGGTTCAACCGCATCTACGTCCAGCCCTCGCTGACATGGCAGGTCGCGCCCTCCACCCGCATCACCGTGCTGGCGACGCTGAAGCGCGACGACGACAACCCCTGGGGCCCGCTGCCCGCCTACGGCACCGTCTTCCCGCTGGCCGACGGCACCTACCTCCCGCGCGACTTCGCGGTCAGCAACGGCGGCGACTACAAGCCCGTCCAGCGCGAGAACCGCAAGACCATCGGCTACTTCCTCGACCACGACTTCACCGACAGCCTGCACTTCAGCCAGAACACGCGGTACATGCACCGCACCACCTTCTGGGACCGCTGGATGTTCGCGGACGGCTTCATCGACGACGAGGTGGACGAGGACGGCAATTTCATCCCCGGCACCGGCCGGACGATCGGCCGCTACTACTACGGCCCCTACAACGAGACCTTCAAGTCGTTCCTCGCCGACAACCGCCTGACCTGGAAAATCGCCACCGGCCCCCTCCGCCACAACCTGCTCGGCGGCGTCGACTACCGCGAGACGAAGCAGCACTACACCGGCGACGGCGACTACGATCCCTTCAACTTCCCGCTCGACATCCACGAGCCCGACTACTTCGCGCCGCTCAACCCCGTGTCCTCGCCGTATTCGGGCTCGGACAAGGGCAGCCAGCTCGGCTTCTACATCCAGGACCACATCGAAATCGGCGAGGCGCTGACCCTCACCGTCAATGGCCGCTGGGACCGCGCCAAGTTCAACGGTGAGCCGCAGAACGCCTTCTCCCCGCGCGTCGGCGCGACGTGGAAGGTGACGCCGGGCGTCTCGCTCTACGGGACGTGGTCGAAGTCGTTCACCCCGCAGTTCGGCTCGCAGGTCGTCAAGGAAGTGGACGAGGACGGCAATCCTTCGGTCATCGGCCAGGCCCCGCCCGAGCGCGGCCGCAACATCGAGGGCGGCGCCAAGTTCGACCTCGCGTCCGCGAACCTCAGCGGTATGGTCTCGCTCTACGAACTGACGCGGACCAACGTGCTGACCGGCGACCCGCAGTTCCCGATGTTCTCGCGCGTCGGCGGAAAACAGCGCAGCCTGGGCGCGGAAGTGGAAGTGCACTGGCGCCCGGGACAGGGCTTCTCGCTCGACTTCGCCTATGCCTACATCAAGGCGAAATACCTGGAGGACACCGACTATCCGGCCGGCACGCCGCTGCCCAACATCCCCAAACACAACGTCGCGGTCTTCGGCAGCTACGTCGTACCCGAAGGCGTCCTGGCCGGCCTCGGGGCCAACCTTGGCGTGTCCTATACCAGCACGCGCTACACCTACGATGCCTTCCCCTATCCGGGACAGGATCCGATGATGGTGCTGGGCGAATACTGGCTGGTGAACGGCGGCCTGTCCTATGCGTTCGGGACGTGGGAGGCGCGGGTCAACGTCAACAACATCTTCAACGAGCGCTACATCCCCGACGCCTGCTGCCTCAGCCGCGTGACCCCGGGCGAACCGCGCAACTGGCGCCTGACCGTGCGCAAGTCGTTCTAGGCCGCCCGGGCAAAAGCCGATGCGAGCGGGCGGCGGCTATCGGGGCATGCGGAGATGGCTCTTATGTCAGGAGGGGGTGGTTAGAAGACAGTTCACTTTCAGAGGCGCTGCGCGATATGCTGCCGTCCTATGGCGCAGCTATCTCGTTGCCGATGAAGTTTATCTTGAACCCGGTAGCCCAAGTCACGTTCAATAAGCAGGCCATTGGCCCATCTTCGGAAGGACCATCTGTAATGTCCTGCATTACCCATTCAGGGTTAAGCGTGTGCGGGCCATAACCAGATTGCAACGCCCGATCCGCCCCGCACAGCTTCTCGACTTCGCGGCCGAACAACACGTCGTCGGTCACCCCTGCTTCATATTTGGGTAGCTCGTCCAGGAGATCATGCGCCTTGAGCCACTTTCGAGCCTTCGATGCTACCAACACCGCCGACCGTGCTTCCCTGATCGCATTGAAGCGAGACTGCGCAGGGGACGGCAACTCGACATCATAAAAGCTTGCGGCCTTGTCGATGCAAGTAAGCGTTTGATTGGACACCGAGTCCAACACTCCCACGACAAGTACGTCGGTATCAAGCTCCGCGTCGGACTTCACCGTTACCGTGTCCACTCCGCATTCGGCAACTCGCTTAGCGGCGACTTGAGGTGTGATGCCAGAATACGCATTGGCGAAAGATGCCGACACTTGAGCAGCAGCGATTATGATGGCGTGAGCGTACATTCGGCCACTATGTCTACAATTTGAGATTGCGGATAGGCTGTTCAACGTCCGCTATGCGGCGGAACCGAACCGACCGCTTTCAGCCCGATATCGGAGATAGCCGACCCACGAAAAAGCCGGAGGCGGTTGCCCGCCCCCGGCTTTTCGCGTTTCCGCAGTCCGGTCAGAACGGCAGGTTGTAGAGCCTGACCGCGTTGTCCTGCAGGACCTTCTTGCGCACTTCGTGGGTGTAGCCACCCAGCACGTCCTTGAGGTGCTCCTGCACGCCCGGATAGAGCGAGGTCGGGTGCGGGAAGTCGGTTTCGAACATGACGTTGTCGACGCCGATGATCTCCAGGAGATACTTGGGCGCGATCTTCTCGAACCAGAAGGTGCAGTAGAAGTGGTCGCGGAAGTAGTCCCAGGGCTCCTTCTTGAGCACGTCGCGCTTGCCGGCGAGCATCTCGCGGAACTGGTGTTCCAGCGCCTCGACCGCGAAGGGCACCCAGCCCGCGCCGCTCTCGATCAGGCCGATCTTGAGGCCGGGGTGCTGGTCGAGACGGCCCGAAACCATCCAGTTGCCCAGCGTCGCCGCGTTGCCGATCGAGAACATCGTCGCCACGACCGACAGCGTCTGCTCGAACTGGAAGCCTTCCCAGGTCAGCGTGTTCGGATCGATCGCCGCGTTGAGGTGGAAGTTGAGCGGCAGGCCGGTCGCGTCGCACATCTCGAGGAACGGCGTCCAGTAGTCGTGGTTGAAGCTCGGCACGCCCACGCGCTCGGGCGTGTCGGGCAGGACGAAGCCGCGCAGGCCCATGTCGTGGCAGCGGCGCGCTTCGGTTTCCAGCGCCTTCTGGTCCCAGAACGGCAGGTGCGCCATGTTGAAGATGCGCTGGCCCGAGGTCTCCTGGAACTCCGCCGAAGCATCGTTGTAGAGCTGGACGATCTGCAGCGCCAGTTCGGGATCGCCGAGGCTCATCAGCGCGCCAGCCTGAGTCACGCCCGAGTTCTGGAAGCAGATCTGCGCGTAGACGCCCATGTCGTCCATCGCCTGGAGGCGGGCCTTCAGTTCATGCCCGCCGGGGTGCGCCTGCTCCAGCTTGGGGAAGGCGAGGCGCCCCAACAGCTTGTTGTTGTCGGCGCGGATGACGTTGCCGCCCAGCGTGCCGAAGTCGCGGTCTCCCACGAACCAGCGGTCGGTGCCGTTGACCCGCTCGACGCGCGGCATCTTGGCCTTGAGCGCGGCGGGCGCGCGCGAGGTGAAGAGGTCCGGCGCCTCGGTGATGTGCGTGTCGGTGTCGACGATCTTGATGCCTTCGAACATCGGATCGAGACCGCCCGACTGCGAGGCGTAGTCCACCTCGCGGATCAGCCCGCCTTCGGTGTATCCTTCAGCGGACCAGTACTTGCGCGCCGACTGGGCCATCTCCTTGGAGTCTGCATCGGCCATAACGATTCTCCCAAAAAACCAATGGTGCTCATTTCGCAACCGGGCCGGGCGAATACAATTGCGCAGGGCAACGCCGAGACGATGATTGGCGAAGCCGGTGCGTGGCGGCGGCAGGGCGCGGTCACTCTCGTCGGGCCCGGGCTTGCAGGGCGGGGGCCCCTCGGGCAATCCTGTGCCCGGGAGAACAACATGACACAATCGCGAACGCTTGACGACATCCGAGTGGAGTTCGACGCCCCGGACAACGTGCCGAAGGACCGCATCGTCGATCTCTCGTTCGCCAACGGCAGCGATCCCAACGACCTGGTCGATCCCTACGAGCCGTTCGCCTGGCTCAACGGCCCGGAAATCCCGCGCCTGCTGTACAATCCGCCGATGCGTTCGGGCCTCGGCGCGATTTCGGGCGCGCGGCGCGGCAACTGGGTGGTCTCGCACTACGAGGACATCGACCGCGTCTATTCCGACAACGACCACTTCTCGAACGCAGGCACCGCCGAGTTCCAGCGGCTGATCGGGGAGACCTTCAAGTCGATCCCGCTGGCGATCGACCCGCCCGACCATTCCAAGTACCGCCTCTACCTGATGCCCTACTTCAGCCCCTCGCGCATCACCCGCGAGCTGGAGCCGCGCATCCGCAAGGTCGTGGTCGAGATGATCGAGGCCGTCGCCGACAAGGGCGAGGTCGACATGGCGTGGGATTTCGGCCGCGTCTATCCGGTGCGCATCTTCATGGGCCTGATGGGCTTCCCGGACAGGATGTTCGAGCAGTTCCTCGACTGGGAGTGGGACATCCTCCACTCCGGCACGCTGGAAAAGATGCAGGCGGCGCTGCGCGGCGTCCTCGACTTCCTGCGCGCCTTCATCGCCGAGAAGGAGGCGAACCCGGACGAGCATCTCGTGTCCTCGATCGTCCACGGTACGATTGAAGGCGGGCGCAAGCTGACCGACGACGAGAAGATCGGCATGGTCTGGTTCCTCTGGCTCGGCGGGCTCGACACGGTGGCCGCCACCATCGCGCAGATGTTCCGCCGCATGGCGCTGCAGCCCGACATCCAGCGCCGCATCCGCGAGAATCCCGCGCTCATCAACGGCGCGGTGGAGGAATTCCTGCGCACCCAGCCGATCCTCTCCTCCACCCGCAGCGCGACCCGCGACTTCGAGTGGCACGGCGTCCAGATCCGCAAGGGCGATTCGGTGCAGTGCCTGAACCCTGCCGGCAACTTCGACCCCGAGCGGTTCGAGAACCCGCGCGAGTTCGATCCCGAGCGGCGCGCCAACCGGCATTTCACTTTCGTCGGCGGGGTCCACATCTGCCTCGGCGCCCACCTCGCCCGGCGCGAATTGCGCGTGCTGCTGGAGGAATGGTTCGCCCGCATCCCCGAGTTCCGGCCCAAGCCCGGCTCGGACACCAGCGTGTTTCCGGGGCTGCTCTCGATCCGCAACCTGCCGCTGGTCTGGGACGTGAAGTAGCCGACCGAGGGCGCGGCGCTCAGAACACGAGCGACGCGCCCTCTGCCCCGGCGATCACCCGGCCCGCATCAGTGAGCGATTGCCCGGCGGTGAGGAAGTGCGCGTTCCCTGCGCAGATGTCGCGGAAGGCGCGCTGCAGGG
>DATKFS010000258.1:0-4370 GCA_035511275.1 Novosphingobium sp.
GTGGGACAACGCCAAGAAGTACATCGAGGACGGCCACCATGGCGGCAAGGGTTCCGAGGCCCACAAGGCGGCGGTTACCGGCGACACCGTGGGCGATCCGTACAAGGATACGGCAGGTCTGGCGGTGAACCCGATGATCAAGATCACCAACATCGTCGCGCTGCTGCTGCTCGCGGCGCTGGCGGCGGGCTGATCGCCACGTCGTCCCCGGATCGACCGGGGACGGCTGGATACCCTTGAAGCGCCTCGCCTTGGTAGGCCACCGCGGCGAGGCGCTTCATTAGCATTTCCTTGATGGATGCCCGTTATTCGACTTGCGAACCGGCAACCGGCCCGCAATCGGCCCCGTATTCGGGAAATCCGCCCAGGTGGCATTCAAGGCCCACGACCAGATCGCGCCGCCGGCACCCGCCGGGGTCGCATCTGCGCGCACCGTGCGCTCCAGCCTCACCTGCGTGCCATGGCGTGATCTCGAAGCCGAAGTCGCTGGCTGGGACCGCCTCGCCGGGGTCGCCAGCGAGCCCAATCCCTTCTTCGAGAGCTGGTATCTCCTGCCCTCGCTGCGCCACCTGCCCGGGACCGACGGCGTCATGGTGCTGCGGTACGAGGAGAACGGGGAACTGGCCGGTCTGATGCCCGTGGCGCGGTCCCCCCGCTACTACCGCTGGCCGGTGCCGCAGATTTCCAGCTGGCTCCACGCGAACTGCTTCTGCGGCGTGCCGCTGGTGGCGCGAGGGTCCGAGATGTCGTTCTGGCGGGCCGTACTAGACTGGGCGGACCGCGAGCCCGGCACCGCCCTGTTCATGCATTTGCGCGCGATGGTGCTGGGTGGTCCGGTCCACGTCGCGCTGGAGGCGGTGACGGCGGGCGACGGGCGGCAGGTCGAACTGGTCCACGCCGAGGCCCGGGCGATGCTCGCCTCGACCCTCGCGCCCGATGCCTATCTCGACGCGTCGCTTTCGGGGAAGAAGCGCAAGGAACTGCGCCGCCAGTCGAGCCGCCTGGCCGAGGAAGGCGCGGTCGCCTTCGTGCGGCGCACCGACGACGAAGGCATCGACGCGTGGTGCGCCGACTTCCTCTCGCTCGAACAAGCGGGCTGGAAAGGCAAGGCCGGCTCCGCGCTGGCCTGCGAGCCGGGCACCGAGCGGATGTTCCGGGATGCCCTGCGCGGCGGCGCCGTCAACGGCCGCCTGGAGCGGCTGACGCTCACGCTCGACGGCCGCCCGCTCGCCATGCTGGCGACTTTCCTCAGCCCGCCGGGCGCCTATTCGTACAAGACCGCCTTCGCGGAGGACTTCGCCCGCTTCTCTCCCGGCGTGCTGCTCCAGCGCGAGAACCTGGCGATGCTGGAGCACCCCGACATCGCCTGGAGCGACAGCTGCGCGAGCGCCGACCATCCAATGATCGACCACCTCTGGCGCGAGCGGCGCGCCATCGGGCGGCTGTCGATCGCCATCGGCGGCGGCCTGCGCCGCGCCGCTTTCCGCCGTTTCGTCCGCGCCGAGATGGCGCGCAATCCCGCTGGACCCCGCCCATGACCGCGCCCGTCTTCCCGGATGCCTCGCGCCGCGCTTTCGCCGCCAGCTATCCCGAAGTGCCCCACAAGCTGGCACACGCGCTGGGCCGGCATCCGCTGATGGAACTGGCGTCCCTCGCCCGGCTAGCCGAGGCGCTGCCCGAAACCTCCATCGAATACAACGCCGCCGACCAGCCCATCGGCGTGGACGGCAAGCCCGCCCCCACCGGCATCCCGATCGGCGAGACGATCCGGCAGATCGAGACCTCCCGGTCGTGGGCGGTGCTCAAGAACATCGAGCAGGACCCCGCCTACGGTGCACTGCTGGCCGATCTCCTCACCGAGATCAGGCCCGCGATCGAGGCGCGCACGGGGCGGATGCTGAAGACGCAGGGCTTCGTGTTCGTGACCTCGGCGGGCGGCGTCACGCCCTATCACTTCGACCCCGAGCACAACATCCTGATGCAGGTGCGCGGCTCCAAGGTCATGACCCAGTTCCCCGCCGGCGACCCCGCCTACGCGCCCGACGAAGTGCACGAGACCTACCACACCGGCGGCGGACGCGAACTGCGGTGGCGCGAAGACCTGCTCGCGGGAGGTCGCGAATTTGCGCTGGAGGCCGGCGAGGCGCTGTTCGTGCCCGTCATGGCGCCGCATTTCGTGCGCAACGGCCCGGAGCCCTCGGTGTCGCTGTCGATCACCTGGCGTTCGGAATGGAGCTTCGCGGAAGCCGACGCGCGGGCCTTCAACGGACTGCTGCGCAAGGCGGGCCTCAAGCCATCGGCGCCCCGCCGCTGGCCCGCGACCAACCGCGCCAAGGCGCTCGGCTGGCGCATCGCAAGGAAGCTGCGCGGCGGCTGACGCCGCAAGTGGTGCCCCTGGCCCGACTAGGCCGCCGACCGGGACGAACCGCAGAAATCCGCCACTCTTGGTGTTGAGGATGGACGAGTTTGTACTCCCTTTCTGTACCACCTTCAAGCCGCGAACGCCGCTGGAGCAACGAGTGACAACCATGAAGAATGACGTCAAATTGAACGACGGCGAAGCGCAGCACATGGGCGACGGCGCCTTCGTCCTCCTCCAGCGGGACGAACGCGGGCGAGCGCAGCATGTGGTGGTGACCGAGGATGACTTGCGCCGCCTCCTGGCCCTCGCGGCCTGACGACATCACTGATCGGCGGCGGGCGGCCCTCTCGGCCTCCTACCGCCACCTCTGGACCCTGGCGCCGCCGTGTGCCATTCCAGCAAGACCAACAACGGCTCCGGGTCGATCCTGCACACGGCAGAGGAGACCACGCGCTTCCATGAGGAGGAGCGCGAGCTGTGGCCGCCTTCATCAACGACATACGATACCGTGCCCGTCAGCCCCGCTTGGGTCGCTGGTGGCGGCTGTGGATTGCCGGTAACGTCTGGCTGCCTGCCTTGGTCGTCGCCATCGTCACGGGAGAGGACGGCTGGCCCGAGGGCGGCCTTCCGGCGCTGGCGGCCTGCGGCATCTGCTCGGCCCTTGTCCTGGCCCTCGGTTTTACAATCGACTGGATCAGGAATGGGAAGCAGCCATGATCGACTTGGTGCGCGGCCCGCTGCCCATCCACTTCTTCTCCATCGTCGTGAAGGCATCCGCTGTCGATCGGGCGTTCCCTGGGGGGCGAGAGGAGTTCATAAGGGCCCATCGCCCCGGCTCGTTCAATGGCGCCCTCTTCTGCCTCACCTCAATGGGCCCCGAAAGCGTCGAATGGCACCTGACGCAACTGGAAGCGGCGGGGGTAATTCTCGGCATCGACGCCGCATTGGCAGACATGGCGCACGGGCCAGAGGTCGAGTGTCCGGGGATGGTTTTTGCTTGCGATGGCGAACTGTTCGGCGCTCGGTGGACCGTCGATGCGAAAGGGGTTGAGGACCAACCAGAGCGGGTCCCTCAGGAAGCACCTGGGGAGTCCGTACAGCACGTGGGCGACAATCAGGCCTTCACCCCTTCGGGACGACCAAAAGAGCCTCCAGCGACTCCTGCGACGCCCTGGAGGCGACATGCGCCGCGCGGTGGGTTGGTCTACTGGTTTGGAGGGGATGAGGATGACGAAGAACACTGAGCAACGCGACGCACTCGTCCTGCCCCCATGCCGCGCGAGGTGAGCACCTCCACGCCCTTGCCTTACGTTCTCTATTCGTTCTACAATACCGACATGGACCGCATCGACCCTCACCAGCTCACCGAGGTCATCCTCTCCGCTCCCGCCTGGGCCCGAGTAGGCATCACCATGCCGGACGAGCGCATGCGTAAACGAGCCGCCCAGGAGCTTGCGGCGACGATCGTCCAGCAGTTGGGGGCCGAGGGCGGCGAAGGGGACGAGGGGCAGCTACGGTTGCCGATGTGATGGCAAGGTAGTTGCCTAACATCATCTAACATTTCGCCCTCTGCTTCCTATGTTGGTATCGTCATTTGTTTGGAGACGGCCATGAGTGAAGAACCGGAAGACGTTGCGCCTGAAGATACCGACATCTCGCATGTAGAAGGCGATGCGGTTTTGAATTTACTGGTACACCTAGCGGAAAAAGGCGCTGGTGCGGGTGTCACCGTTTACTCTCAAGGGCTCACCTTTACCGGAACCCTCATCTCTCGAAAAGGCTACCTCGAAAAGAACCTTCGACGGTGCCAAGATCACGTACCCGCATTAGCGGTGCTTTTCGAGGAGCTTCTGAAACACGTTGATCCGGTTGACGATGATGCCCCTGCGCCCGACTATAATTATGTCCATCTCGATAATGCGATGACTATGACGCCGGGACAAAATGGGATGCCCACTGGCGGAACGACCATGCGCATTACTCGCGATAAGATAATCGGCTGGAGCCT
>DATKFS010000259.1:0-6005 GCA_035511275.1 Novosphingobium sp.
GACGAGCGCCATGAGCTTCTGCCCGCCGCTCGAAAGCCGGGGGGTGTGGGGCGCGAACCAGAGCGCCGCCGCCAGCGCGCCGACGATGATGAGCGCCGCCGCGACGTATTCGGGCGAAGTGGCGACGTTCAGCTCGCCCGCGAAGGCGAGCGAGGAAGTGATCTTCTCGAAATCGAGGTTGAACGAATAGGCCACGTACATCAGCAGGCTGATGGCGAAGCACGCCATGATGCCCAGCCGCCGGAGCCACACCGAGCCGGTATGGCAGAAGGCGATCGCCAGCACTCCCGACACGAACATCGGGAAGGCCATCGACGGCCCGCCGACGATCCACATCACCACCGCGCCGATGTTGGGAATGAGTACCCACCAGAACGCAAAGGCCAGTGAAAACTGTCTCAGAAGTGTAAAGCGGTCCCCCCGCATTTCAACGCCCCCGCAATAGAACTTAAGTAAAAGTACTAGAGGGGGATAAGATTGCGTGGTTAACGATTGGTTTAATATAGATTGCGCGCTGCGCATCCATAGTTGCATGGATCGGTACGTTCGGGTCGGGTGCTGATGTGCCCCGCGCCGGGCTGTCAGGCGGCGACGGCGCCCAGCCTCGACCCCACCGGCGGATAGCCCTGCGGCACCACCTCGGTGAACCAGATCAACCGCCCGTGGGCCGCGTCCGGGTGGATCGCGAAGCGGTCTTCCGCGTCGCCGATCAGCGGCAGGCCCTGCGCCCGCAGCCAGGTGGCGGCCGACGCGGTGTCGCGCACCTTGAAGACGAGGTTATGGATGCCCTTCACCTCGGCCGCGTGGACGGCGAGGTCGGAACCCGGCTCGCCCTCCAGCGCCTCGATCACGGTGTCGCCCATGGCGAAGGCGGCGCAGCGGGCGCCGGGAAGGTCGCGCGCGGCGACCTCCGGCCAGTCGAGCTTGCCCGCGAACAACTCGCGCGCCTCGTCGAGCGAGGGGGTGCTGACGCCGATCGCCTGCAGCCCCTCGATGCCCAGCGGATGCGCGTCGCGCCACCAGGCGGGCGTCCATTCGCCGTCGCGGCGCGGGTCGCCGGGCATGTCCTGCACCACGATCTCCAGCCGCATCCCCAGAGCCTGCCCGCGCGGCACGAGGAAGTAGTGCGCCTCCATGCCGGGGTCGTAGTGCCGCTTGAAGCCCCGGCTGGCGAACCAGGCGTCTGCGGCGGCGAGGTCGGTGGTCTTGAGCGCCAGCCCGATCCAGCGCATCGGCGCGGCCGAGCGGCGCAGCATGTCGCCCAGCGGATTGCCGCTCTCGGCGCCCCGGCCGGCGGGGGCGATCGGGATGACCATGGTGTCGCCCACCATGAGCAGCGATTCCTCCCGGTCCAGCCCCAGCGCGGCGGTCTCTGGCGTGACGAGGATCTCGTAGGCGGGCTGCGCGCCGAACACGTCGCGGAAGAACGCGTCGCACGCGGGGCGCCCGGCATTGTCGGCGAGCGCCCAGCTCAGGTGGACGAGGGGGAACTGCATCGGCGGGCTCTTCCGGTCATCGTCGGAGGGACAACGGGCTGCCCGGTCAATACGTCTTGGGCGAACCCGTTCCCATGTACCGCGCGAGGTTCATGTGCAGCGAAGCGACCGAGCGCTCCATGTAGGGGTTGGGCTGCGCGCCCCGGAAGCCGACGTTCTTCATGCCCTGCTGGACGGCGGCCATGTTGTTGAAGTCCTGCTGCAGCACCGGCGGCCAGTCATTGGGCTCGGTGTATTCCCACTCGGTCTGCGGGGCCTCTCCCTCGGGGTAGAGTTCGTAGACCGCCGCCTCGAAGATGCACATGTCCGGGTCCCCCTTGTAGGGGCGCGCCTGGTAGCAGAGCATGTTGTTGACCGCGTGGCCGATCTGGAAGTTCGGGAAGATCTGCCAGGCCGTGCCCGCCTGCGCGGTGTGCTGCGGGTCGACCTGCGCCCAGACGACGCCGCGCGCCTCGTCCTCGCGGCGCGCGGTGCTGATCCAGTAGGCCGAGACTTCGGCGGGGGGCGTGCCCTCGGGCAGTTCGTCCTTCAGCCGGTTCGCCACGGCCACGAGGGTGGTCGTGGTGTTGGTGTTGGCGTTGGCCCAGGTGAAGTTCTGCATGTCCGCCGTGGTCAGGCGCGGGTCCTCGCCCGCGCCGAGACGCAGCTTGCCCGAGTCCTCCTCCTGGCCCTTGGGCGCCTCGTAGCCGATGTTGGAGTGCAGCCCCTGGTTGCGCGCCCAGCCCCGGAACTGGCCGAATTCCATGAACTCGGGGTGCGTGGTGGAGACGTGGTAGGTCTCGCAGAACGCCTCCATCGCGACCTTCCAGTTGCATTCGAAGATCACCCACTTGCGCCAGCGCGGGCGCATCTTCTCCAGCCCGTAGGGAGCGAGCATCGAGGCGGCGGGGTGGAGGTATTCGGCGAGCGGCCCGGCCTCGGGATCGAGGTTGATCCAGATCCAGCCGCCCCAGGTCTCCACCTTCACCTTGCCGAGGTCGGCGAGGCCGTCGCACAGGTGGCCCTGCCAGTCGGCCTCGTGCTCCACGTAGGTGTTCTTGCCGTCGAGCCCGAAGGTCCAGCCGTGGTAGCCGCAGATGAAGTTCGGTCGGCTGGCATGGGCGTTGCGCTTGCCCGCCGGGGTGTCGACCAGCTTGCGGCCACGGTGCGGGCAGACATTGTGGAAGGCGCGGATCTCTGTCGCCGAGGCGCGCACGATGATGACCGAATCGTCGAGGATGTCGAACGTGATGTAGGCGCCGACCTGCTCGATGTCCTCCATCCGGCCCGCCTGCAGCCACACCTTGCGCCACAGCCTGTCGCGCTCGGCCTTGGCGTATTCGGGGGAAACGTAAGCCTCGGCCGGCACGTTGACCGGAGCGACAAGCTCCTCCGCCGCCTGCACGATCTTGCCAATCTCACCCATGGTATCCTCGCATTCCATTGTACCGATTTGCGGCGGTTATCTCATTATTGGCATGGAGGGGCAAATCGCCTGTGCGGTTACGGGCATGGGCCGGGCCAAACTTCGCGCGCGAGCGGGGGCACGCATCAATGCGCCGCGTAAGCCGCCTTGCCGCGCGGCAGGGAGCCGATGGCGACGCTGCTTGCCGCCATGAAGCCGAGCGCCAGCCACAGGAAGCCGGAATAGCTGCCGGTCCGGTCGTAGAACTGCGCGGCGGCGAGCGGGCCGATGGCGGTGCCGATCGACAGCGCCGCGAGCAGGCCGCCGTAGAGGCCGCCGAAGTTCCTCAGCCCGAAGTGGCGGGTGAGCAGGTAGACGACGACGTCGATCTCCGCCCCCAGCGTCAGGCCGATCAGCGCCGAGGCTCCCGCCATCGCCAGGAACGAGCCGCCGCCCAGCAGGAGCAGCAGGCAGCCCGCCACCGGCAGCATGAACACCGCCGCGCCCACCAGCGAGGCGGGCAGGCGGTCGAGCAGCATCCCCGTCCCCAGCCGCCCGGCAAGCGAGAACCAGCCGATGAACGAGGCGATGCCCGCCGCCGCCATCGGGCTCGCCCCGGCATCGCCGAGGATCGCGGTGAAGTGGACCACGAGCGCGATGATGGTGAAGGTGAACAGCAGGC
Organism: Novosphingobium sp.; assembly: GCA_035511275.1. Lineage (GTDB taxonomy): Bacteria > Pseudomonadota > Alphaproteobacteria > Sphingomonadales > Sphingomonadaceae > Novosphingobium. The sequence continues at coordinate 3,563 of DATKFS010000259.1, forward strand.
TGGCGACGAACAGGCGGTGGTAGACGCTGGAGGTCAGGCCCTCGCGCAGGGTCGCGCCCGGAAGGTCGGCGGGACGCGCGGCGGCGTCCTCTGTCTTCTGGCGGCGGCCCTTGTCGTAGCGGCCGTGGAAAAACACGAAGATCAGCGGGAAGGCGACCAGCAGCCAGGCCGCCGCCTGCGCCGGGAACGCCGCGCGCCAGCCGAGTCCGCCGATCAGCGCGGTCGCCATCGGCGGGAACACCCCCGCCGCGATCGAGGCGCCGCACAGCGTCACCGCGAAGGCCATGCCGCGCGATGCGGTGAAGCGCGAGGCCACCGCGCTCGTCCAGACCGAGGCCTGCACCGGCAGCGCCGCCAGCGCGATCAGGCCCCAGAGCAGGTACCAGTTGAGCAGAGAGCCGTCCGCGCTCCCCAGCGCCGCGAAGGCGAGGCCGAGCAGCAGCAGGCCGACGACGCCGAAGCGGCGCGGGCCGAAGCGGTCGACTGCAAGGCCGATGAACACGCCGCCCACCGCCTGCACCAGCGTGGCGATGGTGAGCCCGAAGGTGACTTCGGTGCGGCTCCACCCGAATTCCGTGGCGACGGGGCCGTAGAACGGGCCGATGCCGTAGATGTGGATGACGCTGGTGGCATAGCCGAGCCCGGCCGCCACCGGGAGCAGCGGGTTCGCGCGCCATTCGTCGCGGGCGGTGGGAGGTGCGGGGGCGTGCATGGTCACGTCAGCCTTGCGCGATACGTCGCCCCGGACTTGATCCGGGACCGCCGGGGACGACGGGGTCAATCGCCATATTGCAGCGCGACGCGGGTCGCCTCGCCGTTCGGGCCCATCGGCGAATCGTATTCGATGCAGGTCGCCACCGGGTTCTCATGGCCCGCGAACAGCTTGTCCTCGTCGGCCTTGGTCATCGGCAGGCGCTCGGGCGAGGAGATGATCGCCTGCGAGCGCTCGAAATCCTCGCGGCTGTTCCACCAGATTTCCATGATGCAGTCGTAGCCGCTGTCGTGGACCTGCCCGGTGATCGGGTTCCGCTCGGGCACGAGGTAGCGCCGCACGTAGCGCACCGCGCCGGGGATCGCCGGGGCCGCGCCCATCTTCTTGGAGAGCTGCGAGTGCTGGTTCTCGTAGTAGTCCATGAACTCGTCCATGGTCATGTCGGGGCGCTTCCTGAAGAAGCAGATCTGCTTGAGCATCGTGGACTCCCGGATCAGGTGCGGCGGAGCGCGAGGACCGAGCCCTCGGCGTCGGCGGAGAGGTAGACGGTGCCGTCGGGCGCGACCGCGACGCCGTTGAAGGTGTTCATCGGCCCGCACATGTCACCCACGCCGCCGAGCTGGATCGGCTGCGCGCCGCCGGGGCCGCCGATCGGCAGGCCCGTGGCGATGACCTCGCGCGCCCCTCCCGACAGGTCGCTGGCGACGACGGCATTGGCGCCGGGGTCCGCCACGAACAGCGTGCCGGCCGCGATCGCCAGCCCCTCGGGCCGGGCGAGACCGTCGAGCACCACTTCCTTGCGTCCGCCCGCCAGCTTGACCACGCGGCCCGCGCCGCTTTCGGCGACGTAGACGGTGCCGTCGCCGGCCACCGCGACGCCCATCGGCCGATCCAGCCCGGAGGCCAGTTCCACGACGTTGCCGCCCTCGACGGCGAAGACCTTGCCGGTGCCGAACTCGGCGAAGACCGCGCCGCCGCCGGGGCCGACGGAGACGCCCATGAGCCGGTCATGGCCGCTCGCCAGGACCTCGCTGGTCGCCGCCGCCGGATTCCACCGCGCGACGACGCCGTTGGCCGTCGTGACGATCCATTCGTCCGCCCCGCTGGCCACCGCATCGCGCACCCAGCCGGGGAAGCCCGGCGAGAACAGCATGCCCGCCAGCTGCAGGTGCTCGCCCGCGCGCAGCAGGTAGCAGAAGCCCCCGTCCGCCACGAGGACATGGCCATGCGCGTCCACCGCGATGCCGAGCGGCCACTGCAGCCCCTTCTCGACCAGCGGCTTCGTCTTGCCGGGCTCGAGGATCTCGGTGATCGAGCCGTTGATGTGGGACACGAACGTGCGCCCGTTCACGAAGGCGACGTTGTCGAGCCCCGGCCCGATGTCGGCCAGCAACGTCTTGTCGCCGGTGCGCGGGTCGATCTTGAGGACCTGCCCCGAATAGACCTGCGTCGAGATGATCGAGCCGTCGGGGTGGAACTTGACCGAGTCCGGCACGCCGAGGTCCTTGGCCACCACCTCGGGCTCGCCGCCGTCGAGCCCGATGCGCCAGATCTCGTTGGCGCCCTGCGCGGGGAAGTAGAGCTTGCCGTCCGGGCCGACCTCGAAGGCGTTCACCATCGGCACGCCTTCGTAGATGACGCGGGGCGCGCCGCCGTCGCGGTCCAGCTCCATGATGCGCCCGTCCACGCGCAGTTCGCCCGCGATCAGGCGGCCCTGGTGATAGGTGATCG
>DATKFS010000260.1:0-9583 GCA_035511275.1 Novosphingobium sp.
GCACGCCGATGTTCACGTGCAGCGTGTCGTTCAGGTAGTCACCCGAGTATTCGCCCGAAACCTGGTGCAGGATCGCGTAGGACAGGCGGTCGCGCTTCTGCAGGACGTTGCCCTCGGCGTCGGTCAGGGCGCTGTCGGAGAAGACGTCGGTGGCGAAGCCGTTCGGCTTGATCAGGCTGACTTCGCCGGTCTGGCGGTGACGGCCGCGATCGTACGAGTAGGCGATACGGACGCGGTTGTAGTCATCGAAGTCGTAGCGCAGCGAGGCGATGACGCCCAGGCGCCAGGTCTCGGTGTTGCTCGGCGCGAGGACGCGGACCTGGTCGAGGGTGTCGCCGTCACCGTTGAGGTCGACGCCGCCGAAGTAGGGCGCGCCGCCGAGGTAGCCCGAGACCTGCTGTGCGGCCGTGATCGCGGCGCGCGTGGCGTTGGCGGTCTGGGTGTAGAAGCCTTCACGCGCGACGACCGTGCCGCCGCCGTTGGCCTTGGTGTACTGGATGCTGGGATCGACGGTCAGCGTCAGCTTGTCGCTGAGCGTGAACTTCGAGTTGATGCGGATGTTGCCCGTGTTCGACGGGTTGAAGCGGTACTCGTAGAGCGAACCGCAGCTGCTGGCCGCATCGGCAACGCCGGTGACGCCGGCCCGGACCGGGCAGTTGGCGGCATCGTAGGCGCCGACATCGTAGTCGTCACGCTCGGCCTTCGAGTTCGGGAAGCGGCCGACGTTCGAGTCGCTGTTGACGATGCGGGTCGCGTCGTTGCGCAGCGGCACCGAGCCACCGAAGTTGTTGCGGTTGCGGTTCCAGTGGCCGGCGATCGAGATGAAGTCGCCATTGTCGCCCAGCGGCTGGTAGATCTTGGCGTTCAGCTGCATCTTGTCGATCTGGCCGATCTTGCCGAAGACGACGTCGTTGGTCGCCTTGGAAGCGGCGAAGAACGCCTTGGTGCCCGACGAGTTCAGGATGCCGGTGTCGATTTCACCGAACATGCGCATGAAGTTGAAGTCGCCGATCGAACCCAGCATCCGCGCGCCGAACTCGTCGGTGGGGTTGCGGGTGCGGTAGTTGACGGTCGAACCGGTGGCGGCGGCGGTCGGCGAGTCGACGTCGGTCGAGCCGAGGTTGACGTTGACCTGCTCGATCAGTTCGGGGTCGAGCTGCTGGTTCGAGTACAGAGCGTAGCCGCCCGTGTCGTTCAGCGGGATACCGTCGAAGGTCTGCGAGATGCGGCCGTCGTCGAAGCCGCGGATGGTCAGCGTGCCGCCGGCCGAACCGAACGGATCGTTGTTCTGGAAGCTGACGCCCGGAACCAGGTTGATGATGTCGTTGATCGACTGGCCGGGAGCCTGCGTGGAGATGATCTCCTGCGTCAGGACCTGCTTGGCCTTGGTCGTGGCGGGCAGCTGCACGCCGGCAACGCCGCGCGCGGTCTGGCCGGTGACGACGATCTCGCCTTCTTCGAAGTCGAGCGAACCGGTGGACTGCGCGAACGCAGGGACCGCGAGGAACGCGGCGCCGACGGCCAGGGTGCTGGTCGCCGTGGTAAGGAGGGATTGAATTTTCATCGTATGCCCCTGAGCTTGTCAGACGGAAGTGGTCACAATGGTGCGACGAACTGCTTGCGCCGCATGATTGCTGCGGCTGCTAAGAGCAGTGCCATATGACAACTTTCTGACATTTGGGAATCATTTGGCTACAATGACGCGAAATTTTGTGACACTATGGTCACATACCCTTGCTGGACGGGTTTTTATCTAGGTTTATCAGTGCTTTGAATTAAGTGTCGCATAGTGCACTGCGGTATAAATGCCACGCACCGCGAAAACCGATTGCTGCGTCTGCGATGTGCATTTGCGAGGGAAAATCCCTAAGACACGGCCGCTTGGCGTGTGATGATACGTCATCGCTTGATACCGCCCGCGTCCTCATGGCAATCCGGCATCCATGGGCGCCGGACATCATCACAGCCACGGGCATGGGCATCAACACGGGCACGGCCATTCGCATGGTCATGCGCATGGACACCACTCCCCGCCCGCCCCCGGCAGCGTGGGCCGCGCCTTCGCGATCGCCGTCACGCTGAACCTCGTCTTCGTCGTCGCCGAGATCGCGTCGGGGCTGTTGAGCGGGTCGATGGCGCTGCTGGCGGACGCCGGGCACAACCTCTCCGACGTGCTGTCCCTCGTGCTGGCATGGGTCGCCAGCGTGCTCGCCGCGCGCCCTCCGTCCGAGCGCTTCACCTATGGGCTGAAAAGCTCCTCGATCCTCGCCGCCATCGCCAACGCGGCGCTGCTGTGGGTGGCGATCGGGGCGATCCTCGTCGAGACGGTGCGCCGCATGGCCGATCCGGAGCCGGTCGCGGGCACGACGATGATGGTCGTCGCCGGGCTCGGCATCGCGGTCAATGCGCTCTCCGCCCTGCTCTTCGCGAAGGGCGCCAAGTCCGACCTCAACCTGCGCGCGGCCTTCGTCCACCTCATGGCCGACGCGCTGGTGTCGGTCGGGGTGGTCGCGGCGGGCCTCCTCATTACCTGGACCGGCTGGGCGCTGGTCGATCCGATCGCCTCGCTGGTCATCACGGCGGTGATCGCCTGGTCGAGCTGGGGGCTGCTGCGCGATTCGCTCCACATGGGGATGCTCGGCGTGCCCGAGGGGATCGACGGCGCCAAGGTGCGTGCCTTCCTGGAGGCCCGTCCCGGCGTCACCCGCGTCCACGACCTCCACATCTGGCCGATGAGCACCACCGAGACCGCGCTCACCGCGCACCTCGTCATGCCCGCCGGCCAGCCCGGCGACGCCTTCCGCTGCGCGCTGGCCGACGATCTCGCGCACGCATTCGGCATCGGCCACCCGACCATCCAGATCGAGACCGGCGCCGCTTCCCCCTGCGCGCTCGAAAGCGAAGCGGTGGTCTGAGCGATCAGCCGCCGACGAACTCGTGCCGCGCGCCGAGGAAGTCGTCCGGATCGATCGCGAAGCCGGCAGAGACGCTGCCCTCGCCCGTCAGCCGCAGCTTGAGCTTGCCCTCGAAGTGAGCCCGCGCCGCAGCGGCGTCGGCGACTTTCCAGACCAGCGCGTAAATGCCGTTCTGCGGTCCCGCGAGGAACGCGCCGAGCGGGCCGGACGCGGGATCGTCAGGCTGGAGAAAGGCCACGCGCGTATCGCCCACGCGCAGCAGCACGCGCCGCCCGGGCTGCGGCAGGTCCGTCGCCGCGTCCTCCAGCACCTCGCCGTCGACAACTTGCGTGAAGAAGCGCAGCGCACCCTCGATGTCGGCGGTGACGCAGGCGATATGGTCGAGCCCGGTGACGGTGCAGTGGTGCCCCGCGCCCACCTTCGGGTCCCAGTTGCCGCGCTCCCACGGGTCGTTGGGCATCGGCAACTCGCAGACCTCGAGCAGGACGCCGCCGGTCGATTCGGGCTTCACGAAGAAGAACACGCCGTAGTCGCTGGCGACCGTGCAGCCCGCCTCGCGGAAAGCGGCGCTCGCCGCCTTTCCATCCGCCACCTTGATCTCGAACGAGTGGAACTGCTGCCCGATCCGCGCCGCCTGCCGCGCGTAAGGCTTGGTCAGGTCGTCCGCGTTGCGCGGCGCCATCGGCTCGACCATGTGGTCGGTCACGTAGAGCAGCGCGGCGTCGCGGTCCTCGGCCGGGAAATAGTTCTCGGCGAAGACCAGCCCGCCCAGCGCGTCCTGGTACAGCAGCCGGCACTTGTAGATGTCGGTAGTGGCGTGGATCGTGTGGATCACCCGCGAGACCGCAATGCGCGCCATGTTCTCTACCCTCGTGTTCTGGCGGGCAGGGTGCGGCGGCGACGGCCGCTTGCCAAGCCGCCCGCAGCGATATCGCGCGCGCGGCGAAACGCTGAAAATGAACGGGATTTGTCATCTCCAGCCGGCTTGCCCACCGGCCGGGCGCGGCCTAGCAATTGCCGGACCAAAAGGGGGAGTGCGACAGGCCGTGACCATCATCGCGTACCAGTCCTTCGAATCGAAAGCCTGCAACACGCACGACGCGCAGGCCATCTTCCAGAACCAGTTCACGCAGAAGACCAACGACCGCGTCGCCGGCAAGGTGAACGCGCTGGTCTATCCCTCCATTCCCGAGGACCCGGCGACGATCGTGCAGGGTCCGGCGCATCTCGTGCCCGTCGCCCAGCTGGCACCGCGCGGCGCCGCCTCGCTCGGCCCGCTGCGGGCGCAGATCGAGCAGATCTACCAGAACTCCACGCGCGCGCTCCACGACGAGATCGACCTGCTGGTCTGCGGCGAGCTGGACGTCGCCAGCCACGGTGATTTCGCGGCCATGCGCGCCTTCCCCGGCCTGTCCACGCATACCACGCTGGCGGGCAAGAACTGCCAGTGCTTCACCTCGTTCACCTCCTCCGGTCGCGGCGCCCAGTCCAGGGTGGTGACCGAGGGGATCGGCTACCTGTGCATCGACATCGGCGGCCTTTGCGTGCTGTTCGTTCATGTCCCCAACGAGTTCGCCACCGACCGCATCAGGACCGCGCGTTTCTACGCCGGGATCATCCAGGAAGCGGTGCGGCAGGGCTATCGCGGCATCGACCTCGTCATGGGCGACACCAACCAGGGCAGCGCCGACCAGACCCGCGCCTGCCTGGAAGACGCCCGGGGCGCTACTGGAGCGGACTATGCCAACGCCTTCAGCGGCAGCACTATCGAGCCGGTCGATACCTATCTCCACAGCGAAAGCGGCACCAACAGCTCGGGCAAGAAGATGTACGACGTCGCCGTCTACGACCGCTCCACCGTGCGAGTGCAGCGGGTGGTGTACTTCTCGCAGTCCTCGTCCGGCACCACGGCGACCGACCACATGGGCATCGCGATCGACGTGGTGCGGGCCTGAGCGGACCGCTCAGGGGTTGAGGAGCCAGCCGGCGGCGGCGCCTGCGGCGACCAGCAGGGGCGTCACCCACCGGCCCTTCAGCGTCCACATCGCCGCCGCGCCCGCCGCGAAGATCGCCAGTGCCACCAGAGGCGTGGAGATGCGGTGGAGAACCGCCAGCGCGAGCTGGATGAACGTCGCCCCGATCACGCCGACGACCGCCGCCGCGACGCCCGCGAGCAGGCGGTGGAAGGCGGCGTTCTCGACGATGGCCTCCAGGTGCCCGAACAGCAGCAGCGAGAAGGCGAAGGCGGGCAGGAACATCCCCGCGGTGATCGCCACCGCGCCCGGCAGCCCGCCCGCGACATAGCCGACGAAGGTCGCGAAGATCACCAGCGGCGCCGGCAGCACGCCCGCCAGCGCCACGCCGTCGAGGAAGGGTCCGTCGCCGATCCAGCCCCGGCCCACGGTGTCGGAGCGCACGTAGGGTATGGCGGTATAGGCGCCGCCGAAGGTCAGCAGCCCGCCTTTCAGCCCGGCCAGGAACAGCAGCGGCACGGTGGGCGCGCCCTGCGCCGCCACGACCGCGTGGAAGGCGACCCCGCCCGGCTCGCGCAGCCCGATCGCCAGCGCGGCGGCGGCAATGACGAGCGCGATGGCAAGGCCGCGCCGCTCGGCCAGCGCATAGGCGAGGCCGCCTGCCGCCAGCGGGATCCAGAACGGCACGCCGCCCAGCGTCGCGGCGAAGGCCATCGCAGCGAGCGCCCAGAGCAGCTTGTCCTCCAGCACGTGGCCACCGATCCGATGGACCGCCCGCGCGATGATCGCCAGCACCACGACCTGGACGCCGAGGAAGGCGGCGGCAAGGCCGGGGCTTTCGCCGATCAGCCCGCGATAGGCCCAGCCCGCCGCCAGCATCAGCAGGAATCCGGGCAGCATGAACCCCAGTCCGGCGAGCACGCCGCCGATGCGGCCCCGCGCCATCATCCCCATGTGCACGCACAGCTCGTGCGCCTCCGGCCCCGGCAGGATCTGCATCACCGCCAGCAGCCGGTTGAACCGGGGCGAGGATATCCACCGCTCCTCGTCCACCAGCGCGCGCCGGATCATGGCGATCTGCGCCACCGGCCCGCCGAAAGCGGTGCAGCCGAAGCGCAGGAACTTGAGGAACAGCGCCGCCAGCGTGATCTGCGGAGGGGCAGGCTGGGCCGGCGTTGGCTCGGAGGGTGTGGGCCGGGCCGGCGTGATCTGGGAAGGCGTGGGCTCAACGGTAGGTGTCATCGATCGCTCCTGCCGCGGACGCGGACATGGGAGCGGAACTTGGACGTTGCCGTCTGTACGGGCGCCCGCGTTGCCCGTGGGGCCGAGCATATCAGCTTGCCGCGCAAAGGAAAGACCGCGCCGCCCTGCCCCGACGGCACAAACGAAAAGGCCGCCCACCTTGCGGCGAGCGGCCTTTCGATTTCAGCGCGGGAGCGCGGCGATCAGGCCGCTTCTTCCGCCTTGTCGCCCTTGAGGACGCGGACGGGTTCCTTGCGGCCCTCCACCACGTCCTTGTCGACGACGACTTCGGCGATGTCGCGCTCGGTCGGCAGGTCGAACATGGTGTCGAGCAGCAGCCCTTCCACGATCGAGCGCAGGCCGCGCGCGCCGGTCTTGCGGTCGATCGCCTTCTGGGCAATCGCCTCGAGCGCCTCGTCGGTGAACGTGAGTTCCACGTCCTCCAGCTCGAACAGGCGGGCGTACTGCTTGATCAGCGCGTTGCGCGGCTCCTTGAGGATCTTGACCAGCGCCTCGATGTCGAGGTCGTTGAGGGTCGCGATCACCGGCAGGCGGCCGACGAACTCGGGGATCAGGCCGAACTTGAGGAGATCCTCGGGCTCGGCCTTCTGGAGCAGTTCGCCCACGCGGCGCTTGTCCGGATCGGCGACATGCGCGCCGAAGCCGATGGAGCGCTTCTGCAGGCGGTCGGCGATGATCTTTTCGAGGCCGGCGAAGGCGCCGCCGCAGATGAACAGGATGTTAGTCGTGTCCACCTGCAGGAATTCCTGCTGCGGGTGCTTGCGGCCGCCCTGCGGCGGGACCGAGGCGGTGGTGCCTTCCATCAGCTTGAGCAGCGCCTGCTGCACGCCTTCACCGGATACGTCGCGCGTGATCGACGGGTTCTCGGCCTTGCGGCTGATCTTGTCGATCTCGTCGATGTAGACGATGCCCTGCTGCGCCTTCTCGACGTTGTAGTCGGACGACTGGAGCAGCTTGAGGATGATGTTCTCCACGTCCTCGCCCACGTAGCCGGCTTCCGTCAGCGTGGTGGCATCGGCCATGGTGAAGGGCACGTCGAAGGTCTTGGCGAGCGTCTGCGCGAGCAGCGTCTTGCCCGAGCCGGTCGGCCCGACCAGCAGGATGTTCGACTTCGACAGTTCGACGTCGCCCTGCTTGCCGCTGTGCTTGAGGCGCTTGTAGTGGTTGTGGACAGCCACCGACAGGACGCGCTTGGCACGCTCCTGCCCGATCACGTAGTCGTTCAGCGTCTCGCAGATTTCGCGGGGAGAGACGACTTCGCCGTCCTTGCGCCCCGCGATGCCGGCCTTCGTTTCCTCGCGAATGATGTCGTTGCAAAGCTCGACGCATTCGTCGCAGATGAAGACCGTTGGTCCCGCGATCAGCTTGCGCACTTCGTGCTGCGACTTGCCGCAGAAGCTGCAGTAAAGGGTGCTTTTCGCGTCAGATCCGCTCAATTTCGTCATTTTCCGTCTTTAGCCTCCAAACGAGGCGACTCGTCCACTCTACCCTGCGGGGGACCGGTTTTGCAATCCTAGGCCAGAATCCTTGCCATAGGCTGAAAGCGCCGGTCCCATTTTACCGCAAGCGGGCGTCGGGCCGTCAGCCTGCGGGCTTGTCGCCTTCCGGCCGGGTTTCGAAGACCTTGTCGACGAGGCCGAACGCCAGCGCTTCCTCGGCTTCGAGGAAGGTGTCGCGGTCCATCGCCTTCTCGATCTCGTCGAGCGACTTGCCGGTGTACTTCACGTAGAGATCGTTCAGGCGGCGGCGCATGCGCAGGATCTCGCGCGCCTGGATCTCGATGTCGCTGGCCATGCCCTGCGCGCCGCCCGAGGGCTGGTGCACCATGATGCGGGCGTTCGGCAGAGCGATGCGCATGCCCGGCTCGCCGGCGGCAAGCAGGAAGCTGCCCATCGAGGCGGCCTGGCCGATGCACACGGTCGACACGCGCGGCTTGATGTACTGCATGGTGTCGTGGATCGCCATGCCGGCGGTCACCACGCCGCCCGGCGAGTTGATGTACATCGAGATGTCCTTCGAGGGGTTTTCCGACTCGAGGAACAGCAGCTGCGCGACGATCAGCGAGGCCATGTGGTCTTCGACCTGGCCGGTGATGAACACGATCCGCTCGCGCAGCAGGCGCGAATAGATGTCGAAGCTGCGCTCGCCGCGGCTGGTCTGCTCGACGACCATCGGCACGAGCGCGCCGGTCACGGGATCGGTGGTGAACTTTCCTTGGGCGTTGGAAGCGCCGAACAGGTCGAGCATGGGAGTCCTCATGTGGTGTGGACCGCCTATGTCGCGTGGCCTGCGCCGACATTCAAGGGGATTAACCGATCAATCGGCGCGGCGCTTGCGGACAACTCCGCCGCGCGGTCGGTTAACGGCGGGGTTGCCATGCCCCGCGCGGCCGCGCAGGTTCTCCCGCAGCGGCGCGGCCCCCGTCCGGCATGGCCCGCCCCTCGGGGGATTTCACAAGAACATGCGCCGATCCGGTTCCATCTGCCCTGCCGCCCTCTCCGCAACCCTCCTCGCCGCCGCCCTCGAGACGCCCGCGACCTACCTCGACCGGATCGCCGCGCTCGACGATGTCGGACCGGCGATCCACGCCGTCGTCACCGTCGCGCCCGCCGCCTCGATCGCGGTGGCGGGGCGCGCGAAGGGGCCGCTCGCCGGACGCGCGGTGCTGGTGAAGGACAATATCGAGACGCGCGACATGCCCACCACCGCCGGCAGCCTCGCGCTCAAGGACAATGCCACCGGGCGCGACGCCCCGCTGGTGGCAAGGCTGCGCAAGGCGGGCGCGGTTATCCTGGGCAAGACCAACCTCTCCGAATGGGCCAACTTCCGGGGGGACCGCTCGTCGAGCGGGTGGAGCGCGGTCGGCGGGCAGACCCGCAACCCCCACGCGCTGGACCGCAGTCCCTGCGGCTCGTCGTCCGGCAGCGGCGCGGCGGTGGCGGCGGGGCTTGCCTGGGCGGCGATCGGCACCGAGACCGACGGCTCGATCACCTGCCCCGCCTCGGTCAACGGCGTGGTCGGCTTCAAGCCCACCGTCGGCCTCGTCAGCCGCGCGCTGGTGGTGCCGATCAGCCCGGTGCAGGACACCGCCGGGCCGATGACGACGAGCGTCGCCGATGCCGCGCTGCTGCTCACCGCGATGGCCGGGCCGGACAAGGCCGATCCCGCCACCGCCGAGGCGGGACGCCATGCGGTCGACTTCTCCAGGGGGCTCGGCAAGGCCACGCTGGCCGGCGTGCGGGTGGGTGTGCTGCGCCGGCAAGTCGGCCCGATCCCCGCCCTCGGTGCACTGTTCGACCGGGCCGTGGCGGACATGAAGCGCGCGGGCGCCGTGGTGGTCGAGATCGACTACGAGCCCGCCCCGCGCCTCGGCGAGGCCGAGTTCGCGGCGCTGCTCCATGAATTCCGCGAGAGCGTCACCGCCTATCTCGC
>DATKFS010000261.1:0-2942 GCA_035511275.1 Novosphingobium sp.
ACGCGCCGCCGAGCGACACGAGCCAGGCTCCTCCCGCGGCAAGGCATAATCCAAGAAGAAGAAAAGCCAGACCGAGCACGCGGCCCGGCAGATTTCGTGACGTGACCATGTGCTCTGCTCTCGACTGCGCCCGGCCAGGACAGCAGCGCCGAAGGCGCCGCGCTTCGAATGGCCTCTCACCGGGCCGGTCCGGCGCGGCTACGATGCCGGCGGCAGCGACTATCACGACGGTCTCGACATCAAGGCGCCCAAGGGCACCATGGTCCGCGCCGCCGCCCCCGGGACCGTGACCTTCGCGGGCAAGGAAGCAGACCAGTTCGGCAACCTCGTCGTGCTCGATCACGGCGGCGGCTGGTTCACTGCCTACGGGTTCCTCAGCCGCGTGACCGTCAAGGAAGGCGCGAAAGTCGCCACCGGGGAGCGCGTGGGACTGGTGGGCGATACCGGCAAGGCCAAGGGCTCCGAACTGCACTTCGAGGTCCGGCGGGACGGCAAGCCGGTCGATCCGCTGGGCGAACTGCCCAAGGCACCGTGAGCGGGAACGCCTCCAAGCGGCGCTCCCCGCCAATGCTGGCCAAGCCGCTGAAACGCGCGGTGGCGCTGCCGGTCTGGGCGGACCTCGGGCTGCGCCTCGGCGGCGCCTTCGCGCTCGTGTTCTTCGTCGTGCTGATCCACTGGATCGACCGGGACGGCCTCAAGGACACGCACGACGGTGCCGTCAGCTTTCTCGACGTGTTCTATTTCACCATGATCTCGATCACCACCACCGGCTTCGGCGACATCGCCCCGGTGAGCGACAAGTCGCGGCTGATCGAGGCGGTGATCGTCACCCCCATCCGGTTCGCGGTGATCTTCATCTTCGTGGGCACGGCCTACAACTTTATCATCAAGCGCAGCTGGGAGACGTGGCGCATGAAGCGCATCCAGGAACGCCTGGCGGACCATATCGTCGTGCTGGGCTACGGCGTCAGCGGGTCGGAAGCCGTGCAGGAACTGATCGCGCGCGGCACCGAGGCCTCGTGCATCGTCGTCGTCGATCCCTCGCCCGCCCGCCTCAAGGTGGCGGAGCAGGCCGGTTGCAACGTGCTGGAAGGCGACGCCACCCGGGACGAGACGCTGGCGGCGGTGCGCGTCGGGCTCGCCCGCTCGATCCTCATCTCGGCCGGGCGCGACGACACCACGATCCTCATCGTCCTCACCGCGCGCCATCTTGCGCCCGGCGTGCCGATCACCGCTGTAGTGCGCGCGGACGACAATGAACTGCTCGCGCGGCAGGCGGGTGCCGACAACGTCATCAACCCGGTGCGCTTCACCGGCCTGCTGCTGGCCGGCTCGGCCGAAGGACAGCATATCGCCGAATACATGTCCGACCTCGCTTCGGTCGGCGGGCGCGTCCAGCTGGTCGAGCGGCCGGTGACGGCGGACGAGATCGGCAAGCCGCTGGAGCAGATCCGCACCGGCAAGGGCGTGCGAATCTACCGCGGCAAGCGCGCGATCGGCTTCTGGGAAAAGGAGGCCCATGTCCTGGAACCTGGTGACATCATCGTCGAGGTCGCCGCCTCCGTCGACCGGGAAGGGTCAGGCTAGCGCCCAGAACACCAGGCCCATGGCGAGGTAGGCGATCAGCCAGAACAGGCAGTCGATCACCCGGCGCGCGGGCTCGGCCCGGTTGCGGACGTGGGTCAGCCAGACGGACGGAATGACGAAGGCGATGGCGACGCCGCCGGTCTGCATGAAGTAGAGCCACGGCTTCACCGCCAACGTTTCGGCGCCGATGCGCGCGAACATGTGGCCGAGCATGACCGAGCTGATCAGGAACACGATCCCGACCACCGCATAGTTGCCCGCCCGCTGCGAATTGCCGGGCAACAACTGGCGCCCGGTACGGAACAGCGGACCGTTCCAGACGATCCCGATCGCCAGCGCGAGTGCGGCCGCGAGCACCACGGCCAACCAGTTCACAGGACCCATCGCGACACCTCTTTGTGTTCAATTGGGACATGTCTTGCAGCCCGGGATGCGTTAGGCAAGCAGCGGTCCTGGCTGCAATCGATTCGCAACGAACCCCCGGGCGATTCGTTTTTCGTGACTCTCGGGTCCAATGCGCGTATCGGCGCGGCCAATCCCATGGCTATAGAACTCCCCTCCCCGCCCAAGGTCGGCATGGTCAGCCTCGGCTGCCCCAAGGCGCTCGTCGATTCCGAGCGCATCCTCACGCGCCTGCGTGCCGACGGCTACACCATGAGCCCGGACTATTCCGGCGCCGACGTGGTCCTCGTCAACACCTGCGGTTTCCTCGATTCCGCCAAGGAGGAAAGCCTCGCGGCGATCGGCGAGGCCATTGCCGAGAACGGCCGCGTGATCGTCACCGGCTGCATGGGCAACGAGGCGGAGGTGATCCGCGCGAAATTCCCGCAGGTCCTCGCCGTTACCGGCGCGCACCAGTACGAGGCGGTCGTCGAGGCCGTCCACGAAGCGGCGCCGCCCGAACTGTCGCCCTATCTCGACCTGATCCCGCAGGCCTATGACGAGGCCGGGGTCAAGCTGACCCCGCGCCACTACAGCTACCTCAAGATTTCCGAGGGCTGCAACCACGCGTGCAGCTTCTGCATCATCCCCAGCCTGCGCGGCAAGTTGGCGAGCAGGCGCGTCGACGCGGTGCTGCGCGAGGCGGAGAAGCTGGTGCAGGCGGGCACGCGCGAACTGCTCGTCATAAGCCAGGACACCTCCGCCTACGGCGTCGATGTGCGCCACGAGGAGCGCATGTGGAAGGACCATGCCGTCCGCACCCACATGACCGACCTCGCGCGCGAACTCGGCCAGTTGAGTGATGCGCAGGGCCGCAAGCCCTGGGTGCGCCTGCACTACGTCTACCCCTACCCCCACGTCGACGCGGTGATCCCGCTGATGGCCGAAGGGCTGCTGACACCTTACCTCGACAT
>DATKFS010000262.1:0-8869 GCA_035511275.1 Novosphingobium sp.
TGCCGTCGTGTGTGATGGTGGAGGTCTTGCCGTGCATCAGCCCGCCGCGCACGACCTTGCCGCCGAAGTGCTGGCCGATCGACTGGTGGCCGAGGCACACGCCGAGCAGGGGAACGCCCGCCTTCGCCGCCGCACCCACGAGGTCGAGGCTGATGCCCGCCTCGTTCGGCGTGCAGGGGCCGGGCGACACCAGGAAGCCCTGCGCGCCCATGTCCATCGCCAGGTCCACGCTGAGGGCGTCGTTGCGCACGACCTGCACCTCTGCGCCAAGTTCCATGACGTAGTGGACGAGGTTCCAGGTGAAGCTGTCGTAATTGTCGATGACGAGGATCATGGTTTCGCCTTTGCGCTTTTTTCGACCACGATCAAGGGGCCGAGCGGAGGCCCGCCGTCGACGCGGCCGTGTTCCGGGTCCCAGAGCGAGGATACGCTGCCATCGAGGAACAGGGCATTCGGGCATTTCAGCCCGTCGCGGAAGTAGCGGGCGAGCTTGCCGAAGGAGACCGGCTCGTCGGAAATCACGAAGTGGGCGCGGCCCCTGGCGTCCACGCCGACGCCGTTGCGGACCTTGAGCGACTTGCTTTTTTCATCGCTTCCCGCGTCGATCTTCGGGTGCAGCTTGCCATCGATGACCAGCATCGGGCCGGACTGGGTGCCGAAGTCGGGGCGGTCGGTGACGGACTTCCTGAAATCCTCGGCGGTGCGGACCTGCCAATGGCCGCTGGCGTCGCCATAGAACACGCCGTTGGGCAGCAGGTGGAAGTTGCCCCAGCCCTCGTTGGTGTTGAGCGCGTGGCGCTTCTTGCCTTCCTCGACGTAGTAGCCGATCGGATAACCGGCCGCATCGAACATGCCGCCGTTCATGGCGAAAGCGACTTCGTGGCTCTTCGCCGGGCGATCGACCGCCAGTTGCGACAGGCTGCGGTACGGCGCGCCGCCCTTGGGCCCGAGTACCGTGTGGATGGCGTGGCGACCAGGAATCGCGGTGCAGTGGGTGAAGCTCGCCCCCTCGAACATCGCGCCGACGCAGGGCGGCGGGGGCGGGGTTTCGGGCTTGGGAGCGGGGTCGGAGGAGCAGGCGGCGAGGAATGCGAGGCAAAGCGGGATCGAGGATTTGTACATCG
Organism: Novosphingobium sp.; assembly: GCA_035511275.1. Taxonomy (GTDB): domain Bacteria; phylum Pseudomonadota; class Alphaproteobacteria; order Sphingomonadales; family Sphingomonadaceae; genus Novosphingobium. The sequence goes on from DATKFS010000262.1 coordinate 1,125, forward strand.
CGTCAGATTCGGCGAACGTGCGCGCTGGTGAGCCCGCTACGGATGGCGTCCAGCAAGGCGGGTTCAATTTGCGCCTTTGAGAACCAGCACATCATTCTTCCAGAAACTTTGACGATCACAAGTTCCTTGTCCTCGGCCCACCACTGAATTTCATGCCAAGAGAACCGGCCTTCAACCGCATGGCTGGACACGAAGAAACCGTCCGGCAAAAGCGTGTAGGCGGCTCTCTTACCGTCAAGCTGTTTGCGTTTCCACGCAGCCGTTACTGTTCGCGGCAGTGAATAGAGGACGTAGATGGCGGCGAGAAAGGCTGCCCCGACGAAATACGCGACGGCCTTCAATGCGGCTGCGCCGATCCCTGCTACGGTCGAGCCACAGCAGACTTCAAAATTGATGGCGGCGATGCAGATGAATGCGACCAGCAAGGCCAATCCGATTTGCCACCTGAACCAGTGTCGGATCAGGACGAGGCGGTTGGCGCGAATGTAGTCGGGTAAGTGATATGTCGTCGTGAACAACCCGCTCACTGCCCGAACCCGGGTTCCCCCGCGACCCTCACCGCTTCGCGCGCGGCGGCAAACATGGCGCCGCTCTTGGCTTCGCATTCGCGCTGTTCGTAGTCGGGGTCGCTGTCGGCGACGATGCCGGCGCCCGCCTGGACGTGGAGCACGCCGTCCTTGAGCAGCCCGGTGCGCAGGACGATGCAGCTGTCGACCGAGCCGTCGGGCGCGAAGTAGCCGACGCCGCCCGCGTAGGGGCCGCGCGTCTCAGGCTCCAGCTCGGCGATGATCTCGCAGGCACGGACTTTCGGCGCGCCCGAGACGGTGCCGGCGGGGAAGCCCGCGAGCACCGCGTCGATCGCGTCGTGCCCGGCGGTATCGAGCCGGCCGACCACGTTCGAGACGATGTGCATGACGTGGCTGTAGCGTTCGATCGTGTAGCTGTCGGTCACCTCGACGGTGCCGGCCTCGGCGACGCGGCCGACGTCGTTGCGGCCGAGGTCGAGCAGCATGAGGTGCTCGGCGCGTTCCTTGGGATCGGCGAGCAGGGCGACTTCGTTGGCCTTGTCCTCGGCCGTCGTCCGTCCGCGCGGGCGCGTGCCGGCGATCGGGCGGATGGTGACCTCGCCGTCGCGCACGCGCACCAGGATTTCTGGGCTCGACCCGATCAGCGCGAAGCCGGGCAGGTCGAGGAAGTAGAGGAACGGCGAGGGGTTCACGCGGCGCAGCGCCCGGTAGAGCGCCAGCGGCGGCAGCGGGAAGTCGCACGTGAAGCGCTGGGCCAGCACGACCTGGAAGATGTCGCCCGCCTCGATGTAATCCTTGGCCCTGAGCGCCATGGCCTTGTAGTCCTCGGGCGCCATGACCGCGGTCTGGACGGGCTCGGGCAGGTTGGCCGGGGCTGCCGAAACCGGGGCGGGGGCGGCGAGGCGGCGGAGCGCTTCGTCGATCCGCTCGGCGGCGGCCAGCACCGACTGCATCGGGCTCCCGCTGCCCGGCCACACCGGCGCGACACAGAACAGTTCGTCCGACAGCCGGTCGAACACCAGGACCAGCGAGGGGCGGACGAACAGCATGTCCGGCAGCTGGAGCGGGCTCTGGGCTGCGCGCGGCAGTTTCTCGACAAGGCCGATGGTCTCGTAGCCGAAGTAGCCGACGAGGCAGGCCAGCGCGCGGGGAAGCGCCTCGGGGACGTCGCAACGGCAGCTTTCGACGAGCGCGCGCAGTTCGACGAGGCTGTCGCCCGGGAGGGGCGAGAAGGCGTCGCGATCAGCCTGCCAGTCGCGGTTGATCTCGCAGGACGGGCCGCTGGCGCGGAACACGAGGTCCGGATCGAGGCCGATCAGGCTGTAGCGCCCGCGCGTCTCGCCGCCTTCCACCGATTCGAGCAGGAAATCGCCGCGACCGTCCTCGAACAGCTTGAGCGCGGCGCCGACCGGCGTCTCCGTATCGGCGACGAGGCGGCGCCAGACGAGGGCGGGCCTGCCCTTCGCAAGCTGCTCCAATGCCGCCGACCGATCCGATTCGCGCTTCATGTCCTGCCTTTGTGCCGGTTGTGTTGTCAGTTGGCCGAGGCCGTGCCGGCGAGCTGCTCGCGCACCGCCTTGATCGCGGCGGCATTGCGCTTGACGCCGACTTCCTTGCGGACAGCCTGGCCGAACGCGGTGGCATAGGCCTGGCCGAGCTGCTGGCCCAGTTCGTTGCGGGTGCTCTTCACCATGTCGGGAGAATCGACCTTGCCCGCGACGATGTCCCTGAGCTGCACCACGAACCAGCCGCGATCGCCCGCTGCCGACTGCACCTTCACGGCGCCCTTCGACATGTGGAACATCAGCGAGACCGGCGGCGGCACTTCGCGGCCCGAGTTGAGCGCGGCGGCCAGCGTCGGGCGCGACATCGAAATCTGCTGGGGCGGCGGCAGCTTCTTGCCCGAGGCGGCCATGACCTGCTCGACGCTGCTGCCCTTGCGGATCTCGGCCTGCATCCGCAGCGCCGCCGCCTTGGCGGCCTTGGAGCCGGCGTCGATCGCCCAGGCCAGCTTCACGTCGTCCTTGATCTGGGCGAGCGGGGCGGGTGCCGAGGCGGCGATTTCGGTGACGTCGAAGATGGCGAAGCTCTTGCCGCGCTCGACCTCGGCGACCTGCGGCTGCTCCTGGTCCATCGAGAAGGCGGTGGCGAGCACGGCGCGCAGCTGTTCGGGAGCGGTCTGGCCCGGCTGCATGTAGACACCGCCGTCGGCGGTGACCGGCGGGGTGGTCTGGACCTGCGCGCCGATCGACTTGGCGACCTCGTTGAGGTTGGCACCGTCCGAGAACTGCTCCTCGATCTTCGCCAGGGCATCGGTGAAGGCCTTGCGGCGCTTCTCGACGGCGACCTCGGCGGACAGTTCGGCCTTCACGTCCGCGAGGGCGCGGGCGTGGGTCTTCTGTTCCTCGTCGACGCGGATGACGTGCCAGCCCAGCACGCTCTTCTGCGGCGCGGCGAGCTTGCCCACCGGCGCGGCGAAGACAGCCTGCGCGACGGCGGGCGAGAACTGGGTGGAGAGCTGCTCGCGGCTGAAGAATTCCAGCGGCGCGGCCGACAGGCCCTTCTCGCGAGCGGCGACTTCGAGCGACTTGCCGCCTTGGACTTCGGCCAGCACCGCCTTGGCGGCGGCTTCCGTCGGCACGATCAGCTGGGTGATCTTGCGGTTGTCCTGCGCGGCGTAAGTGGCCTTGTTCGCCTCGTAGCGGGCGGCGATCTCGGCGTCGGTCGGCGCGGGGACGGCCTTGAGCGAGTCCTCGCCGACGATGGCGTAGCGGATCTTGCGGCGCTCGGGGCGGATGAACTGGTTGGAATGGGTCTTGTAGAAGGCGGCCAGCTCGGCGTCGGTCGGCTGCTTCGCGGGCGTGAACAGCAGCGAGGGCAGGGCGATCACGGTGCCGCTGCGGGTTTCGTCGAGCAGCGCGGCGTAGCGGGTGGCGGCATATTGCGACATGACCGAGCCGATCTGCGCGGGGACGATCAGTTCGCGCGCGACCAGGCTCTCGCGGATGTCGTCGCGCAGCGCCGGCTCGGAAATGCGCTGCTGGGCGAGTGCCTGGCGGAACACGTTCTGGTCGAACTTGCCGTCGACGCCCTGGAAGCCGGGGATCTGCGCGAGTTCGCTGTCGACCAGGCGGTCGCTGACGGTGACGCCGTGCTTGACGCCGAAGGCGAACAGCGCGGTGCGGTCAATCAGTTCGTTCAGCACCTGCTCCAGCCCGCCCTGTTCGAGCAGCACCTTCATCGTCACGTTGGGGTTCTGCTGGCGCACCCGCTCGAGCGAGCGCTTGGCGCCCTGGTCGAGCATGTCGGCGCTCACGTTCTCGCCGCCGACCTTGGCGACCGAAGACCCGGCACCGACACCCGTGGAGCTGTTGAAGCCCGCGATGTCGCCGCTGGCGAAGGCGATGGCGATGACCCCGAGCACCAGCAGGCCGATGATGGCACCGACTTTGGACTTGAGGAACGAACGGAAGAAATTGAGCATGGACCGGCCGATCAGCGATAGCTTGCGCGAAGCCCGGGTTCGCCCCGGACTTTCGTCTATGAAACGGGGGCAGGCTTTAGGGGGGCGCGGCGCATCCTGCAATGCCGCTTCGCGCCGCCATCGGGCAAAACCCGCAGGCGGGGCAAACTGGCGCTGGCGCTGGTGGCGTGGTGTGGCATTATGGCGATAGTCGGGGGTATCGTCGCGCTGAACGACGGATGAATTTTGACAAGCCGGGGGGCGCTGTCCTAGCTGCGCCGCAACAGAGAAGACCTGATTCCTTCGGGCGCGCACGCGTCCGGCGGGATCGGCGACGGGGATCCGCGGAGCAATTTTTCCGAGGTTCGCCGGGATTTGATCAAGGGATTCAAATGGCTGCACTGCCTTACATCGTCGGAAACTGGAAAATGAACGGCACGCGCGCGATGCTCAACGAGGCGCGCGCCATCGATCGTTCGGCCGCACGCTTTCCCAAGGTGCAGGTCGGGATCGCGCCGCCGGCGACCCTGCTCTACCGCACGCGCGATGCGGTGGAAGTGATCGGCGTGGGCGGGCAGGACTGCCACGCCAAGGACAGCGGCGCCTTCACCGGCGACATCTCGGCGCCGATGCTCAAGGACGCGGGCGCGGACTTCACCATCGTCGGCCACTCGGAGCGCCGCGAATACCACAAGGAAAGCGACGCGGACGTGAAGGCCAAGGCTGAGGCGGCGCTTTCGGCCGGCCTCGCGGTCATCCTCTGCGTCGGCGAGACCGAAGCCCAGCGCGATGCGGGCGATGCCGAAGCCGTCGTCGGAGCGCAGCTCGACGGCTCGTGCCCGGGCACCGACGGCGCGGCGGAGAAGCTCTCCGTCGCCTACGAGCCGGTCTGGGCGATCGGCACGGGTCGCGTTCCCTCGGTCGAGGACGTGGCGGCGATGCACAAGTCGATTCGCGCGAAGCTCGTCGCGATCTACGGCGATGCCGGCGCGGAGGTGCGCATCCTCTACGGCGGTTCGGTGAAGGCGGACAACGCGTCCGAACTGCTCGCGATCCCCGACGTCGGCGGCGCCCTGGTGGGCGGCGCCAGCCTCACGGCCGAGAGCTTCCTGGCCATCGTCGGCGCCGCCGCCTCGCTGGGCGCCGACTGAGCCCGTCCCGACGGGTGCGGGCGGGGCCGGTGAGGCCCGCTCGCGCCGTCATTACGCTGCCGGGTTGCGCCTGGCCTCGCCAGCGCCTATCTGCGCGGCGAACGATGCGGGCACGCACCCCGCCAGAAGGCTGAAACGACAATGTTCCTTTTCCTGACCGTGGTCCAGGCGCTCGTCGCCGCTCTGCTCGTAGGCGTGATCCTGGTGCAGAAGTCCGAAGGCGGTGGCCTCGGTGTCGGCGGCAGCCCCTCGGGCCTGATGTCCGCACGCGGCGCGGCCAACTTCCTGACCCGCGCGACCTCGGTGCTGGCGACGCTGTTCGTGGTGCTGAGCATCCTGCTCGCCGCGATGGCGGTGAACGAGACCACCGGCCGCGACATCGACACCTCGCTCGAGCGCAGCGCCGCGCCCGCCGCTCCGGCCCAGCCCGCCGACCCGCTCGCCGGCTCGGCCAACCCCGCCGCGACTCCGGCGACCGGCCCGGCCGCCACGCAGCCGGCCCCGGCCGACTCGGTCCCGGCCGACCCCCTTTCGGGTGCTGCCAAGCAGTAACCCCGCGAGGCGCCTAGGCGCTTCACCGTAATCGGAATGCCGTCTGGCGCTGTCAGACGGCATTTCCTTGTGTTTGACCTGTGGACTGAGGCTCCGGGCACTTGCCTGAGGGCCCCCATGCAATTTAAGGCCCGACTCCCATGGCGCGGCACATTTTCATCACCGGCGGCGTGGTCTCCTCGCTCGGCAAGGGTCTCATGGCGGCGAGCCTCGCGGCTCTGCTGCAGGCACGCGGATACAAGGTCCGCATCCGCAAGTTCGACCCCTACCTGAACGTCGATCCGGGCACGATGAGCCCGTACCAGCACGGCGAGGTCTTCGTGACCGACGACGGCGCCGAGACCGACCTCGACCTCGGCCACTACGAGCGCTTCACCGGCGTTTCGGGCCGCAAGGCCGACAACATCACTTCGGGCCGCATCTACCAGGACATCATCGCCAAGGAGCGCCGCGGCGACTACCTCGGTGCCACCGTGCAGGTGATCCCGCACGTCACCGACGCGATCAAGGACTTCGCCCTCGCCGAGACCGAGGACCTCGACTTCGTGCTCTGCGAGATCGGCGGCACCGTGGGCGACATCGAGGGCCTGCCCTTCGTCGAGGCGATGCGCCAGCTGCGCAACGAACTGGGCCGCGAGCAGACCTGCTTCGTCCACGTCACCCTGGTCCCCTACATCGCCGCGGCAGGCGAGCTGAAGACCAAGCCCACGCAGCACTCGGTGCGCGAACTCACCGGCCTCGGCATCCAGCCCGACATCCTGCTGTGCCGCGCCGACCGCGAGCTGCCCGAGGGCGAGCGCCGCAAGATCGCGCTGTTCTGCAACGTGCGCCCGCAGGCGGTGATTCAGGCGCTCGACGCGCCCAACATCTACGCCGTGCCGCTGCAGTACCACCGCGAGGGGCTCGACGCCGAAGTCCTGCACCACTTCGGGATGCTGGAATCGGCGAAGGCGCCCGAACTGTCGCGCTGGGACGACATCACCGACCGCTACCAGAACCCCGAGGGCGAAGTGACCATCGGCGTCGTCGGCAAGTACGTCGGCCTGCAGGATGCCTACAAGTCGCTGAACGAGGCGCTGGTCCACGGCGGCATGGCCAACCGCGTCAAGGTCAACGTGCGCTGGATCGACGCCGAGATCTTCGAGAAGGAAGATTCCGAGATTGCCGCCGCGCTCGAGCCGATGCACGGCATCCTCGTCCCCGGCGGCTTCGGCGAGCGCGGGACCGAGGGCAAGATCGCCTCGGTCCGCTTCGCGCGCGAACGCGGCGTGCCGTTCTTCGGCATCTGCCTCGGCATGCAGATGGCCTGCATCGAAGGTGCCCGCTCGGCCGGGATCGACAAGGCCAGCTCGACCGAATTCGGCCCGACCGAGGAACCTGTCGTGGGCATCATCACCGAGTGGATGACCGAGGACGGCCTGCAGACCCGTGCCGAGGGCGGCGACCTTGGCGGCACCATGCGCGTTGGCGCCTATCCGGCCGCGCTGTCGCCCAACAGCCACGTCGCCTCGATCTACAACGCCACCGAGATCAGCGAGCGCCACCGCCACCGCTACGAAGTCAACGGCTCGTACCGCGAGGCGCTGGAAGGCAATGGCCTGATCTTCTCCGGCATGTCGCCCGACGGGTTGCTGCCCGAGATCGTCGAGCGCCCGGACCACCCGTGGTTCGTGGGCGTACAGTTCCACCCGGAACTGAAGTCGCGCCCGTTCGAGCCGCACCCGCTGTTCTCCGGCTTCGTCGCCGCCGCGCTGCGCCAGGCGCGCCTCGTCTGAGGGCATGGGCATGACGAGGATCGGCGTCGGCATCATCGGCAACGGGATGGCGACGCGGGTCTTCCACGCGCCCTACATCCTGGCCTGCCCGGACCTCGAACTGCGCGCCGTCGTTGCCCGCAGCCCGGGCGCGCAGGCTCCGGCTGAAGGCGTGGCGATCGTTCCCGACGTGGAGACGCTGCTGGCCGATCCGGCCATCGGCCTCGTCGTCGTCGCCACGCCCAGCGCCACCCATGCGGCGATCGCGCGCCAGGTGCTGGAGGCGGGCAGGCACGTC
>DATKFS010000263.1:0-1535 GCA_035511275.1 Novosphingobium sp.
ACCAGCCCTTCGCGGCGATGAGGCCATGGCCGAGGAAGGTCCAGCCGAACTGGACCACGATGCCCGCCACGGAGAGCGCGAAGAAAGCCCAGGCCACCTTGCGCCGCATCAGCAGGAGCACCGCGCCGAGCGTTCCCCCGCCGACCGCCAGCGCATAGGCTGCCCAGGCCCATACGGGCATCGACCGGAATGCGTCGGCCGTCACCGGATCGGTCTTCGCCAGCACATCGAGGTCGGCGGTCGCCTGCGTCAGGTAGGCCGCGTCGCCGATCAGGTTCCACACCAGGATCAGCGTGGCGACGATCCAGAATTTGCGCATGTGATGTTCCCCGCCTCAGGGACCGGCCCGGTTGCCGCGTCCCGCCATCCCCGGAGATGAACTTTGCCGCGTCCCGGGCATTCTGGCAATCGGGACTAATCCCCCAGCCAGCCGGAGGAACCATGCTCGACCGCCAAATACCCGACGTCATCCTCAAGACCCGCGTGCGCGACGAGGCGCTGGGCGGGCCCAATCCGTTCAAGTGGCAGGACCTCGACGTCCGGCGCGAGTTCGCTGGCAGGAAGGTCGTCGTCTTCGCGCTTCCCGGCGCGTTCACGCCCACCTGCACGACCGAGCAGTGCCCCGCCTTCGAACGCCTCTACGACGACCTGCGCGCGGAGGGGGCGGACGAGGTCTACTGCCTTTCGGTCAACGACGCCTTCGTGATGTACCAGTGGGGCCGCCACCTCGGCCTGTCGAAGGTGCGGCTGCTGCCGGACGGCTCGGGCGCCTTCACGCGGCGGATGGGAATGCTGGTGGACAAGGACCACCTCGGTTTCGGGATGCGTTCTTGGCGCTACGCGATGATCGTCGACGACAACCGCGTCACCGCCTGGTTCGAGGAGCCCGGCATCAACGACGTCGGCTCGGACGAGGACCCCTATGGCGAGACGGCGCCCGAGCATGTGCTGAAGGCGCTGCGTCCCGCGTGAGCAAGCCCGGTGCCGACTGGATGGCGAGCGGCCCGCGCAACCCGCGCGCGCCGCTGCTCGTCACCGCCGAACTGCCCGACGACGTGCTCGCCTGGGCGGACGCGTTGCGCCGAGCGCACTATCCGCCCGAGCGCAACCGCCTGCGCGCGCACGTCACGCTGTTCCACGCGCTGCCGCCATCGGTCGAGGAGGAACTGGTCGAGGTGCTGCGCGCGCTCGCCAAGTGTCCGCCGCCGGCCGCCCGATTCGCCGGGCTGATGAAGCTGGGAACCGGCACCGCGATCGCCATCGACAGTCCCGCGATGGTCGCGCTGCACGGCGCCGTGGCCGAACGGATGCACGGCCTCCTGACCCGACAGGACGCTCAGCCGCTGCGCCTTCACGTGACCATCCAGAACAAGGTCACCACCCAGGCCGCGCGCGCCTTGCAGGAGGAACTCGGCCCCCGGTTGCCGCAGACCGCGTTCCGCTTCCGGGGCTTCGGCCTTTACGCCTGGGAGGAGGGGCTGTGGCGCCCGATACGGGTCGTTTCGTTTCGTGGCTGAAGCTGCGTTTTGGGTGTT
>DATKFS010000264.1:0-22411 GCA_035511275.1 Novosphingobium sp.
GCGCCCGCGCTGACCGAGTAGGTCGGGTAGTACTTGTTGCTGTTGTCGATGGCGACGACCGTGCCCGAGCGGAAACGGGCGCGGAACGAGGTCGGGTCGATCGAACCGTTCTCGTACTCCGTCGACTTGGCATAGCTGCCCTGCCAGTTGAACTTCCAGGTGCCGGTGTCGGTATCGCTGCCGATCGAGACCGAGCGGATGCGCTGGCGCTCGAAGCGGTCCTTGAGGTCGCGCTCGACGGTGATGCGCTGGTCGGCGCCGTTGAAGGTCGCGCTCGTGTCGGTGATCGCGCTCGGGCCGTCGTCCTCGAAGTCACCGAAGTCGAGCGTGGTGCGGCGGCGGTATTCCTGGTCGTCGAACTGCGCCCAGTTGCCGCGCACGTAGGCCTTGGTCGTGTCGGACACGCGCCAGTCGGCCGAAAGCGCCGCGTTGATGCGGGTGCGCTCGACGTCGTAGTCGCGGTACTCGACCGAATCGGCCCAGGCCTGACCGTCGTCGTTCTGGTGCCAGCCGCCGGTCTCGACGTTGTCGGTCTCGAACTTGCGCTTGTAGTAGCTGACCGAGCCGGCCACGCCGAAGTCTTCGCCGATCTTCTGGGTGAAGTCGAAGGCGCCCTTCGGGGTCACCTTGCCCGAATAGTCGTTCCAGCTGCCCTCGGCGCTCACCGAGTAGCGGTTCTTCTTGGTGTCGAAGGCGCTGGTGGTGTTGATCTCGACCGAGGCGCCGATGAAGTCGCCATCCATGTCGGGGGTGAAGCTCTTCTTCACCTCGATCGATTCGATGGTGTCGGAGGACACGACGTCGAGCGCGACCGAGCGCGCGTCGGATTCGGGGGCCGGCAGGCGCACGCCGTTCAGCGACGTGCCGTTGAGGTCGGGGTCGAGGCCGCGGACCGAGACGAAGCGGCCCTCGCCCTGGTCGTTGAGGATGTTGACGCCCGGCAGGCGGCGCAGCGATTCGGCGACGTTCTGGTCGGGGAACTGGCCGACCGCGTCGCGGGTCAGGACCGACTCGACGCCGTCCGCCGCCTTCTGGCGCGACAGGGCGCTGGTCAGGTTCGCGGTCTGGCCGGTGACGAGGATGTCGCCGCCGCCGATCGCGTCGAGGTTGAACTCGCTCGCGATGCGGCCGGTCGCGGGGACGGTCACGGTCTGGGTGGTGACCTCGGCGCCGACGTAGCGGGCCTCCAGCGTATAGGTGCCGGCGGGAACGTCGCCGAACACGTAAGTGCCCGCGCGGTCGGTCTCGGCGGTGCGGTTGAGCTCGACGATGCGGACGGTGGCGGACTGCAGGCCGCGCGCGCCGGTGGCGTCGTTGACGTGGCCAGCGACTTCGCCTGCATGGGCGATCGTGGCGAAGGAGGCTGAGGCGAGCAGCCCCGCCAGAAGCTGGATCGAACGATTCATGGCTGGAGAGATTCCCTGTACCGACGTTATGTGGCTTGCAGGGGCCCCTAGGTGCGCTTCATGACAGTCCCATGTGATTGCAGAGACAGTTCGATGACACCTGCCGCAGCGCAGCAAAGTGGTCACAGGGCGAACAGGCGTCCAACGCGGCGCAAGCCGCTGGAACCGTTGCAGGATCATGTCGAAAGGGGGGAGAATGGTGCTGCTAGGGAGGATTGAACTCCCGACCTCACCCTTACCAAGGGTGCGCTCTACCACTGAGCTACAGCAGCGCCGTTCCGGCCCCGGCCAGCGGGGCGTGTCCCGGTCACCCGGGGCAGGGGGGCGCTATTGTCCGCAGCCGCATCGATTGTCAAGCGCCGCTTGCGCTTTCCGTGTCGCGGCGGCATCCCGGTGGCCATGAGCGACGATCGATCGGCATCCCGGAAGGCTGCGAAGGCCGCGGAAAAGCTGAGCCGGGAGGACCGGCTGGCGGCCAAGCTGCGCGAGAACCTGCGCCGCCGGAAGGCGCAGTCGCGCGCCGCCCCGGCGGCCGCTGCGGACGAGGTGGGCACAGATCACGATGGCGAATCGGTCAGGCTTCCCAAAGCGCCCTCGGAAAGCTAGGGGCTCCCCAGCAGTTTGCCTAAGCAGTTTGAACGACCTCGCGGCGCGGCGCGTCGCCAGCAAAGGGAGCTACGCCTTGCCTCGCCTGATCCTTCTCCGCCACGGCCAGAGCCAATGGAACCTCGAAAACCGCTTCACCGGCTGGTGGGATGTGGACGTCACCGAGAAGGGCGAGGCCGAGGCCCGCGCCGCCGGTGAACTGCTGAAGGCCAAGGGCCTGCTGCCCGACGTCGCCTTCACCTCGCTCCAGACCCGCGCGATCAAGACGCTGCATCTCGCGCTCGAAGCCGCCGGCATCCTGTGGATTCCCGAGACCAAGGACTGGCGCCTGAACGAGCGTCACTACGGCGGGCTCACCGGGCTCGACAAGGCGGAGACGGCGGCCAAGCACGGCGAGGACCAGGTCAAGATCTGGCGCCGCAGCTTCGACATCCCGCCCCCCGTGCTTGAGCGCGGCAGTGAATTCGACCTGTCGAGCGACCCGCGCTACGCCGGCATCGACGTGCCGATGACCGAGAGCCTCAAGGACACCATCGCGCGCGTCCTGCCCTATTACGAGGGCTCGATCGTGCCGCATCTCCACGCCGGATCGACCGTGCTGGTCGCCGCGCACGGCAACAGCTTGCGCGCGCTCGAAAAGCACCTCTCGGGTATTTCCGACGAGGAGATCACCGGCCTCGAGATCCCGACCGGCCAGCCGATCGTCTACGATCTCGACGCCGACCTCGCCGTGCTCGATCGCTACTACCTTTCGGAGCGTTGATAGGTGGCTGAGACGGTTCCCGTAGCTATCGTCATGGGCAGCCAGTCGGACTGGCCGACCATGATCAAGGCCGCCGAGATGCTCGACAGGCTGGGCGTCGCCTGGGACGCGCGGATCGTCTCGGCGCACCGTACGCCCGAGCGTCTGGTGGACTTCGCCAGGGGCGCCGAGGCCGAGGGCTTCAAGGTGATCGTCGCCGGGGCAGGGGGCGCCGCCCACCTTCCCGGCATGGTCGCCTCGATGACGCACCTGCCGGTTTTGGGGGTGCCCGTGCAGTCGAAGGCGCTGTCGGGACAGGACAGCCTGCTTTCGATCGTGCAGATGCCCGCCGGTATCCCGGTGGGCACGCTGGCGATCGGCGAGGCGGGTGCGGCCAATGCAGGTCTGCTGGCCGCGGCGATCCTGGCGACTTCGGACGAGGCGCTGGCTGCAAGGCTCAAGGATTTCCGCGCCGCGCAGACCGAAAGCGTGGCGCAAAAGCCGGTCTGATGCTGGCTGGGATGCTTCGACAAGCTCGGCATGAGCGGATGTTGTCGCTGTTTACATTAAAGTCCGCTCGCCCCGAGCTTGTCGAAGGGCGGACGCACAACGCAGGCGAACTACAATGATCCCCCCCGGCGAAACCATCGGCATCCTCGGCGGCGGCCAGCTCGGGCGGATGATCGCCATGGCGGCGGCGCAGCTCGGCTACCGCTGCCACGTCTACGCGCCCGAGGCCGATTCCATCGCCGCCGACGTCTGCGCCCAGTTCACCTGCGCCCCCTGGGACGATGCCGAGGCCATGGCCCGCTTCGCCGCCGACTGCGCGGTCGTCACCTACGAGTTCGAGAACGTCCCCGTCGCCCCGCTCGCCGCGCTGGGAAGCACCCCGCTGCTCGCCCATGCCCGCGCGCTGGAGACCGCGCAGGATCGCCTGAACGAGAAGCACTTCGTCGCCGACCTCGGCGGCATCCCCGCACCCTTCGCGCCCGTCGACAGCGCCGCCGACCTCGCCGCCGCCATCGCCGCGATCGGCACGCCCGGCATCCTCAAGACCCGGCGCGACGGCTATGACGGCAAGGGCCAGTGGCGGATCATGTCCGAAGCCGATGCCGAGGCGATCGACCTTCCCGGCGTTCCGCTCGTCTACGAGGGCTTCGTCACGTTCTTCGCCGAGTTTTCGGTGATCCTGTGCCGGGGCGCTGACGGCGACATCCGCTTCTTCGATTCGGCGCACAACGTCCACGAAAGCGGCATCCTCTCGCTCAGCACCCTGCCCGCGCCGGATGCCCTGCTCGCACAGGTGCCCGCCGCGCGCGAACTTGCCGCCAAGGTCGCCGAGGCGCTCGACTACGTCGGCGTGCTGACGCTGGAATTCTTCGCGACGGAAGACGGCCCGGTGTTCAACGAGATGGCCCCGCGCGTCCACAACTCGGGCCACTGGACCATCGAGGGCGCCGTCACCTCGCAGTTCGAGAACCACGTCCGCGCCATCTGCGGACTGCCGCTCGGCGGCACCGGCCTTGCCGCGAAGGGTGTCGAGATGCGCAACCTCATCGGCGACGAGGCGCACGACTGGCCGGCCATCCTCGCCGATCCCGCCAACCACCTCCACCTCTACGGCAAGGCCGCCGCGCGCCCCGGTCGCAAGATGGGCCACGTCACCCGGCTGACGCTGGACTGAGGCGGCAGGGGCGTGGCGCAGGACATCTTCCTCATCTACGCCCGCGCGGCGAACGGCACGATCGGCCGCGACGGCGCGCTGCCCTGGCGGCTTCCCGCCGACCTCCGGCGGTTCAAGGCGCTGACCATGGGCAAGCCGATGGTGATGGGCCGCAAGACCTTCGAGAGCTTTCCCGCGCCGCTGCCGGGCCGCCGCCACATCGTCCTGACCCGTGACTCTGCATGGAGCGCGCCCGGCGCCGACGTCGCGCATTCGGTGGACGAAGCGCTCGCGCTGGCCGGCGACGGCGAGGTCGCCGTCATCGGCGGCGCGGAGATCTATGCGCTGCTCATGGACCGCGCCGACCGTATCGAACTGACCGAAGTCCACGCCGATTACCAGGGCGACACCCATATGCCCGCGCTCGCCGCTGACTGGCGCGAGACCGCACGCGAGGAGCATCCGGCAGACGGCACGTATCCGGCGCACGCTTTCGTGACGCTCGCGCGCGCCCTATAGGCCCTGTCACCGATGATTCGCCTCGACAACCGACAGCCTGTTCCCGAATCGATGCGCGGCGCCGTGCTGGCGCTGGGCAACTTCGACGGGTTCCACCAGGGCCACCAGGCCGTCGTGGGCGAGGCGATCCGCTGGGCCAAGGCCGAGGGCCGCCCCGCCATCGTCGCCACGTTCGATCCGCACCCCGTCCGCCACTTCAAGCCCGATGCCGAGCCCTTCCGGCTGACCACGCTCGACCAGCGGCAGGAGCTGTTCGCCGCCGCCGGGGCGGACGCCATGCTGGTGCTGCACTTCGACGCCGCAATGGCCGCCATGCCCGCCGACCACTGGGTCGAGGAAATGCTGGTGCGCCACATGGGCGCGGCCGGCGTGGTGACGGGAGACGACTTCACCTTCGGCCGCGCGCGTGGCGGCAACCCGCGCGTCCTTAGCAAGATCGGCGCGCGCCACGGGCTGGAGGGCCGCACCGTCGGCCCGGTCAGCGACGAGCAGGGCACCATCTCCTCCAGTCGCATCCGCGACGCGCTCAAGTCGGGCGACTGCGAGACGGCGGCGCGGCTGCTGACCCGCCCCTTCGCCATCCGGGGTCGCGTGCAGCACGGCGACAAGCTGGGCCGCACCATCGGCTTCCCCACCGCCAACATCGACATGGCGACCTACCTGCGCCCGCTCTACGGCATTTACGCGGTGACCGGCCGCATGCCCGACGGCAGCTTGGTCAAGGGCGCGGCCAACATCGGCATCCGCCCGACGTTCGACCCGCCCAAGGAACTGCTGGAGCCGCACTTTTTCGATTTCGCGGGCGACCTCTACGGGCAGGAGATCGAGGTGGCCTTCCACCACTTCCTGCGCCCCGAGGCCAAGTTCGATTCGCTCGACGCGCTGATCGAACAGATGGCGCGCGACTGCGACCGCGCCAAGGAACTGCTGGCGGGGCTTTAGCGCGAGGGTGCTTCGACATGCTCAGCACGAGCGGGTCTGCAAGAATACCTCTGGTCCCGCTCAGGCTGAGCTTGTCGAAGGGCCAAGCGGCGTCGCGCATCCTCGCACTTCCAACAAACCCGCATTTGCTCTAGTGCGCTGCCCGTTATGACCGAACAGCGCGACTACCGCAGCACCGTCTTCCTGCCGAAGACCGATTTCCCCATGAAGGCGGGCCTTCCCCAGAAGGAGCCGGGCATTCTCGCGCGCTGGCAGGCGGAGAAGATCTACGAGAAGACCCGCGAGGCCCGCAGGGGCCGCGAGAAGTTCATTCTCCACGACGGCCCGCCCTATGCCAATGGCGACATGCACATCGGCCACGCGCTGAACCACATCCTCAAGGACATGGTCGTCCGCACCCAGACGCTGCTGGGCAAGGACGCGCCCTATGTCCCCGGCTGGGACTGCCACGGCCTGCCCATCGAGTGGAAGGTCGAGGAAGAGTACCGCAAGAAAAAGAAGAACAAGGACGAGGTTCCCGCAGAGGAATTCCGCGCCGAATGCCGCGACTATGCCCAGAACTGGGTGAACGTGCAGCGCGAGCAGCTCAAGCGCCTCGGCATCAACGGCGACTGGGACAACCCCTACCTGACGATGGACTTCCAGGCCGAAGCCACCATCGTCGGCGAACTGCTCAAGTTCGCCGAGAACCAGATGCTCTATCGCGGCGCCAAGCCGGTGATGTGGTCGCCGGTGGAAAAGACCGCGCTGGCCGAAGCCGAGGTGGAGTACGAGGACATCACCTCGACCCAGATCGACGTGGCGTTCGAGATCACGCAATCGCCGATCGAGGAGCTGGTCGGCGCTCACGCGGTGATCTGGACGACGACGCCGTGGACGATCCCGGTGAACCAGGCTTTGGCTTATGGGCCTGAGGTTGAGTATGTGGAGATCGAGATCGAATCTCTCGTTCGCGTCACTCACACGCCTGTAGGTCAGCCGGTTGCGCCATACCCCGACGAACTGCGAGCTGCGCTGGCTGGCAAAAAGTATTTGGTAGCGCGAGAACGGCTTGAAGAATTCAAGGACCGCTTTGAGCGACAGCTCGCTGTTGACGGCACTGACGGGGTCGGATTGGTCGTCAGGGAGCGTTGGTCCGGCAAAGGCTCCGACCTCGCCGGAACCATCGCGCGTCACCCGATGCACGCGCTCGGCGGCTTCTTCGCCGAGCCGCGTCCGTTCCTGCCCGGCGACTTCGTCACCACCGAGAGCGGCACCGGCCTCGTCCACATGGCGCCCGACCACGGCGAGGACGACTTCGAGCTGTGCAAGGCCAACGGCATCAACCCGAAGTTCGTGGTCGAGGCCGACGGCAAGTACCGCGAGGACTGGCTCTGGCTGGCGGGCCAAGGCTCGGTCATCAACCCTAAGTTCAACGCGCCCGACGGCCCGATCTGCACCGACCTGCGCGAAGCGGGCGCGCTGCTGGCGGCCTCGGCGGACTACAAGCATAGCTACCCGCACTCGTGGCGCTCCAAGGCCAAGGTCATCTACCGCTGCACCCCGCAGTGGTTCGTGCCGATGGACAAGGTGATGACCCACATCTCGCCCAAGAGCCCGGCCGACAAGCGCTGGGAAAACGAGGGCGGCGCCATCGATCCGGCCGAGGAAGGCCTGTACGACGCGCCCACGCTCCGTCAGGCCGCGCTTCAGGCGATCGCCGAGACCCGCTTCGTCCCCGACAAGGGCCGCAACCGCATCGGCGCGATGGTCGAGGGGCGCCCCGACTGGGTGCTCTCGCGCCAGCGCGCCTGGGGCGTGCCGATCACGCTGTTCGTGAACCGCAAGACCGGCGAATACCTCGTCGACGAGGCCGTGAACGACCGCATCCTCAACGCCGTGCGCGCCAAGGGCGTCGATGCATGGTCGGACGAGGCCGCGCAGGACCTGCTCGGCAACGCCTATGACGCCGAGGACTACGAGCGCGTCGCCGACATTCTCGACGTCTGGTTCGATTCGGGCTCGACTCACGCTTTCGTGCTCGAATCGGGCCGCTGGCCCGACCTCCTGCGCCCCGAAGGCTACCAGGGCCCCAAGGCCGACCTCTACCTCGAAGGCTCCGACCAGCATCGCGGCTGGTTCCAGTCCTCGCTGCTGGAAGCCTGCGCCACGCGTGGCCATGCGCCCTACAAGGCGGTCCTGACCCATGGGTTCACCATGGATTCCAAGGGCCTCAAGATGTCGAAGTCGCTGGGCAACACGGTCAGCCCGTTGAAGGTCATGGAGACCAACGGCGCCGACATCATCCGCCTCTGGGCACTGTCGGTCGACTTCACCGAGGACCACCGCATCGGCGACGAGATCCTCAAGGGCGTGGCCGACCAGTACCGCAAGCTGCGCAATACCCTGCGCTACCTGCTCGGCGCGCTGGACGGCTTTGACGAGGAAGTCGAGGCATTTGGGCGCCTGCCGGTCGAGGACATGCCCGAACTGGAGCGCTACGTGCTCTCGCTGCTGGGCAAGCTCGACGCGACGCTGCGCGAGGCGATCGACGCCTTCGACTTCAACACCTACGTCCGCTCGCTGCTCGACTTCTGCAACGAGGACCTCTCGGCGTTCTTCTTCGATATCCGCAAGGACTGCCTCTACTGCGATGCACCCACGGACCCGAAGCGCCGCGCCTATCGCACCGTGCTCGACACGCTGTTCCATGCGCTGATCCGCTATGCCGCGCCGGTGATCGTCTTCACCGCAGAAGAAACCTGGGGTTCGCGCTATCCGGACGGCGGCAGCGTCCACCTGCTCGAATGGCCGCTCGTTCCCGCGGTGGAGGCCGACGCCGCCAAGTGGGCGGACCTGCGCGCGCTGCGCGAGAAGGTGACCGAGGCGATCGAGCCGCTGCGCCGCGAGAAGGTCATCGGCTCCAGCCTCGCGGCTTTCGTGACCGTGCCCGGAACCGCACCCGAGACCGACCTTGCCGAGCTGTTCATCACCGGGACAGTGACGCGCGGTCAGGGAGAGGACGTGAGCGTCACTCCCTCCACCGACCACAAGTGCGGCCGCTGCTGGCGCCACCTCCCCGAAGTCTCGGCGGACGGCGAATTGTGCGACCGCTGCGACGATGTCGTGGGCGATGCGGAGCTTCCCGCGTGAATCCCTGGCGCAAGCGCCTGATCGGCCTGCTGGTCGCCGCGATCGTCTTCGCGGTGGACGTCGGCATCAAGAGCTGGGTCGTCAACGGCGTGAAGCTGAACGAGATCGGCCAGGTCTATGTCCTGCCGTTCTTCAACCTGACCTGGACGCAGAACTTCGGGGTCTCGCTCGGCCTGTTCACCGCCGGCTCTCCCGAGGCGCGCTGGGCGCTGGTGGCGATGACCGGGGCGATCGCCGCCTTCGTGCTGGTCTGGATGCTGCGCGAGCGCAAGCTGCCCGACATCGCCGCGCTCGGACTGGTGCTGGGCGGGGCCGCCGGCAACATCCGCGACCGGTACACCGTGGGCTATGTGATCGACTACGCGGACCTCCACATCGGCGGTTTCCGCCCGTTCCTCATCTTCAATCTCGCCGATGCGGCCATCACCATCGGCGTCCTGATAATCCTTGCCCGATCCCTGCTTTCGCGCGACAAGCCCGATTCAGCGGCGGACCCTGTCCCCGAGGCTCAAGAGAATGCGAGTTGAATTGATGCGCATGAAGAAAACCGGTGCCCTCCTCCTCGTCGCGACCGGAGCGGTCCTGTTGTCGGCTTGCGGCAGCACCGGGCTGTTCAACCGCAGCCGTCCCGACGAATTCGCCGTCCAGCGCCAGACCCCGCTGGTCGTGCCGCCCGACTTCTCGCTGAGCCCGCCCAAGGAAGGCCAGCCGCGCCCCGCCGACGAATCGCTCCAGCAGCAGACGCTCGACGCGCTGTTCGGCGGCCCGCAGGCCCGCAGCGACATCGAGAAGACGACGCTCGGCCTCGCCGGTACGTCGGACCCCGCGATCCGCTCGACCGTGGGCGATCCCGGCACCTACACCGTCGCCAAGGGCCAGGTGACCCGCGCGATCCTCGCCGCCCCCGAAGGCGACGGCCGCGATGCGCAGACCTCGGTCGGCGGCGCCTGAACTTTCGATCCAGAATTGCGGAAGGGGCCGGGCGAAAGTCCGGCCTTTTTTTACGGCCGTCGTCCCAGCGAAAGCCGGGACCGTCGTGACCATGATGTACGCCGTCGTCAGGGCCATGACGGTCGAGCAGGCCCAGCCGAATGGCGATCCCGGCTTTCGCTGGGATGACGCGCGGCTCAGCCGTCGCCGCTGACCCCGTCGTCGCTGTCCTCGTCCCCGTCGGAACTCACCAGGATCTTGTCGATCTTGAGCCCGTCCATGTCGACGACTTCGAAGCGCCAGCCCTGCTCGGTGAAGTGCTCGCCCTCGCGCGGGACTTTCTTGAGCACGGCGAGAATGTAGCCCGCCAGCGTCGCGAATTCGCGGTCGTCGGGCAGGGTCATGCCGAGGCGGTCGGCCAGCGAATCGGCGGGCATGGCGCCCGAAACCAGCAGCGAGCCGTCCTCACGCACCACGACCATCGGCTCGTCGCCCTCGTCCTGGTGGGCGACGAAGGTGCCGGCGAGCGCCGCCAGCACGTCGGAGGGCGTGACGAGGCCTTCGAGGTGGCCGTATTCGTCGTGGACCACCGCCATCGCCACTTCGGCCGTCTGCAACTTGCGCAGCGCGTCCATGGCGTCGAGCTGGTCGGGGATCACCTCGGCCTTGCGCATCATCGCGCGCACGTCGACCGGTCGCCCGGCGACCAGGGCGGCGAGCACTTCGCGGACCTTGAGGATGCCCACCACGTTGTCGGGCGCGCCGTCCCCCGCAACCGGGAGCAGCGAGTGGGGCGAGGCTTCGATCTTGGCGCGCAGTTGCGCCTCGTCGGCATCGACGTCGATCCAGTCGATCTGGTTGCGCGGGGTCATCAGCTCACGCACCGGGCGGTCGGCCAGGCGCATGACGCCGGTCATGATCGCGCGCTCGTCCTCCTCGATGACGCCCGAGCGGGTCGCCTCCGCGAAGATCATGTGCAGTTCCTCGGCGGTGAGCTGCTCGCCGTCGCCGCGCCGGATCGAGAACAGGCGCAGGATCAGCGCCGAAGACCGGTCGAGCAGCCAGACGAACGGGCCCATGATGGTCGCGAGGATGCTCATCGGGCGGGCCATGATGAGCGCCACCGGTTCGGCCATGCGCAGCGCCAGCTGCTTGGGCACCAGTTCGCCGACGACGACGCTGCCGTAGGTGGTCGCGATGATGACCAGCGCGAAGCCGGCCTCGCCCGCGAAGCGTACCGGCAGGCCCAGTGCGGCAAGCCGCTCGCCCACCGGGCCGCCGAGGCTGGAGCCCGAGTAGGCGCCGGCGACGATGCCGATGAGGGTGATGCCGATCTGCACGGTCGAGAGGAAGCGGCCGGGGTCGGCGGCAAGGTCGAGCGCGGTCTTCGCCGCGCGGCTGCCCTTGTCGGCCTGGGCCCTGAGGCGCGGCGCGCGTGCGGAGACGATGGCCAGTTCGGACATCGAGAACAGGCCATTGATCAGGATCAGGCCGGCGATGATGAGGAGGTCAGTCCAGGGAAAGGGCGTCACAATGCCTGATCGCTAGCAGAGATTGCGGCACGTGCGAAGTGGTCCTGACGAACGGCAACGCTTTGCAACTCCATCCGGGCCGGGAATGCGGTCAGGAACTGGGTCGGGAACACATGGCCGCGACGCGGGTTGAGCCCGCATCATCCATTTGACATTCATGTCCACTACCACACACAGATGCCTTTCAAGGGCACCATTGAGGAAAGGCTCCTACATGAACAAGTCGCGCCTGATTACGTCGGCCGCCGCGGTTTTCGCGCTGGTGACCGTTTCCGCCTGCGTCACCGATCCGAACACCGGTGAGAAGAAGGTTTCGCGCACCGCCATCGGCGGCGTCGGCGGCGCCGGGCTCGGTTACCTGCTCGGCAGCGTCATCGGCGGCAAGACCGCGCGTATCGTCGGCGCGGGCATCGGCGGTGTCGCCGGCGGCGTGGTCGGCTACCAGATGGACAAGCAGATCAAGGAACTGAAGGAGCAGACCGCCGGCTCGGGCATCGACGTCACCCAGGAAGGCGACGGCATCCTGGTCAACCTGCCCGACGTGACTTTCGCGGTCGATTCGACGGTCATCAGCCCTTCGTTCCAGGCCGCGCTCGACAAGGTCGCGCAGTCGATGGTCCAGTATCCGAACAGCCTCGTCGACGTCTACGGCCATACCGATTCGACCGGTTCCGCCGCCCACAACATGGACCTTTCCAAGCGCCGCGCCGATTCGGTCGGGCGCTACCTCATCAGCCGGGGCGTTTCGTCCTCGCGCATCCAGACGCAGGGCATGGGGATGAACTATCCGGTGGCCGACAACACGACGGCGGAAGGCCGCGCGCTCAACCGCCGCGTGGAGATCAAGATCACGCCGGTGACCACCGACGACGTCAACGCCGCCAAGTAACCGCACCGTCTTCCGCAGGAAGGGATCGGGAAGGGGGCTGGTGCCGCAAGGCGTCGGCCCCTTTCATCATCCCGGCCCGGTCGAACATCAGGCGGAGAAGCGCACCGCGCGGTCCGCCAGGCGCTCCACCGCGGCTTCGTGGATGCCGGTGGAGGCGACCATCACGCCGAAGGCGCGGGGGTCGTGCTTGTTGTAGTTGAGCGGCTGGCCGAAGGCATCGGTCACCACCGCGCCCGCCTCGCGCGCGATCAGGCCGGCTGCGGCGATGTCCCATTCGTAGCCCCAGCGCAGCGTGGCGAGCAGGTCCGCCTCGTCGGCGGCCACCATCGCCATGCGCAGCGCGATCGAGTTGGGCTGGTCCACCAGCGTGAGGTCATCGTCCTCGGGCGCCAGTTTGTGGGCGGGCACCCGCGCCCCCGCGAGCGAATCGCGATTGCTGGCGACCAGCCGCGAACCGTTGCGCCACGCTCCCTTGCCTGCTTCACCGAACCAGAACTCGCCCCCCTCGTCGCGCCGCCGCACGGGCGCGAAGAGATAGCCCAGCAGCGGGCGCCGGGTGTTCACCAGCGCCACCGAGATGGCCCAGCCGGTCCGCCCGCGTATGAAGTCTCGCGTACCGTCGATGGGATCGACCAGCCACACCAGTTCGGTCTGCTGGCGGTCGCGGGTGTCGACCGTCTCTTCCGAAAGCCATCCCGCCGCAGGCAGCAGGGCGCGCAGTTCCTGCTTGAGGTAGGCGTCGACCTCGAGGTCTGCGGTGCAGACCGGGCTTCCGGGCGTCTTTTCCCATGATTCGAGCGCGTGCCCGTCTCCCGGCCAGCCCGCCAGGGCGATCCGCCCGGCCTCCCGGACGATGGCTTCCAGTCTTTCCCTGTCAATCATCGGACATCTTCCAGCGCTTAAATGCTATTGCGAACTGTTATCATTTCGATGCGATCAAATTCTCTCGCACTGTGCATTTGCGCAGGCGCCGGGCCTTTTCAAGCCGGCGGGGATGTGCTTATGCGGCGGGGCGAAACTATGGCTACGGCGCCTTCCCAAGGAACCTCCAGCAGAAAGCGATTTGAGCGATGAACATTCACGAATATCAGGCCAAGGAACTGCTCGCGAAGTACGGCGTGGGCATCCCCGCCGGCATTGCCGCGCTGACCGTAGAGGAAGCGGTCGCCGCCGCCAAGCAGCTCCCCGGGCCGCTCTACGTCGTCAAGGCGCAGATCCACGCCGGCGGACGCGGCAAGGGCAAGTTCAAGGAACTCGCCGCCGACGCCAAGGGTGGCGTGCGCCTGGCGAAGTCGATCGAGGAAGTCGAGGCTTTCGCCAAGGAAATGCTCGGCAACACCCTCGTCACCGTGCAGACGGGTGAAGCGGGCAAGCAGGTCAACCGCCTCTACGTGACCGACGGCGTCGACATCGCCAAGGAATACTACCTGTCGATGGTCGTCGACCGCGCCTCGAGCCGCGTCGCGCTGATCGTCTCGACCGAAGGTGGCATGGACATCGAGGAAGTCGCCCACGCGACGCCCGAGCGCATCACCACCATCACCGTCGACATCGCGACCGGCTTCCAGCCGCACCACGGCCGCGCCGTCGCCTTCGCCCTCAAGCTCACCGGCGACCTCAACAAGCAGGCGCAGAAGATCTCCAAGCAGCTGTACGAGGCCTTCGTGGCGCTCGACTGCGACATGCTCGAGATCAACCCGCTGGTGGAGACCAAGGACGGCAACCTGCTCGTCCTCGACACCAAGATGAGCTTCGATTCGAACGCCCTCTACCGTCACCCCGACGTGCAGGCCCTGCGCGACGAGACCGAGGAAGATCCGGCCGAAGTCGAAGCCAGCAAGTACGACCTCGCCTACATCAAGCTCGATGGCGACATCGGCTGCATGGTCAA
Organism: Novosphingobium sp.; assembly: GCA_035511275.1. Taxonomy (GTDB): domain Bacteria; phylum Pseudomonadota; class Alphaproteobacteria; order Sphingomonadales; family Sphingomonadaceae; genus Novosphingobium. The sequence goes on from DATKFS010000264.1 coordinate 14,253, forward strand.
CGGCGCCGGCCTTGCCATGGCGACGATGGACATCATCAAGCTCAACGGCATGTTCCCGGCCAACTTCCTCGACGTCGGCGGCGGCGCCAACAAGGAGAAGGTGACCGCGGCGTTCAAGATCATTCTCGCGGACCCCGCCGTGAAGGGCATCCTCGTGAACATCTTCGGCGGCATCATGAAGTGCGACGTCATCGCCGAGGGCATCGTCGCCGCGGCGAAGGAAGTGAACCTGCAGGTTCCGCTCGTCGTCCGCCTCGAAGGCACCAACGTCCAGCAGGGCAAGGACATCCTGGCGAACTCCGGTCTCGCCATCGTCCCCGCCAACGACCTGGGCGACGCGGCCAAGAAGATCGTCGCGGAAGTGCAGAAGGTCGCCTGATCGGCGCCGCAACGCCGATCGAGCGCTTCGTGCTCACGATCACTTGACGAATATGCAGACGGCGGGGGTTTCGCGACCCCCGCCGTTTCTGCATGGTCGGTGGGCAACATTGCGGCGTAGCTGAGCTTTCCCACCCCCAAGCGCTTCCCGTTTCAGCGGGGCTTGACGGGGCGGTAAAGGGACGCGATAGCTCGCCTCCAAAGTTTTAATCGCGCGGTTAAATTGGCCGTTCCTGCAGTGAGAGGACAGATCGCAATGAAGATCCTCGTGCCCGTTAAGCGGGTGATCGACTATAACGTGAAGCCGCGGGTCAAGGCCGACGGCACGGGCGTGGACCTTGCCAACGTCAAGATGAGCATGAACCCGTTCGACGAGATCGCGGTGGAAGAAGCCATCCGTCTCAAGGAAGCGGGCAAGGCGGAAGAGATCGTGGCGATCTCGGTCGGCCCGACCAAGGCCCAGGAAACCCTGCGCACCGCGCTCGCCATGGGCGCCGACCGCGCGATCCTGATCGAGACCGACGCCGAGGTCGAGCCGCTCGCCGTCGCCAAGATCCTCAAGGCCATCGTGGGTGAAGAGAACCCCGGCCTCGTGATCCTCGGCAAGCAGGCGATCGACGACGATTCGAACCAGACCGGCCAGATGCTCGCCGCGCTGCTGGGTCGCCCCCAGGGCACGTTCGCCAGCAAGGTCGAGATCGACGGCGACAGCGTTGCCGTCACCCGCGAGGTCGACGGCGGCCTGGAGACGGTGAAGCTCTCGCTTCCCGCCATCGTCACCACCGATCTGCGCCTCAACGAACCCCGCTACGCTTCGCTGCCCAACATCATGAAGGCGAAGAAGAAGCAGCTCGATGTGAAGAGCCCGGCCGACTACGGCGTCGACATCGCCCCGCGCCTCAAGACCCTCAAGGTCTCCGAGCCGCCCGTCCGCTCGGCCGGCATCAAGGTGGCCGACGTCGATGCGCTCGTCGCCAAGCTCAAGGAAATGGGAGTAGCCTGATGTCCAAGACTCTCGTCTGGGTCGAACACGACAACGCTTCCGTCAAGGACGCGACCCTCTCCGCCGTCACCGCCGCCGCCAAGCTGGGTGAAGTGCACCTGCTCGTCGCCGGTTCGGGCTGCCGCGCCGTCGCCGACGCCGCCGCGCAGATCGTGGGCGTGGGCAAGGTCCACCTCGCCGACAACGCCGCCTACGAGCATGCGCTGGCGGAGAACATCGCCCCCCTCGTGGTCGAGCTGATGGGCCATCACGACGCCTTCGTGGTGCCCGCCACCACCACCGGCAAGAACGTCGCCCCGCGCGTCGCCGCGCTGCTCGACGTGATGCAGATCTCGGACATCCTCTCGGTCGAGGGCGAGAAGACCTTCACCCGTCCGATCTACGCCGGCAACGCCATCGCCACCGTCGAATCGAGCGATGCCAAGCTGGTCGTGACCGTGCGCGGCACCGCCTTCGCCAAGGCCGAGCCTACCGGCGGTTCGGGCGTGGTCGAGGACGTCGCCGGAGCGGGTGACGCGGGCCTCTCCAGCTTCGTCGGCGCCGAACTCGCCAAGTCGGAACGCCCCGAACTGACCAGCGCCAAGATCATCGTCTCCGGCGGCCGCGCGCTCAAGGATTCGGAGACCTTCGAGGCGGTCATCATGCCGCTCGCCGACAAGCTCGGCGCCGCTGTCGGTGCATCGCGCGCCGCAGTGGACGCGGGCTATGTGCCGAACGACTATCAGGTCGGCCAGACCGGCAAGATCGTGGCTCCCGAAGTCTACATCGCGGTGGGCATCTCGGGTGCGATCCAGCACCTTGCGGGCATGAAGGATTCCAAGACCATCATCGCCATCAACAAGGACGAGGACGCGCCGATCTTCCAGGTCGCGGACATCGGCCTCGTCGCCGACCTGTTCAACGCGGTGCCGGAACTGACCGGCAAGCTCTGAACCGGCTTCCGGCCATTGGGAAAAGCGAAGCCCCGATTGGTGACAATCGGGGCTTCTGCTTGTCAGCGCGCTGAATTGCCGCTTTATTTCCGGCAGATTTCCTCCTGAGGACCTGCCGATGTCGCGACTCCTGCTCCTTCCCATCGCCCTGACCGCCGGCGCTGCCGTTTCCACGCCGGCGCTGGCCGAAACCAGGGTGGTCACCGCCACGTCACCGTGGAAGGTGGACTACACGGGCAATGCCTGTCACCTGCAGCGCGGCTTCGGCACCGCCGACGAGCCCGTGCTCGTGCAGTTCGAGCAGCTTGCGCCGGGCGACTACTTCAATTTCACCGTCGCCGGCCGCGCGTTCTCGGGCGTGACCGAGGCGAGCAAGGTGACGCTCTCCACCGGGCCGGACGGCAAGCCGATCAGCACCCGCTTCACGCTGGGCGACATGCAGGCCGGCAACGGACAGAAGCTGACGACGCTGTTCTTCATGGGCACGACGCTCAACGGTCACGGCGAGGGCGAGGTTCGTGCCGCGCCGGTGACCGACGAGCGGGCGGCGCAGGTCACCTCGCTGATCGTCGGCTGGGGCGGCAAGGGCGTGCAGATCGGCACCGGCCCGCTCGCCAAGGCCTTCGCGGCGATGGACGGTTGCACCAAGGGGCTGGTCGAGTCCTGGGGCCTCGATCCCGCGCAGCAGGCCTCGCTCTCGCGCTGGCCCAAGCCGCTCACCGATCCCGACACCTGGCTCCCGCGCGGCAGCTATCCCAGCGACCTTGCGCGCGAGGGAGAGCAGTCGCTGGTCGACGTGCGCCTGATGATCGACGCCACCGGCGCGGTCAGCCAGTGCCAGGTCGTCAACGGCTTCAACGAGGCCCGCTTCGCCAAGGTCACCTGCGACAAGATCAGCCAGCGCGCGAAGTTCGAGCCCGCCCTCGACGCGGCGGGCAAGCCGGTCGCGTCCTATGCGGTGCGCCGCGTGAAGTGGGTGGTCGACCGCAAGCCGCGCATGCCACAGCAGCGCAAGCGCTGATGGCCATGGGGATACGCGATGTGATGGCTGCGGCGATGGCGATGCTGCTCGCCGTGCCGATGCCGGCACATGCAGATGATGCGGTGCTCGCGCCCTCGACGCCCTGGGTCCTCGACGCCACGCCGTCGGGATGTGCGTTGCGGCGCTCGTTCGGAAGCGGAGAAATGCCGCTGATTCTGGAAATGCAGCGCTTCGCGCCCGGCGACAATTTCCAGTTGAACATCAACGGCGCAGAACTGCGCGGGATCACCGCGTCGAGCGCGCTGCGTGTGAAGTACGGTGCGTTGCCGCATCATGAGGATCCCATTCCCTTCAACATTGGCGAAACCGCGCGCGAAGGCGGCAAGACCCTTCCCACGATCTTCGCGACTTCCACTCTCGGTGATGGACACGCCGACGACGTACCGGCCGCGGTGACGCCGCAGATGGAAACGCAAGCCGACGTCATCACGCTCCAGTTGCGCAGCAGGGCCATCACTCTGAAGACGGGGCCGCTGGACAAGCCCTTCGCCGTTATGCGCCAGTGTACCGACGCGCTGGTCGAAAGCTGGGGCCTGGATCCCGCGACGCAGAACAGCCTGTCGCGGCGAACGAAGGCCCTAGGCGCACAATCCTGGCCCAAGCGCATCGATTACCCTTCCGGGCAAGCGGCGCGAGGCCAGCAGGCGCGAGTCAATTTCCGTTTGCTGGTGGGCTCTGATGGCAAGCCAACCGATTGCAAGGTGTTGCGTTCCTACAACGAGCCTGCGTTCGATGCGGCGGCCTGCAGGTCGCTGATGTCCTTCGCCCGGTTCGAACCGGCGCTGGATCGGACGGGGAAGCCGGTGGCTTCCTACTACAACGGGACGATCATTTGGACCATCCCGTGAGGCGCGGAGCCGTCTACGCTCCGCGTTCCATCAGCATCAGCGACACCTGATCGTCGCCCTCGTCGATCGCATGGCGGGCGTAGCGCACGAAGCCGAGCCGGTCCGCCAATCGCTCCGACGCGACGTTGCCTTCCTCGATCATGCAGGCGACGCGGCGGGGACCGTGGGCGGCGTCGAACCACGCGAGGGACGCTTCCATGGCCTCGCGGGCGACGCCCCGGCCCTGGTGGTCGTGGCGCACGATCCAGCCGGCCTCGGGAACGTCGTCGATGCGCAGGGCCGGGCCGAAGCCGCGATAGCTATGGAACACCCCGCATGAACCGATGATCTCGCCCTTGCCGCGCGGGCGCACGAGCAGCGTCCCGTAGCCGTGGAGCGCCCAGGAACCTGCATTGCGCATCAGCCGATCGAACTGGGCATGCGGATCGGCCCGCGCAGGGCCGAGGTAGCGCCGGGTCTCCTCGTCGGCCAGCAGCCGGCACAGGCCTTCGAGGTCGGTGGCGACGGGGCGCCACAGGTCGAACCGCTCGGTCGTGAGGAAAGGGCCCTGGCCCTGGGTCACAGCAGCTGGTCCACGGCATGGATGCACACGCCGAACAGCCCGCCCACGAGAGTGCCGTTGATGCGGATGAACTGCAGGTCGCGCCCCACCGCACCTTCGATGCGGTCGCTGACGGTGCGCGCGTCCCAGCGCTTGACCGTCTCGGAGACGAGGCGAACGATCTCGTCGCCATAGCGCGCGGTGACGCCGACGAGCGTGCGGCGGGCGAAGCGGTTGATCTGGCTCTGCAGGCGCGGATCGTCGCGCAGCGCGTTCCCAAGCTCGCCGAGCATGGTGGTCAGTTGCCCGCCGAGCGCGGTATCGGGATCGCGCGCCGCCGCGATCAGCTTGAGGCGCAGGCGCTCCCACACCGACTGCCACCACTTGCCGACGGCGGGATTGGCGATCAGCTCGCGCTTCGCGTTCTCGACCCGCTCGCGCGTTTCGGGATCGTTGACGAGACGGTCGGCAAGGCTCTCCAGCATCTGCTCGACCTTGGCCTTGAGCGGGTGTTCGGGCTGGACGATCATCTCCGCGAGCAGCTTGTAGAGGCCGTCCAGCACCGAATTGGCGATGCGGCTATCCAGCCCGGTGAGCCGCAGCAGGCTGTGGGCCCGTTCGCGGATCATCGAGCGGACGATCTCCTCGTTCGCCTCCAGCGCCTCGCCTGCCCAGCGGATCGCGCCTTCGATGAGCGGCAGGTGGCGGCGGTCGGCGATCATCGCTGACAGCATCTGGCCAAGCAGCGGCGCAACCTCCACCCGCTCGAGCTGGCGGGCGAGCCCGGCGCGAACCTGGTCGCCGAGCCGTTCGGGATCGAGCGATTCCAGCACGTCGGCAAGCAGGTTGGCGGCGCCCGCCCGCAGCCGGGACTGGCCGCCGCGACCGGGATCGGTAAGGAAGCCTCCGGCGGCGCCCGCGAAGTTGAACGCGTTCACCCGCCGGGCGACGACCTGGGGCGTGAGGAAATTGTCGCGCAGGAACGTCGCCATCGAATCGGCGATGCGGTTCTTGTTTTCCGGGATGATCGCGGTGTGCGGGATCGGCAGGCCGAGGGGGCGGCGGAACAGCGCGGTGACGGCGAACCAGTCGGCCAGCCCGCCGACCATTGCCGCCTCGGTAAAGGCGATCGCATAGCCCCATACCGGCGCCTCGCCCGCGAAGCGTCGCAACACGATGAACGCCACCGCCATGGCCAGCAGCAAGCCCGTGGCGAACAGCCTCATGCGCCGGGCCCGATCCTGCGGGACGCCCTTGAGCGCTGGTCCCCCTGAGCTTCGCCCGGCTGGCGGCAACTTGTCCCTTTCTACGCGGTCGCGCTCATTCGGCGGGCTGGGGGCGGTAGGTTTCCTCGCTGCCGCCCGGCCCATGGAGTTTGGGATCGTAGGTCAGCAGCGACTTGCGCAGCTTCGGGCCGATCCTCTTCTCGAAACCATCGGCGAGGCTGAAGGCTGCCGGGACGATCACGAGCGTGAGCAGGGTGGACAGCACCAGCCCGCCGATCACCGTCACGCCCATCGGCGCGCGGAACGCCCCGTCGCCCGAGAGCGAGAGCGCGGTCGGCACCATGCCGGCGGTCATCGCGACGGTGGTCATGACGATGGGCTGGGCGCGCTTGTGCCCGGCGTCCATGATCGCGTCGAGCTTGTTCACGCCCTTGGCCATCTCCTCGATCGCGAAGTCGATGAGCAGGATCGAGTTCTTGGCGACGATGCCCAGCAGCATCAGGATGCCGATGTAGACGGGCATCGAGATCGGCTGTCCGGCCACGGTCAGCGCCAGCATTCCGCCCAGCGGTGCCAGCAGCAGCGAGGCCATGTTCACCAGCGGCGAGACGAAGCGCTTGTAGAGCAGCACCAGCACCGCGAAGACCAGGAAGATCCCGCTGATGACGGCGATGACGAAGTTGCTGATCATCTCCGCCTGCCACTTGTCCTCGCCGACGGGGGCGTTGGAGACGCCCGAGGGCAGGTTCTTCATGATCGGCAGCTGCTGGATCGCGGCCATCGCCGGGCCCTTGACCTGGCCCTGGCCGAGATCGGCGCCCACGAAGATGCGGCGCGACTGGTTGTAGCGCTGGATCTGCGTCGGACCCGCGCCGAAGCGGATTTCGGCGACGCGGCTGAGCGGCACCGAGCCGCCGTTGGTGGTCGCCACCGGCAGGTTCTCGATCGTCGAGAAGTCCCGGCGCGAAGTGCGGTCGAGGATCACGCGGATCGGGATCTGGCGGTCGCTGAGCGAGAACTTCGCGGTGTTCTGGTCGATCTCGCCCATCGTCGCGATGCGGATCGTCTGGCTGAGCGCGCCGGTCGTCACGCCAAGCTGCGCGGCGAGGTCAAGGCGGGGCACGATGACGAGTTCCGGGCGCTGGAGGTCGGCCGCGATGCGCGGGGCGACGATGCCGGGCACGCCGCGCATCTGCTCGACCAGCGTCTGCGCGGTCTTGTTGAGCAGTTCGGAATCGCTGCCCGAAAGCATGACCGATATGTCGCGGCCGCTGCCGAAGCCGCCCGACTGGGTGGCGAAGGTCACGCGCGCGTCGGCGATGTCCTGCAAGTCCGGGGCGAGGCGGCGTTCGAACTCGATGCTGGTCGCTGCGCGTTGGTTGGCGGGCTTGAGCGCGATGTAGAGCGTGGCCGAGCCTTCGCCCGAGAACTCCAGCACGCGCTTCACTTCGGGCTGCTTTTCAAGCAGCGCGGTGACGCGTCCGGCCACGGCTTCGCTCTGTTCGAGAGTGGTGCCGGGCACCATCTCGATCTTGACCTCGCTGGTGTCGTTGTTGGTCGGCGGCTGGAATTGCTGGGGCAGGCCCGCAAGCAGTGCGAAGGTCACAACGAGCGCGTAGATCGAGGCGCAGAAGGCGTAGAAGCGGTGGTCGTGCATACGCGCGATCACGCGGTCGGTGTAGTAGCGATACCACCGTCCGAATGCGCCGAGCGCCGCGGAGATGAGGCGCAGCAGCTTGCCCAGCGCCCAGATGGCGATCGGAATGCCCAGCGGCGCGAGGACGGCGGCGAGGACGAAGGCGGCCTTCTCCAGCCCGATCTTCGTCAGCCCGCCCTGGAGCATCGAGAACAGCAGCCCCGCAAGCGCCAGCCCGGCACCGATCAGGATGGCGAAGGCCAGGGCGGCAAGCACAGGATACCACCAGTTGCGCGGTTGCGGCACGAGCCGGGCCTTGAGCCGGTTCGCCTCGCGGCTGTCCAGCGTCCAGGCGAGGACCTTCATGTAGAGGTCCATGGCGCGCCCGCCGCCGTGCTCGGCATGGCCGTGCGACTTGAGGAAGTAGGCCGCGACCATCGGCGTGATGACGCGCGCGACGGCAAGGCTCATCAGCACCGCCGCGACGACGGTGAGGCCGAACGCCTTGAAGAACTGGCCCGGGATGCCCGGCATCAGGCCGACGGGCAGGAAC
>DATKFS010000265.1:0-10351 GCA_035511275.1 Novosphingobium sp.
AATGGTTTCCCGGAAGTCCCCTCGCCTGCGCTCGACGCGTGCCCCATCGCAGCGAAGCACCGATCTATGAGACTACAGGCCAAGCCGGGCTGACCTGCCTTTACCCGGCATCGCTCGCAAGGCAGGAAAACTCGCAGCCCATAGCATGGGCGCTCCGTGACGCCGACCCGATGTTACCTCGGTTCTCGCGCGAATTTCCCCGGCGTAAGGCCCGCACTCGCCAGCGGGCGTTTTCGTGTGTCCGCGATCCTCCCTGTCCCGAAGGGATGGGGAGGTGGCAGTCGCGAAGCGGCTGACGGAGGGGTCAGCAACCCCTTCCCCCTCCCCATCGCTGCGCGACGGGGAGGATTGGGCGTCTTACCAGACGTAGGCCTTGGGGGCGTAAGTCTCGTCGAGGTCCTTGTAGCGTTCGCGCAGGCGGCTCTGGTGGCTGCCGAGCGGCTGCTTGACGCCGTCGATCCACACCTCGACCGGAGCCGACGACAGTTCGAGGGGATCGCCGTCCCACAGCACCACGTCGCCCACCGCGCCCGGAGCCAGCACGCCGGCCTTTCCGCCGAAGCCGCTGATCTCGGCCGGGACCGAGGTGATGGCGGCCAGCGCCTCGCCCCAGGTGAGGCCGGTGGCGCCGGGGATCTTCGTCAGCGCGACGAGGTTGCCCGCCTGCTGCGGCGCGTTGCGCGGCTGGTCCATGCCGGTGAACATGCCGATCGCGACCTTGACGCCCGCCTGCCTCATCCGGCCGACGTTCGACATGGTCGCCGCCAGCGTCTCGAAGGTGGCGGGCAGGTCGCGCATCGGCATGGTGATGACGGGGACCCTGGCCGCCGCGATTTCCGGCGCCACCAGCCAGCCCTCGGTCGCGCCGACGAGCACGAGGTCGAGCTTCGGGAACTCGCCCTTGAGCGCCAGCACGCTGCGGATGTCGGCGGCGCGTTCGACCCCGACGTAGAGCGTCTGCGTGCCGTCCACCACCCTGGCCAGCGCCAGCGCGTCGGCGCGGGTGAGCAGGACGTCGCCCTGCCGCTGCGCTCCGGGGGTCAGCGCCGAAGCCTCCCTCGCCTCGCGCAGGGCGTTGCGCAGCGCGGTGTGCGCGGCGACGCGGCTGCCCCCGGCATAGCGCGCACCCGATTCGCCCAGTTCGACGAACTGGAAGGCGCGCGGCTTCATCACCATCGCGGCATCCGCGCCAAGGTCGATCACCGCGCCCTGCCCGGCGAAGATCGAGCCGCCGTTGAACGGGGTGACGCTGGCCCGGGTGACCCCGCCCTCGCGGCTGACGGCGATGTGCTCGCTGGCGGGATTGAGCGCCGGCACCACGTCGAGCGCGGCGTTGAAGGGCGACTTGTCGGCGGCGGTGTCGTTGCTGTCGTCCACCGCCTCGACGTCCCAGAGGCCAAGATCGGTGACCGCCGAGAACAGCCCCGGCGTCACCCACTTGCCGGTGCCGTCCACGGTCTGGACGCCCGGCGGAACGGCAACGCCCGCCCCGGCGGCGACCACCTTGCCCGTGCGCACGAGGACGGTGCCGTGCTCGATCGGGGCGCTGCCGTCCCCGACAGCGACGGTGGCGTTGGTGATGGCGATGTCCTGCGCGAAGGCAGGCAGGGGAGCGGCGCCAAGCAGCGCGGCGGCGAGGATCAGGCGGCGGCTCACTTCACGTCTCCTTCGCCGGGCTGGCCGAGTTCGAAGTCGCTCACCGGCTTTCGCTTCGGGTCGTCGGCGTCGTACATCAGGGCACCGTCCACCCAGACCTTCTCCGGCCGCGAGTAGACCGACAGGGGGTTGCCGTTCCACAGCACCACGTCGGCCATCTTGCCGGTCTCGAGGCTGCCGGTCTTCTCGCCGATGCCCATGGCCTTGGCGGCGTTGTAGGTGAACCAGCCGACGACCTCGGCGTCCGGCACGTCCACCCCGATACGCCGCCCCGCCGCCTGCGCGCGCGCGGCGGCCTGGTTGAGCCGCTGGATGCCGTTCTCGTCGTCGGAGTGGATGACCACGCAGGCGCCCTGTTTGGCGAGCAGCGCGGCATTTTCGGGGATGCCGTCGTAGGCCTCCATCTTGAAGCCGTACCAGTCCGCCCAGATCGCCGAGCAGACGTCGTTCGCCTTGAGCAGGTCGCCGATCTTGTAGGCTTCGACCGCGTGGTGGAAGGCGGTGACCTTGTAGCCGAACTCCTTGGCCATATCGAGGACCAGCGCCATCTCGTCCGCGCGGTAGCAGTGGTTCTGGACGAGGATCTCGCCCTTCAGCACACCCTCCAGCGTGTCCTTGCCGAGATCGCGCTCGGCATGGTCGCCGTCCATGTACTGCTTCGCGTCGATCCAGGCCTGGCGGTTGACCGCGAAGTTGCCCATCCGGGTCGAGGGCTTCTGGCCCTTGTCGCCATAGACGCGCTTGGGATTCTCGCCGCAGGCCATCTTCATCGCATAGGGCGCGCCGGGGAACTTCATGCCCTGCACGGTGCGGCTGGCGACGTTCTTGAGCGTCACCGCGCGCCCGCCCATGAGGTTGGCCGACCCCGGCAGGATCTGCAGCGAAGTGACCCCGCCGTTGACCAGCGCGCGGGTGAAGCCGGGGTCCTGCGGCCAGACCGAATGCTCGGCCCAGACATCGGGGGTGGTGGGGCTGGTCGCCTCGTTGCCGTCGGACAGCGCGTCGACCGAGGGGCTGGGGTAGACGCCGAGGTGCGAGTGGATGTCGATGACGCCGGGTGTCACGAACTTGCCCTTGCCCTCCACCCGGTCGTAGCCCGAGGGAATGGCGAGATCGGCGCCGCCCACGGCGACCACCTTGCCATTCTCGAACAACACGGTGCCGTCGTCGATCCGCCCGCCGCGCCCGTCGTAGACGGTGGCGCCGACCAGCGCGGTCGGCCGCCCGGGATAGGGCTTGTAGGTGGAGGCATAGGGCGTGCCCGCTGGCGCCGGCTCCCTGTCCTTCTTCTTCGCGTCGGCTGCCTGCGCGCCCAGCGCGAGCGCCCCGCCGAGCGCCAGCAGCGACGTCCAGCGCCGCATCGCGGTCGATACCCTCATGACCGTATCCCCCTGTAGGTCGCCCGCCCCGGGCGACCCCGGGAACGGGCCGTCTTCGAAATTCAGTCGGTGCGCTTGCCCGGATGGAAGCCGGCTTCCCCCGCGTCGAGGCCGAGGCCCGGCTCGCCCGCGAGGTCGTGATCGCCCGCGCGGTCGCCCAGCGTGTCGAGGTGCATCCAGCGCTTCACCAGCGGCGACAGCGCCAGCACCACCACCGACGCGCCCACGGTGATCCAGCCGATCTTGGAATAGACGTCGAGCGTCAGTTCCTTGCTCATGGCCCCGCCCTCGCCGCCGGTGGCCTCGCCGATCTTGCCGGCGACGAAGTTGCCCACCGCGGTCATGTAGTACCAGGCGCCCATGATGAAGCTGCCCAGATGCAGCGGCGAAAGCCGCGTCATCGCCGAGAGGCCGACGGGCGACAGGCACAACTCACCCGTGGTGTGGAGCGCATAGATCAGGAACACGAACAGCACCGAGGTCATCACCGCCGGGTCGCCGGTGCCGGCGCCCCACACGAAGACGAGGAAGCCGAGGCCCACCTGCGCGAGTGCAAGGCCGAACTTGGCCGGGGCGGAAGGTTCGATCCCCTTCCTGCCGAGGTACTGCCACAGGGCCGCGAAGATCGGGCCGAAGATGACGATGTAGATCGGGTTGATCGACTGGAACAGGCTGGTCGGCACCCCGCCGCGATCGACGAACTTGTCGGTATAGAGGCTGAGCGAACCGCCCGCCTGCTCGAACAGGCCCCAGAAGATCGGGTTGAGCGCGACGAGGAAGATGATCGCGAAGATGCGCTCACGCGCCTCCTTGGGCAGCTTGAACGCCTCGTAGAGCGTGTAGCCCAGCATCGCCACGCCCGAGACGATCAGCAGGTTCTGGATGACGTCGACGTACTGGATCAGCAGCCAGATCACCACGACGGCCGCCGCGCCGACGCCGTAGAGCGTGATCTCGCCCTTCTTCGCCAGCGGCTTGGGCGGCTCGCCCCGGCCGCGCAGCGCGGGGCGTCCGACCACGAAGATGACGAGGCCCAGCAACATGCCGATGCCGGCAAGGCCGAAGCCCCACGACCAGCCGATCGTCTCGCCGAGGTAGCCGACCAGGATCGTGCCCAGCGCCGCGCCGGTGTTCACGCCCATGTAGAAGATCGTATAGGCCGCATCGCGGCGGGTGTCGGTCATCTTGTATAGCTGGCCGACGATGACCGCGATGTTGGCCTTGAGGAAGCCCGAGCCGACGATGATGAGCGCCAGCGCGAACCAGAACACGTTGATCGCCGGGTCCGCCTGCTTGAGCGCGGGGTCGGTGACGCCCTGCATTCCCTCGTAGGCCATGAACAGGTGGCCGAGCGCGAGCACCACGCCGCCGAACAGCACGGCCTTCCTCTGCCCCAGCCAGCGGTCGGCGAGATAGCCGCCCAGCACCGGGGTGATGTAGACGAGGCTGGTATAGGCCCCGTAGATCAGGTTGGACGGCCCGTCGGAGAACAGCCAGAACTTGGTGAGATAGAGGATCAGCAGCGCGCGCATGCCGTAGTAGGAGAAGCGCTCCCACATCTCGGCATAGAACAGCACGAAGAGGCCGCGCGGGTGGCCGACGAATTCCTCGCTCTTGCGCGTGGCGATGAAGCCGCCGATCGCGAGCACGGCGAAGAGGAAGACGGCGCCGATCGCCGCGATCCAGTCACCCTCGTTCCAAAGTGCGATGTCCTTCATGCCGCTCCTGTCCTGACGCCCTGTAGCCTGCGACCCGATGTCCGCCGCCTCTTGTGATCCGGGCAGCGTGTGAAAGGCGAGAGGTTAGCGGGCAATTTGCCGCTGTAAATGGGCAGCATCCGGCAGATTGCGCCATGATGGCCTTCGCACGCGCATCATTTCTGGCTCGTAATACGGCCCATTGCGCGAAGCGGCCTGCGATGGCATTTTCGCATACGGCGGCGACCCGGCGGGGCGTAATTTTATGTTCCGCCACGGTTTGTGGATTTTTCTGGGGGAAATGGCTCGATGATCAGGTCCGAGTTGCTGCAGGTGCTCGCCAAGGACAATCCGGAGCTGCGTGCCGAGGATGTCGAGCGCGCGGTCGATACCTTCTTCGATGAGATCGGCCAGCGCCTCGCCGACGGCGGCCGGGTCGAACTGCGCGGTTTCGGCGCTTTCTCCACCCGCCATCGCGACGGCCGCAAGGGCCGCAACCCGCGCACCGGGGAAAGCGTCGACGTGCCGGAAAAGCGCGTGCCCTATTTCAAGCCCGGCAAGGAAATGCGCGCCCGCCTCAACGTGGAATAGCGCGCGTCGCGGAGCGGACGCAGTGGCGGTGATCGCATGGATCCTGGGAGGAGCGGCAGGGGGGCTGCTCGGCTACCTGGTGTTCGGCGGCACCTTGCCGACGGCGGTCTGCGCGTGCCTTGGCGGGATCGTGACGGCGGCCGTCGCCCAGCCGCGATCCGCCCGGGCCGCGCAGCGCGGCGACGGGAGCAATTCCTCGGGCGACGGCGGGGGCGACGGCGGATGGGACTCGCACGCCGCCAGCGACTGCTCCGATGGTGGCAGTGACGGAGGAGGCGGCGACGGCGGGGGTGGCTGCGACTGACGCCGCGCACCGCCTGCGGATTGCATTGCGAAGGGCGGAGCGGTAGGGCCCGGCCTTCGGCACCGTGCGGGCGTGGCGGAATGGTAGACGCTGCGGACTTAAAATCCGCTTGGGATTCCAGTGCGGGTTCGAGTCCCGCCGCCCGCACCACGGGACCATTTTGCGCTCTCGCTCCCAATATCCGACATTTATTTGCAGTATTCGCCGCAGTCAAACGATTGCGTTTACAAATGAGTAACTTGCGAATCTGTATTAATTGACTCGTACCCGCCCGTGCGCATGTCTCACGATCCCGTGCGGCCGCTCTGGCCGGCATCAGGGCGCGTACCTAGGGGGTATCGTTCGCCATGATTTTCCGGGACCGCCAGTTCGCCGGCAATCTCGAGACGCCAGCCGGCCGGATCGCGGACAGCCGCCTGCCCGGTAGCGCTTCGCCGGAAGACCTGCGCGCAACCCCGCGCTTCGCGCTCCTGCTGCGCGCCGCCAAGCTCGTCAGCCCTCGCGGCGAATACCTGTGCATCGTGCGCGACGTGTCCGAGACCGGCGCCAAGCTGCGCATGTTCCATTCGCTCTCGGGGATCGAGCAACTGGCGCTCGAAAGCGTCACCGGCGAACGCATCGCTCTCGATCTCGTCTGGGAACACGCGGGCGAGGCGGGTTTCCGCTTCGTCCAGCCGATCGACGTCCAGCGCTTCATCGCCGAGGCCGGCCCCTATCCCAAGCGCCCGATCCGCATCGCGGTCGACCATCCCGCGCGCATCACCATCGCGGGCCAGACGTCGCCGGCGCGCCTGCGCGACCTGTCACGCCAGGGCGCGCGGATCGAGACCGAAAGCCACCTCGCGCTTTGCCAGCAACTGCGCATCGAGGCGGAGGGGATGCCGGAATTCGAGGCGACCGTCTGCTGGCGCCAGCAGCCCGCCTATGGCCTGGTGTTCCGTCAGTTGATGGGGCTGGAGGAACTCGCCGTTCGCACGTTCCGGATGCAGCAGATCGCCGCGATCGCCTGATTCAGCCCGGCCGGAAGCGCATCGCCGCGCCATTCATGCAATAGCGCTTGCCGGTGGGCGGCGGGCCATCGTCGAAGACGTGGCCGAGGTGCCCGCCGCAGCGCGCGCAATGCACTTCGGTGCGGCCTATCCCGAGGCTGAAATCGCGCGCAGTGCCGACGGCGCCGGGGAGCGGTTTCCAGAAACTGGGCCATCCGGTGCCGCTGTCGAACTTGGTCTTCGAGGAATAGAGCGGATTACCGTCCGCCGCGCAGACGAAGGTCCCGGCGCGATGTTCGGCATTGAGCGGGGAGGAATAGGCCCGCTCGGTCCCTTCCTTGCGCAGGATCCGGTATTGCTCGGCGGTGAGGCGGCTGCGCCATTCGCCATCGGTGAAGTGGACCGGGTAGACCTTGGCCTCGGCATTGCCGCCGCAGGCCGCGAGCACCGGCAATGCGGCGCCCGCGCCGAGCCAGGCGAGCACGTTGCGGCGGGTGGTCGATCCGGTCATGGCGTGCCTCCTTGGCGTTCCCCTTCCCAGATGGCGATCGCGCGCGCCGATTCAACGGGCCCGCGCCAGTCGCCGCCGCCGGCCGCCGCGTCCCTGCGGACCGGATTTCATGACCCGGCTGCGGAACAGTCCGGAACCGAACCGCACCAGCAGCAGCACCCAGGCCGCCTGCCACACCAGCGCGACGACGTGCGGCATGACCGCCGGGTCCTGCGCCGCGCGGGCCAGCATCGCGAAGGGCGAGCTGAACGGGAACAGCGCCGCCGCCACTTCGATCGCGCTTCCCGGCTGGGTCATCGCGTATGTGGCGAAGAAGAACAGCATGAGCTGCAGCATCGTCACCGGCATCGACAGCGTCTGCACCTCGCGCACAGTCGCGGCCAGCGAACCGATCGAGAGGAACACCGAGCCCAGCAGCAGGTAGGCCATCGAGAAATAGAGGATGCCCAGCAGCACCAGCAGCGGCCAGCCGACGGCGGGACCGGGCAGGTGCGGGAACGCCGAGCCGGCGACGAGGTAGAGCCCCGCCCCCACGCCGCCCCAGGCCGCGATGCCCACCAGCGAGACGCCGAGCATGGCGAAGAGCTTGCCGAAGAACACCGATTCCATGGGAATCGCGGCGGCCAGCACTTCGATGATCTTGTTGCCCTTCTCCTCGACGAGGTTGGAAAGCACCATGCCCGCCAGCATCATCGTCAACAGGAACAGCAGCGTTTGCGCGGCCTGCGCGGTTCGCAGCCGGCTCTTGCGCTCGCTCACCTGGCTGGTGGCGGTGGTTTCGAGGCGGACGCGCGGCCATGCCTGCAGCGTACCGCGCTCCGCCTGCGCTGCGATCATCGCGACGTCGCCGCTCCATGCCTCGATCTGGGCGCGCGGGCCGGTGAGGACGGGCGCGGACAGGGTGCCGGAAAGCACCGCCGCGATGTTGGCCTGCTTGCCCGCCAGCGCCGCGGCGGTGTCGGCACGTTCGCCCGCCGCCAGCCGCCGCAGCACGACGAGGCCCGGAAGGTCCTGCCCCAGCCGCTCCGCCAGGCCGTCTCGTGCGCGCAGGACGGCATCGGCATCGGCCCCCGTCATCACCACGCCCACCTCGGGCCGGTCGGCGCTGCGCTCCACGCGGCTGCCCACGCTTCCCGCCAGCGCGCCGACGATCACCGGGAACAGCGGCCCCAGCAGGAAGAAGAAGAACGTGCGCGAGAACAGGATCGCCGTGAAGTCGCGCCGGGCGACGACCCAGGCGGCGGCGAGCGTGGAGAGCCGTCCGCCCTGCGACGGGGCGCCATGCGAATCGGCGGTCATCGGCGCAGCTCCTCGGGCTTTTCTTCTTCAAGGGCGCGCGCGGCGGCCTCTCCCGCGATGGCGACGAAGGCATCGTGCAGACCCGCCCGCTCGATCGAGAGCGAGAGGATGCCCGCCTCGCCCTCGATCAGGGCGCGCAGCAGCGGCTCGATCCCGGTGGCAGGCAGGGCAAAGTGCCAGAACTGGCCTTCACGGCGCGCGTCGGCAGGCAGCGCGGCGCGCCATGCCCCTTCGGCGGCGCGGGTTTCGAGGCGCACTTGCGCGGGAATGCGGTCCCTTGCGAGGTCCACCGGGCCGGCGAAGGGCACCTTTCCGCCGGCGATGATCGCCACTTCGTCGCACAGCCGCTCGGCATGGGCGATGACGTGGGTGGAGAAGATGACCGTGGTGCCGTCTTCCGCAAGCCCGCGCATCATCGCCTCGAGCTTGCCCTGGTTGAGCGCGTCGAGGCCGGAGAACGGCTCGTCGAACACCACCAGCCGGGGACGGTGGACAAGGGTGCCGAGGATCTGGACCTGCTGCGCCATGCCCTTGGAAAGCTGACGGATCTGACGGTCCGCCGCATAGCCGAGGCCGTGCCGCTCGAGCAGTTCGTGCGCGCGGCGGCGGCCCTCCTTCAGCGGCAGCCCGCGCAGGGCGCCGAGGAAGGCGATCGCCTCCGTCGCCTTCATCGAAGGGTAGAGGCCGCGCTCCTCCGGCAGGTAGCCGATGGCGTGGGCGACGTCGTGCGGACGCTCGGCCCCGAGGATGCGGCGGTAGCCCGAATCGGGGTCGATGATGCCCAGCATCATGCGCAGCGTGGTGGTCTTGCCCGCGCCGTTGGGACCGAGGATGCCGTAGACCGATCCCGTGGGCACCGCGAGATCGACGCCGCCCACGGCGGTCACGCCTTCGAATCGCTTGACCAGGCCGCGCGCCTCGATCGCCAGCGATCCGTCGTACGGCGTGCTGCCATGCGCATTGCCGGTCAACCTCGGATCTCCTACTTGCGCATCCATGACGTCCCCCGGCTCCAACACCAGCGTAGCCCATAGCGCCGGCCCGGTTAAGGGCGAGCTAAGGGCATTTGCGACGGATCTGGAGGCAGAAGCCCGCTCGCTGGGTTTCTGCGCCTTCGGAATCGCGTCGGCCGCCGGTGACGACGACCGGGCGGCGCGGCTAGACGCGTGGCTCGCCGCCGGGATGCACGGGACGATGGGGTGGATGGAGGAGCGCGCGCACCATCGCCGCAGCCCGCAGGGGCTCTGGCCCGAGGCGCGCAGCGTCGTCGCGCTGGGTATGAGCTACGCCCCCGCCGCCGACCCGCTGCGACTGGCCGACGCGCCCGAAGTGGCTCGGATTTCGACCTATGCGCAAGGGGCGGACTATCACGACGTCGTGAAGAAGGCGCTCAAGCACCTTGCCCGCTGGATCGTCGAGCAAGGCCCGAAGCGGGGCCTCGGGGAAGTCGGCGTCAAGGTCTTCACCGATACCGCGCCGGTCATGGAAAAGCCGCTCGCCGCCGCCGCCGGGCTCGGCTGGCAGGGCAAGCACACCAATGTCGTCAGCCGCGAGCATGGATCGTGGTTGTTCCTCGGCGAAATCTACACGACGCTGGCGTTCGAGCCTTCGATACCGGGGCGCGACTCGTGCGGGTCGTGCACCGCCTGCCAGGACGCCTGCCCCACCGATGCCTTCCCCGCGCCCTACCGCCTCGATGCGCGGCGCTGCGTCAGCTATCTCACCATCGAGCACAAGGGGCCGGTCCCGGACGAGCTGCGCGCGGGGCTGGGCAACCGCATCTACGGCTGCGACGACTGCCTGGCGGTGTGCCCGTGGAACAAGTTCGCGCAGACCGCGCACACCATGCGCGCCTTCCTGCCCCGCGCCGAACTGACCGCGCCGGACCTGGCGGACCTGCTGACGCTCGACGATGCGGGGTTCCG
>DATKFS010000266.1:0-1546 GCA_035511275.1 Novosphingobium sp.
TGATGTGGACGAGCTTCTCGATGAGCTCCTCGCCCTGATCTTCCTCGTTGCGGTTGCCGCGACGGTCGTCACGGCCACGGCCGCCACGGTTGCCGCCACGGTCGTTACCGCCGCGATCGTTGCCGCCACGGCCACGACCACCACGACCACGTCCGCCCTCGCGGGCTTCCTGCGGCGCGCCACCCTGGGTGTGCTCAGCCGCGATCGGCTGTTCGTTGTTGTTTTCGTCTGCCATGATCAGAACTCCAGCCCGCCTTCACGGGCGGCATCGGCCAGCGCCTTGACGCGACCGTGGTACAGGAAGCCACCGCGGTCGAACACGACCGAGGTGATGCCCGCCTTGACGGCAGCCTCGGCAAGTTCCTTGCCCACGCGGACAGCGGCGTCGATGTCGGTGCCCTTGGCGCCCAGCGTATTGGCTGCAGCGACAGTATGGCCCTGCGCATCGTCGATGATCTGCGCGTAGATGTGGCGGCCGGTGCGATGCACCGACAGACGGGGACGGCCGCCCGAGCGGGCCTTGAGCGCAGTGCGGACGCGGCGAGCGCGGCGTGCGAAGAGAGACAGCTTTGCCATTACTTCTTCTTCCCTTCCTTGCGGAAGATGAACTCGCCACGATACGCGATACCCTTGCCCTTGTAGGGCTCGGGCTTGCGCCAGCGGCGGATCTCGGCCGCGATCTGGCCGACCTTCTGCTTGTCGATGCCGGAGATTTCGACCGTCGTGTTGTCCGGGGTCTTGATCTCGATGCCTTCCGGCACGGCGATGTCGACGTCGTGCGAGTAGCCGAGCTGCAGCTTCAGGGTCTTGCCCTGCGAGCTGGCGCGGTAGCCGACGCCCTTGATGTCGAGGACCTTGGTGAAGCCGTTGGTCACGCCTTCCATCAGGTTCGAGACGAGCGTGCGCTGGAGACCCCAGTGGCTGCGCGCCTGCTTCGAGTTGCCGACGGGCTGCACCGCGACGGCTTCGCCTTCGACGGCGTAGGTCACCTGGTCCGACAGGCCGAGGGTGAGCGTGCCCTTGGGGCCCTTCACCGACAGGATGCCGTTCTCGATCTTGGCCGTGACCCCGCCAGGGATCGCGACCGGCTTCTTACCGATGCGGCTCATCAGAAGACCTCCGCCAGCACTTCGCCGCCGACGTTCTGCGTGCGGGCCTCGGCATCCGAGAGCACGCCGCGAGGCGTCGAGACGATGGTGATGCCAAGACCGTTGCGCACCACCGGAAGTTCCTTGGAACCCGAGTAGACGCGGCGGCCCGGCTTGGAGACGCGAGCGATGTGCTTGATGGCGGGCTCGCCCTCAAAGTACTTCAGCTCGATGCGAAGCTGCGGGTGGGCGCCGGTGGCGTCGTCGGAGAAGCCACGGATGTAGCCCTCGCGCTGAAGCACTTCCAGGACGCGCGCACGCAGCTTCGAGGCCGGCGAGAGGACGGTGTCCTTCTTCGCCTGCTGGCCGTTGCGGATGCGGGTGAGCATATCACCCAGGGGATCGGTCAATGCCATTTTCTAACCCTTACCAGCTCGACTTGGTCACGCCGGGGATCA
>DATKFS010000267.1:0-17158 GCA_035511275.1 Novosphingobium sp.
GCTCGCCACCACCGAAGGCGCGGGCGACGACCTCAAGCACCACAAGGTGATCGCCGCCTCGGGCTGGAAGGGCAGGGTGGTCACCACCTATCGCCCGGACTCGGTGATCGACCCCGAGCACGACAGCTTCACGCGCGACATCGCCCGCTTCGCCGACCTCTCGGGCGAGAACATCGACAGCTGGACCGGCTACCTCGCCGCGCACCGCAAGCGCCGCGCGGATTTCCGCGCGATGGGCGCGACGGCGACCGACCACGGCTTCATCACCGCGCGCACGGCGAACCTGTCTAAAGCGGATTGCGAGGCGCTGTTCGCCAAAGTCATGGGCGGCAAGTCCGACGCCGACGAGGCCGAGATGTTCCGCGCGCAGATGCTCACCGAAATGGCGCGCATGAGCCTGGAGGACGGCATGACCATGCAGATCCACCCGGGGGCCACGCGCAACCACAACGCGGGCCTGTTCGAAAGCCACGGCCGCGACAAGGGCGCCGACATCCCGCGCGTCACCGAATATGTCGAGGCGCTGCGCCCGATGCTCGACCTGTTCGGCAACGAGCCCGACCTCAAGGTCATCCTCTTCACGCTCGACGAGACCACTTACGCGCGCGAACTCGCGCCGCTGGCGGGGCATTATCCGTGCCTGAAGCTCGGCCCCTCGTGGTGGTTCCATGACAGCCCCGAGGGTATGCGCCGCTTCCGCGAGATGACCACCGAGACGGCTGGGTTCTACAATACCGTTGGTTTCAACGACGATACCCGCGCGTTCCTGTCGATCCCGGCGCGCCACGACGTCGCCCGCCGCATCGACTGCGGCTTCCTCGCCCGCCTCGTCGCCGAGCACCGGCTGGAGGACTGGGAGGCCGCCGAACTGGCGCAGGAACTGACCACCGGCCTCGTGCGCAAGGCCTATGGGCTTGAGGCCCCTGCGCGCGAAGTGGAACCGGCATGACCCGGCTTTCGCAAGCCTCGCTCGCCGCGCTTCCGGCATCGGTCGCGCGACCGCAGTACGATCGCGGCGTGGTGCGTCCCGGTGTCGTCCACTTCGGGCCGGGCGCGTTCCACCGCGCGCATCAGGCGGCGGCGTTCGATACGCTGCTCGCGCAGGACCCGCGCTGGGGGCTGACCGGCGTGAGCCTCAATTCGCGCGGGGTGGCCGATGCGCTGAATCCGCAGGATGGGCTCTACACGCTGGCGCTGCTGGAGGAGCAGGTCGAATACCGTGTGATCGGTTCGATCGGCCGCGTGCTGACGAAGGACGATCCCGCCGCCATCCTCGGCGCGCTGGCCCATGCCGACACGCGCATCGTCAGTTCCACCGTGACCGAGAAGGGCTACTGCCTCGGCGCGGAAGGGGTGCTCGATTTCGCGCATCCGGCGATCAAGGCGGACCTCGAGGCCTCGCGGTCCGAGGGCTGGGTGCCCGGCTCGTTCACCGGCTGGCTGGTGCGTGGCCTGCAGGCGCGGCGTCTGGCCGGGCTGGCGGGCGTGACCGTGCTCTCGTGCGACAACCTCACCGACAACGGCCGCAAGCTCCAGGCCGCCACCGTGGCGCTGGCCGAGGCGGTGGACCCCGAGACGGCGCGGTGGATCGCCGACAACGTGGCCTTCCCGAACGCCATGGTCGATTCGATCACGCCCGCCACCGATGACGCCCTGCGCGCGCGCATCCTTGCCGCGACGGGGCTGGAGGACGCCTGGCCGATCCAGCGCGAACGCTTCACGCAGTGGGTGATCGAGGACCGTTTCGCCGGCGAACGTCCCGCGCTCGACATCGCCGGCGTGACCTTTGCCCGCGAGGTGCGCCCGTTCGAGGCCGCCAAGCTGCGCCTGCTGAACGGACCGCATTCCTCGCTCGCCTACATCGGCCTCGGCCTCGGCTTCGAGACGGTGGCCGAGGCCATGGCCGACCGCGACCTTGCCGCTTTCGTCGAGCGCCTGATGCGCGAGGACATCGCGCCTTCGGTGACCGCGCCGCAGGGCCTCGACCTGCCCGGCTACATCTCGGACGTGCTCGCCCGCTTCGCCAATCCGGCGATCCGCCACCTGCTCTCGCAGATCGCGTGGGACGGGTCGCAAAAGCTGCCCTACCGCCTGCTCGACACCACGCGCGATGCGCTGGCGGCGGGGCGTCCGGTCGAGCGGTTGGCGCTGCCGATCGCGGCCTGGCTGCGCTTCCTCAGCCGCGTGGCGCGTGAGGGCGGGACCATCACCGACCCGATGGCCGGGCCGCTGCTGGAGCGCGCGGGCGACTGGCGCAGCGTTCTCGCCATGCGCGAGATCTTCGGCGAGCTGGGGAGCGATGCGCGCTTCACCCGGGCGGTCGAGGGCGGGCTGGCGGCTCTGGAGGCCGGACGGCTGGAGCCGCTGCCGGCCTGAGGTCAGGTCGGCGCCGGTCCGGTCGTTTCCGCAAGGACGATCGCCAGCGTCGCCTGGTACGGCGGCGGGGCTTCGCGGCCCTCGATGCGGGCGATGAGCTGCTCGGCCGCCGCCGCCGCCATGTCTCCGAACGGGCGCAGGACCGAAGTCAGCGCGGGGGTGAGCATCCGCGTCAGCGGGCTGCCGTCGAAGCCCACCACCGAGAGCCGCGCGGGCACCGCGACGCCGCGCCGGGCGGCGACCTTGAGCACGCCGGCGGCCATGATGTCGTTGGCGGCGAAGATGCCGGTCGGCGGGTCGGGCAGGTCGAGCAGGCGCTCGGCCGCCGCCACGCCCGAGGGGAAGTCGTACTCGCCCTCGGCCTCGACGGCGTCGGCCCCGGCGTGGCGGGCGACTTCTTCGAGGAACCCGGCGCGCCGCTCCTGCGCGGAAGCGACGTCGCGCGGGCCGTTGACGAGGCCGAGCCGCCGGTGGCCGAGATCGAGCAGGTGCCGGGCCACCAGCGCCCCGGCGGCGCGCTCCTCGCTGAGGATGACGCCCGCGAACCCCTCGATCGGGGTGGACGACAGCGCCACGGCGGGAACCTGCGCCTTCTCCAGCGCGGCGGCGAGGCCGGGTATGCCCGAGACCGGCGGCGGCACCACCAGCCCGTCCACGCGCGAACGCTCGACGAAGGCCAGCACGTCGTCGATGGCGGCGCCGGCCTGCGCGGGGGTGGGGTGCACGATCAGTTCGTAGCCCCGCTCGGCGGTGAGGGCGACGATGCCGCGCTGGATCGAATCGAGGACGAGGGCGTTGCGGTCGTTGTGGATCAGGCCGATCAGGAACGAGCGGCGCATCGCCAGCCCCCGCGCCCTCACGCTCGGCCGGAAGCGCAGTTCGCCGATCGCCGCCTCGATCCGACGCCGCGTCTCGGCATTGACCTTGGGAGACTTGTTGAGGACGCGCGAGACGGTCCGGATGGAGACCCCCGCCGCCGCCGCCACGTCGTCGATCGTGGGTTCGCTCTCGCGCTGCTTACCGGGGCTTGCGTCCATCCCCCATCTCTATGGAATGTGGCGCGCCGATCAAGCGCACCTGGGCAGGATCGCGCAATTCGGCAGGGGACAGGCCGCATTTGTCCCGCATTTGGCGTTGACACTCATGGCCCTTATGATAGCGCTAGCATAAATCGATAACGAAGGGGTGAGATGCATGAAGTTCGATCGCCGCGAGGCCTTGACCGCCGCCCTGGGCGCGGCTTCTCTCGCCGCGGTGCCCGGTTCGGCGAACGCGGCCCGCGCGGCTGCGGGAACGGCGGGGACGGCCGGGACGGCCGGGACCAGCCCCAAGGCAGCGGTGCCCGCGCCCGCCTATAAGCGCGGCTTCGACGACCAGCGCGTCGCCGACCTCGGCAACGGCACGTTCCTCAACCCGCTGATGGCGGGCGACCATCCCGATCCCTCGATCATGAAGGACGGGAAGGACTACTACATGACCTTCTCGACCTTCGATTCCTATCCGGGTCTGGTCGTCTGGCACTCGCGCGACCTGCTCAACTGGCAGCCGATCACGGCGGCGCTGACGAAGAACGTCGGCGCGGTCTGGGCGCCGGACATCTGCAAGCATGGCGGCCGCTACTTCATCTACTTCCCCGCGAAGGCCAGCCCCAACGCCAACTACGTGATCTGGGCGGACAGGATCGAGGGGCCGTGGAGCGAGCCGATCGACCTCGGCCTGCCCGACCACATCGACCCGGGTCACGCGGTGGGCGAGGACGGTTCGCGCTGGCTGTTCCTCTCGGGCGGCGACCGCATCCGCCTGAGCGCCGACGGTCTCTCCACCGTGGGCAAGGTCGAGCACGTCTACGACCCCTGGCATTATCCCGAGGACTGGGACGTCGAGGGCTTCTCGCCCGAGGGTCCCAAGATCATGCGCCACGGCGACTATTTCTATCTCATCACCGCCGTGGGCGGCACCGCCGGTCCGCCGACCGGGCACATGGTGATCGCGGCGCGCTCCAGGTCGATCCATGGGCCCTGGGAGAACTGCCCGCACAACCCGATCGTGCGCACCACCGACCTTTCGGAAAAGTGGTGGTCGCGCGGCCACGCGACGCTGTTCGAAGGTCCGGCCGGGGACTGGTGGTCGGTCTACCACGGCTTCGAGCGGGACTTCTGGACGCTCGGCCGCCAGACCCTGCTCGATCCCGTCACCTGGACCGCAGACGGCTGGTTCCGCATGGAAGGGGGCGACCTGTCGGCACCGCTTGCCTCGCCGAAGGGCGGCAGCAAGTCCGGTCCGCACGGGTTGCCGCTGTCGGACGATTTCTCCACCCTCGAACTCGGGCGGCGCTGGAACTTCTTCAAGCCCTCCGCCGACGAGAAGAAGCGCGCGCGGGTGGAAGGCAAGGTCCTGCACCTCGCCGCCAGCGGCACGGCGCCGGTCAATTCCTCGCCGCTGCTGCTGATCGCCGGGGACCAGGCCTACGAGTTCACCTGCGAGATCGAGATCGATCCCGGCACCACCGCGGGACTGCTGCTGTTCTACGACCAGCAGCTCTACTGCGGGCTCGGCTTCGATGCGGAGAAGTTCGTCACCCACCAGTACGGCATGGAGCGGGGCCGCCCCGCCAACTACCATGGCCGCCGGATGCTGATGCGCGTGCGCAACGACCGCCACATCGTCTCGTTCCACACCAGTGGCGACGGCGGCAAGACCTGGAAGCGCTTCGATCGCGGCATGGAAGTCTCCGGCTATCACCACAATGTGCGCGGCGGCTTCCTGATGCTGCGGCCGGGTCTATACTCGGCGGGCAAGGGCGAGGCCCGGTTCCGCGATTTCAGGTTCCGCGCGCTGTGACGACCGTCGTCCCGGACATGTCCGGGACCCCCGGCCCGGCGGCACCGGCATCGCGGCGAGGTCCGGCTTCAAGAATTGCCACCGCGCCCGGATCAGCTCCGGGACGACATGAAGGACAGATGGCATGACTATTCTCTCCATGCTCCCCTCCGACTGGCGCGAGGGCACGTTCCTCGGCCGCCTGGACCTTGGCGAAGGGCCGACGCCGGTGCTGCTGGCCGGCGGCAACGCCCACGACATGAGCCGCGCCGCGCCGACGGTCGCCGATCTCGTCGATGCGGGCGCGCTCGACCCGGCGCGCGGCGTGGCGCTCGGCACCGTCGAGGACGTGCTGGCGCGCGCCGTGCTGCTCAGCCCGGTCGACCTCCAGTGCATCAAGGCGGCGGGCGTGACCTTCGCGGTCTCGGCGCTGGAGCGCGTGATCGAGGAGCGCGCGCGCGGCGATGCCGACCAGGCGCAGGCGGTGCGCGGCGGGCTGGAGGAGCGCATCGGCGGCTCGATCCGCTCGGTCGTCCCCGGCTCGGCGGAGGCCATGGCGCTCAAGGCGGCGCTGATCGAGGACGGCATGTGGTCGCAGTACCTCGAAGTCGCGATCGGGCCGGACGCGGAGATTTTCACCAAGGCGCCGGTGCTGGCGACGGTGGGCTCGGGCGCGGCGGTCGGCGTGCGCTCGGACTCGCACTGGAACAATCCGGAGCCCGAGATCGTCCTGCTGTCCGACCGCAGTGGCCGGGCAGTGGGCGCGACGCTGGGCAACGACGTCAACCTGCGCGACTTCGAGGGCCGCTCGGCGCTGCTGCTGGGCAAGGCCAAGGACAACAACGCCTCGTGCTCGATCGGCCCCTTCGTGCGCCTGTTCGACGAGCGCTACACGATCGCCGACGTGGAGGCCGCGAAGGTCCTGCTGCGGATCGAGGGACCGGAAGGCTTCCTGCTCGAAGGCGAAAGCCGCATGTCGGAAATCAGCCGCCCGCCGCTCGACCTGCTGCGCCAGGCCTTCAGCGAGCACCAGTATCCGGACGGCATCGTGCTGTTCCTCGGCACCCTGTTCGCGCCGACGCAGGACCGCGACGCGCCGGGGCGCGGCTTCACGCACAAGGTGGGCGACGTGGTGACGATCTCCAGCGAGCGGCTCGGCACGCTGGTCAACCCGGTCGCCACCTCGCGCGATGCGCCGGCGTGGGAGACGGGCATCTCGGCGCTCTACCGGGGCCTCGCCGCGCGCGGGCTGCTCGGCGCCCGGGCCGAAGCGTTCGCCGGCTGAACTGAATATCGATCGAAGGAAGACCATGCTCACGACTGCAACTCCCGCCCCGGCCACGCTGACGGCACGCTACCCCTCGCTCGCCGGCAAGGGCGTGTTCGTATCGGGCGGCGGTTCGGGCATCGGCGCGGCGCTCGTCGAGGGCTTCGCCCGGCAGGGGGCCAGGGTGGCGTTCGTGGACATCGCCGCCGAGCCTTCCGAGGCGCTCGTCGCGAGGCTCGATGGCGAGGTCGATTTCGCGCCGCGCTTCGTGTGCGGCGATCTCAAGGACCTGGAGTTCGTCAAGGAACAGGTAGGTGCCGCCCATGTCGCGCTAGGTGGGCTTCGGGTCCTGGTCAACAACGCCGCGAACGACGATCGCCACGCCATCGCGGACGTCACGCCCGAGTACTGGGACGAGCGCATGGCAGTGAACCTGCGCCACCTGTTCTTCGCCGCACAGGCCGCAATCCCGCATATGGAGCAGGCCGGCGGCGGGGTGATCCTCAACTTCGGCTCGATCAGCTGGCACCTCGCCCTCGACCAGCTCTCGCTCTACCAGACCGCCAAGGCGGGGATCGAGGGCATGACCCGCGCCATGGCCCGCGAACTGGGAGAGAAGGGCATCCGCGTCTGCGCGATCGTCCCCGGCAACGTCCAGACGCCCCGGCAGGAAAAGTGGTACACCCCCGAAGGCGAGCGCGAGATTCTCGACGCCCAGTGCCTCAAGAGCCGCGTCCAGCCCGACGACGTCGCGGCGCTCGCGCTGTTCCTCGCCTCGGACGACGCGCGGATGTGCACCGGCCACGAGTACTTCGTCGATGCCGGGTGGCGCTGACATGGCCCATGTCCCTCGCGTCGCGCTCAAGGTCGGTGCCATGCTCGGTGAAGGTCCGGTCTGGGACACGGCGCGCGGCTGCCTGTGGTTCGTCGACATCAAGGGGCACAGGCTGCACCGCTTCGACCCCGGGACCGCCGAAACGCGGGCCTTTGCCGCTCCCGAGGAGCCGGGCTGGGTGATCCCGCTCGCCGATGGCGCGCTGTTGGTCGGCGCGAGGGACGGCGTGCACCGCTTCGACGGCGAGGCGTTCGACCTGCTCCATGCGGTCGAGCCGGACCTGCCCGGCAATCGCCTGAACGACGCCGCCGTGCACCCAGACGGCTCGGTATGGTTCGGCACCATGGACAATGCCGAGGAGGCCGCTTCGGGGGGCTATTACCGGCTGTCCGGCGGCCGGGTGGCGGCGCTGGGGGCCGATCCCATGGTCATCACCAACGGCCCCGCCTTCGCGCCTGACGGAAGGACGGTCTACTTCGTCGACACGCTCGAACGCGCCATCCTGGCCGCGCCGGTCGACGAGGAGGGCCAGCCCGGCGAGGCGGGGCTGTTCGCGCGGCTGCCGCAGGACATGGGCTATCCCGACGGTCCCGTGGTCGACAGCGCGGGAACGGTCTGGGTCGGCCTGTTCGGGGGCTGGGGCGTCGCTCGCTTCGCGCCGGACGGCACGCTGCTGGACCGCATCGCGTTCCCCGTCGCCAACGTCACCAAGATCGCCTTCGGCGGCGCGGACCTGCGGACGGTCTACGCGACGACCGCAAGGAAAGGGCTTTCGGAAGAAGAGCTTGCCCGACAGCCCCAGGCAGGCGACCTGTTCGTATTCGAGGTGGACGTGCCGGGCCTCCCCCCGGTCAATCCACCGGCACCGCCACCACCAGACTGACGCAGAGCCGGACACAAGAACCAGGCAATGCACGGAAGAGGACCTATCGGATGAGTGATGTTGAGGACGGCGCGGGCGAAGGCAGGGTGAACCTCGCCTTCGTTGCCATGATCGTGGTCGTGGCGACGATCGGCGGCTTCATGTTCGGCTATGACAGCGGCGTGATCAACGGGACGCAGGACGGGCTGGAGAGCGCGTTCGACCTGTCCGCGCTGGGCACCGGCTTCAACGTCGGCGCGATCCTGCTCGGCTGCGCGGTGGGCGCGTTCGTGGCCGGGCGGCTGGCTGACGTCTGGGGACGCCGCAGCGTCATGATGATCGGCGCGGGCCTCTTCGTGATCAGCGCGCTGGGCGCGGGCGCGGCGGGCAGTTCGCTGGTGTTCATCCTCGCGCGCTTCATCGGCGGCGTCGGCGTCGGCGCGGCGAGCGTGCTGGCGCCGGTCTACATCAGCGAGGTCACCCCGGCCTCGATCCGCGGGAGGCTTTCGAGCCTCCAGCAGATCATGATCATCACCGGCCTCACCGGCGCCTTCGTCGCCAACTACGTGCTGGCCAAGAACGCGGGCAGCAGCACCGATCCGC
The DNA here is from genome assembly GCA_035511275.1 of Novosphingobium sp. GTDB lineage: Bacteria > Pseudomonadota > Alphaproteobacteria > Sphingomonadales > Sphingomonadaceae > Novosphingobium. Next base: position 8,764 of record DATKFS010000267.1, read on the forward strand.
TGTGGCTGGACCTTCCGGCCTGGCGCTGGATGTTCTGGATGCAGGTGATCCCCGCCGTGATCTACCTCGGCGCGCTGATGATGATCCCCGAAAGCCCGCGCTTCCTCGTGGCGAGGGGCCGCGAGGCCGAGGCGCAGGCGATCCTGACGCGCATCTTCGGCGCCACCCGCGCTGCCGCCATGGTCGGCGAAATTCGCGCCAGCCTCGCCTCGGACCACCACCGGCCCAAGTTCTCCGACCTCAAGGACCCCGCCACGGGACGTCTGCGCAAGCTCGTCTGGGCGGGCATCGGTATCGCCATCTTCCAGCAGTTCGTCGGCATCAACATCGTCTTCTACTACGGCGCCGTGCTCTGGCAGTCGGTGGGCTTCAGCGAGAGTGACGCGCTGCTGATCAACATCCTGTCCGGTTCACTGTCGATCCTGGCCTGCTTCGTCACCGTCGCGCTGATCGACAAGCTGGGCCGCAAGCCGCTCCTGCTCGTCGGATCGGCGGGCATGGCGGTGACCCTGGGGACGATGGCGGCCTGCTTCGCCAGCGGCACCTTCACCGATGGCCACCTGACGCTTTCGGACGACGTGGGCGTTGTCGCGCTCATCGCGGCGAACGCCTACGTGGTGTTCTTCAACCTGAGCTGGGGTCCGGTCATGTGGGTCATGCTGGGCGAGATGTTCCCCAACCAGATCCGCGGCTCGGCCCTGGCCGTCTCGGGCTTCGCGCAGTGGATCGCCAACTTCGCCATCTCGGTGAGCTTCCCGGCGATGGCCGCCGGGCTGGGCCTGCCGGTGACCTATGGCTTCTATGCGCTGAGCGCCTTCCTCTCGTTCTTCTTCGTGCGCGCCATGGTGCGCGAGACGCGGGGCCGCACGCTCGAGGAGATGGCGGGTTGAACCAACCGCTCGTCCTTGCGGCCGGTGGCAGCGAAGTGGTGCTGCTGCCGTACCTCGGAGGCGCGATCGGCGGCTTCTCGGTCGAGGGTAGGGCGATCCTGCGCCCGACGCCGGTGGACGCCGCCAGTCCGCTGGAAACGGCGTGCTTTCCGCTGCTGCCTTACGCCAACCGCATCGCCGACGGTCGCTTCTCGTTCGCCGGGAGGGCCTTTGCGCTTCCGGTGAACGTCGCCGGGTTCGAACATCCGCTGCATGGCTTGGGGTGGCTAAAGGCCTGGTCGGTGGAGAACTGCGGCCCGGACAGTGCGGTGCTGGCCTGTAGCCACGAAGCGAATGTGGACTGGCCGTGGAACTGGTCCGCCGAGCAGCGTTTCCAGGTCGAGGCCGGTGTGCTGCGGGTCACGCTGGAAGTCACCAACCGCTCGGCCGAGGCGATGCCCTGCGGGATCGGGCAGCATCCCTATTTCGTGCGGGAACCGGCAGGCGAGCTTACTTTCGCCGCCGCAGGCGTCTGGCTAGGCGACGAGCGCATGATCCCGGCCGAGACCACCCCTGCCGACCATTTCGGCGACTTCGCGAACGGCGCCGCGCCTCACGGGGAGAGCCTCACCGACAATTGCTGGTTCGGATGGGATGGCGTCGCATCGTGGGGAGTCGTGGAAGTCCGGTCGGACGAGGCACGGTTCCTCCACGTCTTCGCTCCGCCCGGAGAAGATTTCATCTGCCTTGAGCCGACGAGCCAGATGCCTGACGCGCTGAACCAGCCGGATTTCGCGGCCGCAGGCGGCGCGGTTCTGGAGCCGGGCGGGACGCAGGGCCTCACCATGGAAATCCGCGTCCGGTTCTGACGGGCTGTCAGCCGAAACCTACCGTCCGGGCCCAGGCGCGCCACAGCTCCGGCCACACTTCCACCGGCTTGCCGATGGCGCGGCGCAGGCCGAAACCATGGCCGCCATTCGCGAAGAAGTGCGCCTCCACCGGGACCTTGCGGGCCTTGAGGGCCGCATGGAGGCGCACGGTGTTCTCCGCCGGGACGACATCATCGTCCTCGGCGTGGAGCAGGAAGTGCGGCGGGGCGTCGGCCGGGATGTTGCGGTCCGGCGAATGCGCGGCCTCCATCGCCGCCGTGGGCGCCTTGCCCAGAAGCAGGTCGCGCGAGCCGGGATGGGCGATGGCAGGGTCCATGCTCACCACCGGGTAGAGCGGCGCGGCGCAGAACGGCTTGGCGGAGAGCCTGTCGGCCGCATCCACCGGCTCGTACACCCTGGCGGCGAACCGCGCGGCGAGGTCGGCGCAAAGGTGGCCGCCGGCGGAAAAGCCCATCGCCGCCACCCGTTCGGGATCGATGGCGAAGTCCCGCGCGCGGTGGCGGATCAGGCGCATGGCGCGCTGCGCGTCGGCGAGCGGGGTATCCGGGCCGCTCGACCAGCCCTCGCCGGGGAGGCGGTAGAACAGCACGAAGGCGGTGAAGCCCCGGGCGGTCAGCCAGCGAGCGATCTCGTAGCCTTCCTTGTCGACGACGATCCACCTGTAGCCGCCGCCCGGCGTGATCATCACGGCGGCGCCGTTGGGTCGGTCCGGCCGGAACACTGCCATGCGCGGGCGGGTCACGCCGTAGACCGCACGGTCGGTGACGAGCGCGTCGGTCGAGCGTTCGTCGACGGTTTCGGTCAGGGGCGCGGAGAGGGTGCCGGGAGGGCGCTTGGGCCAGAGATCGATCGTCTCGGTCGGCTGGGGCAGGCCGGGGGGGAGCGCCTTCGAGGCCTGAGGCGGGGCGGTCTGCGCGGTGGCCCGGGAAGCGAGCCCGGCGGCGGCGAGCGAACCGGCGATCAGGGTCCTGCGATCGAAGTCCAAGGCCGTGTTCCCCGCTGGAATCTGCAAAAAAAGGGAGCGCGACCCGCCGCGGGGCGGGTCGCGCATCAGTGGGAGGGATCAGATTTTGGCGCGCGCCCCGAACAGGATGGTACGGCCGAAGTGGTTGTTCTCGTAGTTGCGCTCCGCGTAGATGTCGTTGGTGCGGTAGCGATACTCGTCGGTCAGGTTGTTACCGTCGATGGACAGCTCCAGCCATTCGGTCGCCTTGTAGCGGATCGCCGCATCGACGCTGGTGTACGAGCCGTAACCCTCGAAGATGTTGCCGGTCGCGCTGGTGGCGTCGCTGAACGGGCCGCGATAGCTGACCGAGCCACGGATGCTGAACTTGCCGTCATCGTAGTAGAGGGTGGCGTTCCAGGCCTTCTCTGACACGCCGAGGAGCGTGTTGTTATAGGTATCCGCGATGCCGGTGAGCGCGCAGGCGCCCGTCGTCGCGTTGCGAGTGCAGGCCGAGGTCGCAGGGCCGGTGATGGTGTAGTCGGCGCTGCTGTCGACGAAGGTCATGTTGCCCTGGAAGCCGGTATGGCTGAGCAGGCCGGGCAGGAAGGTGAAGGGCAGCTGCAGTGCCACTTCCACGCCCTTGAGCGTCGCGCCGGTGCCGTTGACCTGCGAGGAGACCACGTATTCCTGGTTCGGATCGTAGTTGATGTAGGCAGGCGTGCTCTGGCCCAGCACGTCGCGGCCGAGGCCGAGCTGCGGCAGCGTGGCGACGTAAGTGCCCGAGACCGGGAAGCTCTCGATCTTCTTGATGAAGCCCGCCACCGACAGCAGCGACTGCGGCGCGAAGTACCATTCCACCGAGGCGTCGAAGTTGGTGGCGCGGTAGGGATCGAGGAACGGGTTGCCGAAGGTGACGCGGTAGTTGAAGCCGTCGACCGAGCCGCCCGGGTTGAGGTTGCCGAGCGAGGGACGGGTCATGACCTTGGCGATCGCGCCGCGCACGATCACGTCGTGATGCGGGTAGAACGCGATGTTCATCGAGGGCAGCCAGTCGTCGTAGGTACGCTCCACGGTGGCAGCGACGCCGGCGGTGTAGCCGGTCGAGGTCTGCTTGGTGTGGGCATAGCGCATGCCCGCGTTGCCTGCGTATTCGAGGCCGAAGATCTCGCCCTTCACGTCGAACTGGACGTAGCCGCCCGAGGTCTCTTCCCGCACGCGACGGTTGTTGCCCAGGTCCTCGATGGCGGTGCGGCCGTAGAGGTTGGTGTAGTCGGCGGCGTTGGCGATGTTGCCGACGAGCCACGAACTGGTGGTGCCCGACGGTTGCCCGGCATCGCCGAGGTTGACGAGGTCGGAGATGCCGGCGGTCACCGGCAGGCCGTAGACGGTGGACGAGCAGGTGACCTGGCCGAGGATGAGGTCCTTCGTGCCGTTGGCGCCGCAGGCGGCAGTGTCACGCTGGAACAGCTGGGTGCGGAAGTCGAAACGACGCCAGACAGCGCCGGCCTTGACGGTGAATCCTTCGGTGAGATCCCATTCGGTGCGCAGCTGCGCGGTTCGGAACTGGTTCTTCACGTAGGACGGACGGTCGCGGATCTCGGCGAGCTGGAAGTTCGCCGGGTTGGTCACGTCGAGGTCGTAGCTCAGCACCGGCGACTTCATGTCGGTATAGTCGTAGCTGAAGCCGTTGGCATTGCGGTTATCGTAGGCGATCGTCGTCTCGACCGGGATATCGGCGTTCGACTGCGAGAAACCGCCCACCGCGGTGAAGCGGAAGTTGTCGGTGACGTCCTGGTCCCAGGTCGCGCCGATCTGATAGAACTCGGTCTCCGACTTGCGCAGGTAGCTTTCGGTGCGGACGTAGGCGTTGTTGAACGTGGCGCTGACCATGTTGCCGCTGTCGTCGTAAGTCGGGTTGACGACGTCAAAGCGGCGCTCGTTCGAACGGGCAAGCACTTCGAGCCACTGCTCGGCGCGGTCTTCCTTGAACGAGGAGTAGAGGCCGTCGATCGAGATCTTGGTGCGGTCGGTCGGCTCGAACTGGACCGAGCCGGTCAGGCCGAGACGGCGGCGGTCATGCTCGACCTTGCCGTAGCGCGGGATGCGCGGGTGGAACGAAAGCGAGGCCGCGTCGCAGGTCGCCGAGGGGCGATAGCTGCCGCCGGTGCTGACGGGATTGCCGCCGGTCGCGCCGGGGACCGAGTAGAAGCAGGGGTTGCCGTCGACCGAGTTGAAATAGGCCTGCGCCCAGCGAACGGTGTTGTTGCCGCTCTCGATCGTGTCGGTGTGCGAGTAGGCCGCCGAGAAGTTCACTCCGAGCGTGCCCGCGTCGTTCTTCCACGACAGCAGGCCGGCGATGCGCGGGCCGACGTTGTCGGACAGGTCGTTGTACGAGCCCTGCACGTTGAGAACGGCAGTGAGACCGGTCTTGCCGGCGAGCGGGTTGCCGGTGTTGAGGTCGACCACGGCGCCGAGCGAACCTTCGTCGAGGCTGGCTTCGGCGGTCTTGTGGACGACGAGGCTGCTGAACAGCTCCGAGGCGAAGACGTTGAAGTCGAACGAGCGGTCGCGGTTGGCCGAGGCGCCGTCCGAGCTGGTGGTGATCGTCTCGAGCCCGTTGACGCGCACGCGGGTGAACTGGGCGCTGAGGCCGCGAACGGTGATCGCGCGTCCTTCGCCGCCGTCCTTCTGGATCGAGATGCCCGGGATGCGCTGCAGCGACTCGGCGAGGTTCTGGTCGGGGAACTTGGCCATGTCTTCAGCAACGACGGCATCGACCGCCGAAACCGACTCGCGCTTGACGTTCAGCGCCGCCTGCAGCGACTGGCGGAAGCCGGTGACGACGATCTCGTCCGTGGAAGCCTGCTCGACGGCTGTGGTCTCGGCGTTGGCTTCGGCGGCAGCATCGGTGGCGGTGCCGGTCGTTCCCGTGGCGTCCTGTGCGAATGCCGCGTGCGGCAGGGCGAGCGCGCTGCCGGCAAACAGCGCGGCCTTCAAAAGCGAAATTCCTGAAACATGCTGGCGCATGACAACATCCCCTCACGGCCTCACCGGCCAAAATGATACCGGTGTCAGAAAGGAGCGTGATTACGCGCGCTCTGTTCCGGCACCTCTACTCCCGCTCCCCTGGGGGGAGCCTCGCAGGCGATCTCCAAATCGCCTCACCCGTTCCAAAGATCGTCCTTGCGAGCAGTGGTAACCGGTGTCATTAGTTAGTGCCGCAGGGAAGACGCCCTGTCAAGAACCTGTGCCATTGGGAGATCGGCATTGAAAATGCGCAGGTCGGCGGGCTTCCCGCCCCCGGGGCTTTCGCATTTCGCGCGCGCATCTTTCGAGATGAAGGATTGTAACATGTTGACGACGACACCGATGACGGGCCGACGCGATATGCCGCCCGCGCGACGCCCGAGCACGCGCGCAGGAGCGGCGCTGTGAGCGGCGTGGCCCTGAGCGCCGCCCTGTTCCTCGCCGCCGCCGCGCCGCCGATGGCGGTGATCGACGAGCGCGACACGGTGCGCGAGGAAGCCCCTCCGCACGGCGAGATCGGGATGAGCACCGCCTATCGCATCTCCGACGCCGCGCCGGTGCCGCGCACGATGGAGTTCCGCCGCCGTGTCCTCCACGTCGGCGCCGCCATCGGTGAGCATCCGCTGGCGCACGACGAGGTCTACTACGTGCTTTCCGGAGAGGGCGAGGTCGTTTCCGACGGACAGCGCGCGGCGCTGAAGCCGGGAATGGCGGCCTATCTCTACGATGGGGCGGTCGTCGGCATATGGCAGAAGGGCAAGGAGCCGCTGTCGCTGGTGATCGCCTATCCCAATCCGCCCAAGCCGAAGTAGCAGGCCGTAGTGGGCCCGATCCTTCCCATTGCTGCGCAACAGGCAGGACCCTTGCCTTCACACTCCGGGCTGGACGTAGGGCGCCGTGGCCCAGAGTTCGCGCTGCCAGCCGCGGGGATCGTTCACGAGGCGGGAGGTGTCGTCGAACACCATCGTGGCGCGGTCGGGCAGGCGGTAGGGCGACCATTCGGCGAGGCCCGGAGCACCCGTCTTCGCAAGGCCGGTGAAGGCGCGCATCATCGTCGCGCCCAGCTTTCGCGCCGCCGCGTCGGTGCCTGAGTAGCTGCCGGATGCGGCCTGGGTGCCGAAGACGTAGGGAATGTCGTCCGTGTGCGCCGCCCCGCGCAAGGCGTCGACCGGCGAGCGGCGGTCCAGCTGGTAGACCCAGGTCGCCTCTGCGCCGGCGGCCGCGCGGGCATCCGCCTCGATCACCTGCCCCGGCCACGAACGCCCGTCGGTGGTGGCGGCATAGTAGACCTGCTCGGGCGTCCACCGGGGTTCGCGGGCACGGTACTGCTCGACCACCCAGACGGGATCGAGGTCGATCTTGATTTCGGGCTGGATACGCGCCGCGAGGTTGTCCCAGTCCAGGCCCTGCAGCTTGGGACCGCGCGGGTTGAGGAAGGCGCGCGTCTCCTCGCGGGTGTTGCCCAGGATCATCGGGATGCGCAGCGACTGCGGTGCCGCGTCCGGCCAGAACGGATGGCGAGGCAGGTTGGTCATGTCGAGCACCGGCCCGAAGTAGACCCCGCCGCCCATCACCGGATCGGTAGCGTCCAGGCCTTCCACCAGCCGCGCGATGGGCATGGTGCGCAAGCCCTCGACGTCGCCGGGCGCGAGCTTCAGGGTGCTCATGAAGGCCTGCGTGCGCGCCCAGGCGTGGGCGGGGCCGCTTGCCTGCACCTGCTGGCCGCTCATGGTGGCGGCGGAGTGGAACAGGCCCCGGGCAGCGGGCATCGCCATCAGCGTCGCGATCTTGGCGCCGCCGCCCGACTGGCCGAACACCATGACGCGCGCCGGGTCGCCGCCAAACTTCGCGATATGGGTGCGCACCCATTGCAGCGCGAGGATGAGGTCGAGCTGGCCGAGATTGCCGCTGTCGGCATACTGCGTCCCGAACGGCTTGAGCCAGGCATAGCCCAGCGCGTTGAGCCGCTGGTTTACCGTCACCACCACCACGTCGCCGTCCGCCGCGAGGTGGGTGCCGTGGGTGAGCGGATCGGTGACCGAACCGCCCGAATAGGCGCCGCCGTGGAAGTAGACCATGACCGCGCGTTTTGCGCGCGGGTCGGCCTCTGGGGTCCAGACATTGAGGAACAGGCAGTCCTCCGACTGCGGCTCGTCGCCCGAGGTGCGCTGCGGCGCGATCGGGCCGAACTTCGCGGCGGCGAGGGGGAGGCCGTCGAACGGCTCGGGCACGGCGGGTTCGAACCGGTTGGCCCGACCGTAGCGGATGCCCTTGAAGGCCTGCACGCCGCTTTCCACGAGGCCGGTGTAGCGCCCGACGCGCGGGGCCTTCGGGCTGCGGGCGAGGAGGGGAGCAGGAGCGGCGGCGGCCAGCACCGCTGCAGACTTCACGAGGGTGCGGCGTGTGATGGGGTCGATCATGCTACTCTCCCGTTTCTCGTTATCCCGGACTTGATCCGGGACCTCTCGCCAGGCCGCGCCGGCCTAGCGGCGAGTGGCCGTCAGCGAGCTACGTGGGGCTTCACCGCCGCACGTCGCCGCCGGATGCGGAGAAGGCTTCCAGCTCTTCTGGACCGACGAGGCACATGTCTCCGGGCTGGGTGTGCTTGAGGACGGTATAGGCGAGCCCTGCCTGCGCGGTTTCGACCAGTCCCGCGCCCTGCA
>DATKFS010000268.1:0-6201 GCA_035511275.1 Novosphingobium sp.
GCTGACCGGCGTGCGCGGGGTGGGCAAGACGACCACCGCCCGCATTATCGCCCGCGCGCTGAACTGCACCGGGCCGGACGGCACCGGCGGGCCGACGGTGACGCCCTGCGGCGTCTGCGACAACTGCCGCGCCATCGCCGAGGACCGCCACGTCGACGTGATGGAGATGGACGCCGCCAGCCACACCGGCGTGGACGACATCCGCGAGATCATCGACGGCGTGCGCTACGCCCCCGTCTCGGCGCGCTACAAGCTCTACATCATCGACGAAGTCCACATGCTCTCGCGCAACGCCTTCAACGCGCTGCTCAAGACGCTGGAGGAACCGCCCGCGCACGTGAAGTTCCTCTTCGCGACCACCGAGGTGGATAAGCTGCCGGTCACGGTCCTGTCGCGATGCCAGCGCTTCGACCTGCGGCGCATTCCGGCGCCGATGCTGGCCGGCCACTTCGCGCATGTCTGCCGCCAGGAAGGCGTCGAGGCCGAGGACGAGGCGCTCGCCATGGTCGCCGCCGCCGCCGAGGGCTCGGTGCGCGACGGGCTGTCGATCCTCGATCAGGCGATCGCCCATGCAGACCTCGACGGAGAGGGCCAGGTCAGCGCCGACAAGGTGCGCGACATGCTCGGTCTTTCGGACAAGACGGTCCAGCGCCGCCTCGTCGCCGCCATCCTCGCCGGCAACGGCCCGGAACTGCTCGACATCGTGGCGCACCAGTTCTCGCTCGGCGTCGAACCCCTCGCGATGATGCGCGGGCTGATGGACCTGACGCATCGCGTGGCGGTGGCGCAAGTGGCGGGCAATGCCGCCGATGCCCACTCGACCGAGGAGCGCGAGGCGATCGAGGGTTGGGCGGCGTCGTTGCGTGCCGGCCAGCTCCACCGCCTGTGGCAGCTCCTGCTCAAGGGCCATGACGAGGTGAAGTCCGCGCCGGACCCGCTGGTTGCCGCGCAGATGGCGTTGCTGCGGATCATGCACGCGTCCGACATGCCGGACCCGGGCTCGCTGGTGCGCAAGCTGGAGGAGATCGCGGCGCGTGCGCCCGCCGCGCCGGTCGCGGGCGAAGGCAGTCCGGCAGCGACGGGCACGCCTGTGGCCGTCGTCCCAGCCGCCATCGCGCCGCGCTGGGAAGCGCTGGTCGACGATGTGGAGCATGCAGACCAGATTTCGGCGGCGAACACGATGCGCCTGCAGGTGCGCGTGGTCGAACTGTCGCCGGGCTTGCTGCGGTACACGCAGCCGCCTGAATTCCGGGAGGACATCGCCGCCGTGGTGCGCGCCGGCCTTCAGGCCGCCACCGGGGAGCGTTGGCAGGTCGAGCGCATCGAGGGCGAAGGCGAGCCCACGCTCGTCGAGGTTGCGCAGGCGAGGAAGAACGCCGATGCGGAAGCGCTGCGTACTTCGCCGCTGGTCGCAGCGACGCTGGCTGCCTTTCCCGGCGCGGAATTGATCGAGGATGACCGCCCTGCCGCGATCGGCGGTGGCGGGCGCAATTGGAGACGTTGAGATGAAGTCGATGGAAGAGATGATCCAGGCCGCCCAGCAGGCCGCAGAGACCATCCAGAAGCAGATGACCGAGACCCAGAACAAGCTGGACCAGATGGAGGTCGAGGGCCTTTCGGGTGGCGGTCTCGTCAAGATCCGCTGCTCCGCCAAGGGCCGCGTCATCGGCGTGGCGATCGACGACAGCCTGATGTCGATCACGGAAAAGCCGATCCTCGAGGACCTGATCGCCGCCGCCTACAACGATGCGCGCGTGAAGGCGGACTCGGTCGCCAACGAGGAACTGGGCAAGGCGCAGTCGGGCATGGGGCTGCCCCCGGGCTTCAAGCTGCCGTTCTGACATGTTGCGGGACTTCGACGGGCACGGTCGGCGTGGTTCGGGAGCGGCTCCTCTGGTCTGGCTCGACTTCGTTGTTACTGGACCTGTCGAAGAACCGTGCGCAACCGGGATAGCCCCGGAAACGGCTGCATTTCTCCGCGAACGGCTCCACGGTGGACCTACTCCCGGATGCGGTGTCATGACCTCGGGCGTATTCACACCATGCGGCGCGGGGCTTCCCACAGGCTTTCGGCAGCAAAAGATTGCATGACGGCGCGAAGACCCCATATCGTCCGCCAAGAGCCGGGCGGCTGCAGGCAGTCCTCCGTGCGTGATGATTGGATATTGCTTTGAACCTGCTTCCGCTTCTGCCTCTGCGTGACATCGTCGTCTTCCCGGGCATGGTCGTGCCGCTGTTCGTCGGCCGCGAGAAATCCGTGGCTGCGCTCGAAGCGGCGATGGCCGGGGACAAGGACATCTTCCTGCTGGCGCAGCTCGATCCCGGCTGCGACGATCCCGATCGCGACGATCTCTACGATACCGGCGTGGTCGCCAGCGTGCTCCAGTTGCTCAAGCTGCCGGACGGCACCGTCCGCGTTCTCGTAGAAGGCCAGGACCGCGCCCGCCTCGAAACCCTGCGCTCGGAAACCACCGACGATGGCGAGATGCTGGTCGCGGGGGTCGAGATGCTCGACCCGGTCGAGGCCGAGGGCACCGAAGTCTCCGCGATGATGCGCACGGTCGTCGACCAGTTCGGCGAATATGCCAAGCTCAACAAGAAGCTGAGCCAGGACGCCGGCGAACAGCTGGGCGACATCGAGGACGCGGCCAAGCTCGCCGATACCGTCGCCGCGCAGCTTTCCGCCAAGGTTTCCGACAAGCAGGCCGTGCTGTCCGAGCCCGATCCGCTCAAGCGCCTGGAAATGGTCTATTCCTTCATGGAAGGCGAACTCGGCGTCCTGCAGGTCGAGCGCAAGATCCGTGGCCGCGTGAAGCGGCAGATGGAGAAGACGCAGCGCGAGTACTACCTCAACGAACAGCTCAAGGCGATCCAGTCCGAGCTGGGCGGCGGCGAGGGCGACGAGGCGAACGAGCTTCAGGAACTGGCCGAGCGGATCGAGAAGACCCGCCTGTCCAAGGAAGCGCGCGAGAAGGCAGTCGGCGAGCTGAAGAAGCTCAAGTCGATGCAGCCGATGAGCGCCGAGGCGACCGTCATCCGCAACTACCTCGACGTGCTGCTCGGCCTGCCCTGGGGCAAGAAGAGCAAGCTCAAGCGCGATATTTCCGCCGCGCAGGACATCCTCGACGCCGATCACTACGCGCTCGACAAGGTCAAGGACCGCATCATCGAGTATCTTGCGGTGCAGGCGCGCACCAACAAGCTGAAGGGGCCGATCCTGTGCCTCGTCGGCCCGCCGGGCGTCGGCAAGACCTCGCTGGGCAAGTCGATCGCCAAGGCCACTGGGCGCGAGTTCATCCGCCAGTCGCTGGGCGGCGTGCGTGACGAGGCCGAGATTCGTGGTCACCGGCGTACCTACATCGGCTCGCTGCCGGGCAAGATCGTGACCAACCTGCGCAAGGCCGGAAAGTCCAACCCGCTGTTCCTGCTCGACGAGATCGACAAGCTGGGGCAGGACTTCCGTGGCGATCCCGCCTCGGCGCTGCTCGAAGTGCTCGATCCGGAACAGAACGCCAAGTTCCAGGATCACTATCTCGAACTCGACATCGACCTGTCGGACGTGATGTTCGTGTGTACCGCGAACAGCCTTAACCTGCCGCAGCCGCTGCTCGACCGCATGGAGATCATCCGCCTCGAAGGTTACACCGAGGACGAAAAGGTCGAGATCGCCGAGCGTCACCTGATCGGCAAGCAGGTGGAGGCACACGGGCTCAAGAAGGGTGAGTTCACGCTCACCCAGGACGCCCTGCGCGACCTGATCCGCTACTACACCCGCGAGGCGGGCGTCCGCACGCTGGAGCGCGAAGTGGCGCGGCTGGCGCGCAAGTCGCTTCGCCAGATCCTCGAGGGGAAGGCGACCGAAGTGGTCATCACGCCCGAAAACCTCGCCGACTTTGCCGGAGTGCGAAAGTTCCGTCACGGCATGGGCGAGGAAGAGCATCAGGTCGGCGCGGTGACCGGGCTTGCGTGGACGGAAGTCGGCGGCGAGCTGCTGACGATCGAGGCGGTAACGGTGCCCGGCAAGGGCCAGATCAAGGCCACGGGCAAGCTGGGCGACGTGATGAACGAGTCGATCCAGACGGCGTTCAGCTTCGTGCGCGCCCGCTCGCCCGCCTACGGCATCAAGCCCAGCGTGTTCCACAAGAAGGACATCCACATCCACCTTCCCGAAGGCGCGGTGCCCAAGGATGGTCCTTCGGCCGGCATCGGCATGGTCACCTCGATCGTCTCGACGCTGACCGGGAATCCCGTGCGCAAGGACATCGCCATGACCGGCGAAGTCACCCTGCGCGGCCGGGTGCTGCCGATCGGCGGGCTCAAGGAGAAGCTGCTGGCGGCGCTGCGCGGCGGCATTACCACGGTGCTGATCCCGGAGGAAAACCGCAAGGACCTCGCCGAAATCCCCGAGAACGTGAAGGAGGGGCTGGAGATCATCCCCGTCGCCCACGTCGATGAAGTGCTGGCCAAGGCTTTGACCGAACCGCTTACCCCGATCGAATGGAACGAGGCGGACGAACTGGCCGCCGCTCCCGCGCCTCATGCCGCCGCAGCAGGTGCGACGGCGCATTGAGGGGCTTCGGCCCGATCAGAAAACATGGGAAGGGCGCCGGTCATCCGGCGCCCTTTTTGATTTCGGGCTTGAGGGATTTGCGCGGCGGATGATAGGTCGCGACTGCCGTTTTCGGTGGTAGCGACGATCCTATTACATGTGGCGATTGAGAATATTGGATAATTCTCAGTCTTTCATCAGAATTGCCTCCAAAACAAACGCGATTTGTCATCGCCTCGGACGCGGTGTGCAAATTGACGTCTTCGCGCGGTCGGCTTATTATTTGTTGCTGATAAATTGCGGGGGCTGTCTTGGTGGGGGAAGCATTGGCGCTGGGGCCCGTTCGCGGGCGGGCACGGATCGACGTCATGGACGTGATGCGCGGGATCGCGATCCTGGGCATCCTGTTCATGAACATACCCTTCATGGCGACGAACCCGCTGACGTGGATGGATGACATCCGCCGCCTCTCGTGGTCACCCGCCGATGCGGCGACCTGGGCGACGATCGAGATATTCTGGAGTGGCACGCAGCGCGGCCTGTTCGAGTTCCTATTCGGCGCCGGGGTGATGGTGCTGACCGCCAAGGCGATGCGGCCGGAAGACCCGGTCGCCGTGGCCGACCTCTACTATCGCCGCAACCTGCTGCTCATAGCCTTCGGCCTGATCGACATCTTCGTGATCGCATGGGTCGGCGACATCCTGCTCGCCTATGGATTGTCGGCGCTGTTCCTGTTCCCCTTCCGCAAGGCATCGGCCCGGGTGCTGCTGGCGATGGGGCTGGCCTTCGCGGCCCTCATGGCGGTGGGCGGGGCATTCCAGTACGTCGATCGCATCGAGACGATCGAGAAGGTAGCGACGCTGGAAGCGAGGCAGGCCGGGGGTGCAAAGCTGTCCGACAAGGACAGGAAGACCGTCACCGAATGGCAGGAAAAGCGCGACGCGCACGATCTTTCCAAGCCGCCGAGCAAAAAGGCGCAAGGCATGATCGATGCCGAACGCAAGGCGCACGAGGCAGGACCCGGGGCGTTCCTGATGAGCAGCTGGGGCACCTGGAACAAGATCTTCGGGGACGGCAACGGCACGTTCTTCACGATCCTGGAGGCTGTCTGCGCGATGTTCATCGGCATGGCGCTGTGGAAGTGGGGCGTGATCCAGGGCGAGAAGACGGTGCGCTTCTATGCGATCACCGCCTTGGCCGCCTATGCGGTGGGCTGCGGTTTGCGGGCCTGGAACGTGGCGCAGATCTACACCTTCACGCTGGAGCCCAAGTCCGGCTGGATCACCGACGAGTTCGCGCGCCTCGCGGTGACGCTGGGGCATGTCGCCCTGTTCAATCTCGTCATGAAGACGCGCCTCGGACGCCGCGTTCTGGCGCCGTTCAAGGCGGTGGGGCGCATGGCGTTCTCGATCTATGTGCTGACCAGCGTGGTCACGCTGTGGGTCATCTTCGCGCCCTGGGGGCTGGACCTGTGGGACAAGTTCGGCTGGGCCCAGCTCGCGCTTGCCGCGCTGGTAATCGACGTGTTCATGCTGGCGTTCGCGAACATCTGGCTGCGCTTCTATCTCAGCGGGCCGCTGGAATGGGTGTGGCGCACGCTCGCCTATGGCAAGCGCCAGCCGTTCGCGCGTCGTCGCGCCGAGCCGACGCCG
>DATKFS010000269.1:0-5729 GCA_035511275.1 Novosphingobium sp.
GCCGCCACCGCGTGCGCGGCGACCGCCTCGGGCGCGAGCCGCGCGGCGGGGCCGGTCGCGACGTCGCGATAGGGCGCATAGAGCGCGGCCTCGATCTGCGGCTTGAACAGGTAGATGCCGCCGGTCACCGACAGCCACAGCACGAAGGGCACGCATAGAAGCCCCGCGTAGAAGTGCCAGCGCCAGACCGCGCGATACCAGCGCTCGGTGCGGGGTTCGCCGTGCGGTTCGGGGCGGCTCACAGCTTCCACCCCGCTTCGAGGAGGAAGCTGCGCTGGGGGTAGGGGTGGTAGACCCAGGCCCGGTCGTTGGTGATGTTGTCCACGCCCGCGCTGACCCTGAGCTGGCGCGTCACGTCCCAGCTCACTTTCGCATCCAGCGCGAAGAGTTCGGAGGTGTAGCCGTAAGTGTCGCCGCGCTGGAGGCCGAACAGGTCGGTGTTGGGGCGGCTGGCATAGCGCATGCCGATGGAGACGAGCACCGGCTCGGCCACGCGGTAGCGCAAGTTGCCGTTGATCCGCCAGCGCGGGATGCGCGGGAACTGCACGCCCTCGGCGGCGGGGGCGGCGTCGTTGCGCAAGGTCACCGAATCGATCCACGCGACGTTGGCGTCGATGTCGAGCCCGGGGAGGGCGACGTCACGGGCTTCGGCAATCAGTTCGAGACCGTATTGCCGGGTGCGGTCGATGTTCTTGTAGTTCGAGGTTGTCACGCCGTTCTGGTTGAAGCCGGTGAACGAGAAGATCGTGTCCTTCACCCGCTGCCAGAACGCCGAGGCGGTGAGCCTCACCCCTCCGAAATCGCGCGCGACCACGAGGTTGGCGTCGGTCGAGCGCTCCGGCTTCAGGTCGGGGTCGAAGCTGTCCGGGTTGAAACTGCCGTCGCCGTCGAGGCTGCCCTGGAACAGTTCGCCCACCGTCGGGAAGCGGGTGGCCCTGGCGAGGCTCAACTGGACGCGGGTGCGCGCGTCGGGCGCCCATTCGAGCGAGGCTTTCGGCTGGAAGCTGTCGGCGCTGCGGCTCGCATAGCGATTGGTGACGATGCCGCCCCCGGTGCCCACGCGGCCCAGCCCGCCGTCGAAGGCGCGCCCGTCCTCGTAGCGGGCGCCCAGGGTCAGCGTCACCGGGTCGAGCGGTACGCGCAGTTCCGCCCATGCGGCGAGCGTGCGGGTCTTGCCGAAGGTGCGCGTGGAGTAGGCCTCGCCCTCGTCGCTGCGCCAGTGGCCGAGCGTGTAGTTGGTGAGGTCGGTCTCGTAGAGGTTGGCGCTGCCGCCGCCGGCCAGTTCCACCTCGCCGAGCCGCGCGGTGGCCGAGAGTTCGCCGGTCCACCATCCGGTCGGACCCTGCCGCGCCAGCGTGCCGGCGCCGTTCGCCGCGCCCGCCGCGTAGCCCTTCGAGGTGAAGCCGTCCGAGCGCAGGACCTGATAGGTCGAGACATTGGCGTCGAGCGTCACCGCGTCCGAGACCGGGGCGGAGAGCTTGAAGCCCGCGAGCAGTTCGTCGCGCACCGTGCGCGAGCGGTTGGCGCCGCTGGCGGTGAACTTGCGACCGTCGAACTGCACGAGCCCGTCGCAAACCGCGTTGCCGGCGCCGTCGCGCAAGTAGCAGTCGGGCGCGGGCTGGTCGTCGAGGTTGTGCCAGTAGGCCAGCAGGAACTCCCCGGTGACGCCCGAGGCGCCGTCGTAGCCGAGGCGCAGCTTGGCCTGGTCCTGCGTGATCTCGGCCGGGCTCTGGCCCGCGAAGATCGGGTTGGTGGTGGTGCCCGGCGCTCCGGTCATGGCCTGGGCGGGGTCGGTCACCGCTCCCGTCACCACCGGCGCGACGGCGGTGCTGGAGGAGGGGGCGAGGCCGAAGAACATCTGCGGATGGCCGGTGTTGCGGAAGTGGCGTCCCGACAGGCGCACCGACCACGGCCCGTCCTCCTGCCGGAAGCCGAACCCGGCCTCTGCGGAATAGCCCATGTAGGTGTCGTGGCTGGCGTACTGGTCGTAGGGCTGGGCCATGGCCTGGACCGTGGCGAAGGCCTCGGCCTTCTCGGGCGAGCGGGTGGTGATGTTGACGACGCCGCCCATCGAATTGCCCGCATAGCGCGCCGAATAGGGACCATAGACGATGTCGAACTGCTCGACCTCGCCCGGGCCTACCACGCCCCACTTGGGCGCGTAGGCGAACGAGTTGCCGAGGAAGTTCGATACCGTGAACCCGTCCACCATCACCAGCGTCCGCGCGCTCTGGGTGGAGTGGGTGCCGCGAAAGCCGGGCACGCCGTTGGAATCGCCCGCATAGCGGGTGCGCACGAAGAAGTCGGGCGCGTACTTCATCAGGTCCTCGACGTTGCGCGCGTTGACGGCGGCGAACTGCTCGTCGCCGAGGCTGACCGAGAGGCCACGTGCGTCGAGGCTGATTTTGCTCTCGCGCTGGCCGACGACGAGGATGGCATCGCCCGGCGCTTCGTCGTCGGCGTGGGCGGAGAGGGGGAACAGGGCAAGCGGAGCCGCGCCGAGCGCGAGCAGTGTACGGAACATGGAAAGATATCACCCGAACGGCCCGGCGGGCGCTCACGAAGGCGCGCGCGGGGCATGCATATGTGCCGCAGGGCAGGCCCGCGGCGTGGCTATGGCGTCAGGTGAAGCGGGGAGGGGCGCGGCCGGGCGGCCGGATCCGCGCGGGCGCGGCGATCGTCGCGAGCGGCTTGCGCAGGATCGCGAAGACGAAGACGAAGGCCAGCGCGGCGAGGAGCAGCGGCGCGAGGTCCGCCCCGGTCATCCCGGCGGCAAGCGGCGCGAAGGCGCAGGGGTGGTCGGCGGTCGTCGTGCCGTGGTCCTGGTGCGAGCCCTTCTTCGGGATCGCGATCGTCATCGTGGAGCCCGCGGGCATGGAGCCCGAGCACAGCGCGACGATCAGGCCGGTATCGGGCGCGGCAGGCATGTAGCCGGTGGGCACCAGCGCCTTGAGGCACAGCGCCGCCGCCAGCAGCAGCGCCGCCAGCGCCGGGCGGTCCCGGAAGAAGTGCCTGATCGTGCCCACGGGGCCGGGCTTTAGCGGGTCCGCCGGAGGATGTCACTCGCCAAGGAAGCGCCGGGTGGCAGTCGCGCCGATGAAATGCGTCGCCGCGATAACGGCGGATCGCCCGCCCAATATTGCTCGCCTGTGAAGACTCGACTGGACCGCCGCGTAAAGTTCGGCATTGTGTCGGCGAAGCGGGCGATTTCCAGGACGATTCGTTGCGGGGGCATCGATTTGGCGCAGTATTGCGGTGGGCCGCGCGCCCTGCGTGGCATGCGATACTGCAGGCCGCGCTGCTGATACTCGTCGGATTGCTCAACCCGTTCGAGATCGTTCAATGGAGCGAACTGCGCAGCCACGACTTGTGGGAGCGGCTTCATGCCCACGACTATCCCTCGCGCAGGGTTGCTGCCGCGGGTTCGGGGGCAAGGGCGCGCGACCAGGTCACCGTGCTCTACTTCGATGACGGTTCGGTGGCGCGGCAGGGCCAGACGCGGCCGCTGTCGCCCTTCGTGCTGGACGAGCTGCTGACCGACCTCGAGCAATGGGGCGGGCCGCCCCCGCGCGCGATCTTCGTGGACATGCTGCTGACCGACGCGGCGCCCGCCGGCGCCACCGCAGCGGACATGGTCGGCGCGCTTACCGAACCGGCGGTCGTCGAAGGCTGCCGGACCCGCCGCGATGCGACGCTTCCGCCGTTCCAGTGCCTGCTCGCCGACGTCGCGAGGATGACACGGTACGAGGCATGGCGGAGCGAGGCGGGCTGCCTTGCCAACACGGCGGCACGCATCGCCTGCATCGAGCAGGCGCGCGGCATCCCGGTGATGTTCGGCGACCCCCGCCTTGGCGAGGGCGTGGCCAGCGGCGCGCTGCCTTCCGCCGCCCTCGACGCGCTGGGCGAGGTCGCGCTGACGGTGCCGATCGGGGTGCGCGTCCACGAATACCCGCTGGTCGAGCCGCTGGGGCCGGATCCCTCCGACCGGCGCATGTACATGCTCTCGCCGGGCGCGGCGCTCTATGCCGCATGGTGCGGGGTCTCGCACGAGAAGGCGGCGGCCGGGCCGGCCCGCCGCTGCGCGGTGCCGCCGGTCGATGAACTGAACGCCGGGGCCGCCAGCCCGGCGACGCGGCAATACCGGTGGAGCGACCGGTTCGCCGACCCCATCGACATCGAATGGGGGATCGGCCCCAAGCGCGAAAAGGGCATCGACGATCCCGAGCGGCTGCTCGTCGCCAGCGGCCCGTGCCACGGCCCCCGTCCCGGTCTTGGCCCCAGCCTTGCCCGGCTCGTGCGGCTGTCGTTCGCCGGCATCAACGGACCGCAAGACCCGTTCTGCATGTATGCGCGGGCCTTCCCGGTGGACGTCATGCAGTGGGCGGCGTTCACTGCCGACGATGCGCAGGCGCTCATCGCCGACCGGCTGGTGGTCGTCGGCGGCCGTTTCAGCGATTCCAACGACGTGCTCGATACCCCCGTGTTCCTCGGCGTGCCGGGCGTGCACTTCCATGCGATGGCGCTCGACAACCTGATCGAGCGCGGCCCGGGCTATGCGCGCCCGCTGGTGCCGCTGACCTCGGCGCTCGACCTGACGGCATCCGACTTGTTCAACTTCGCGGTGTTCTTCGTGATCGCGCTCATTCTCGCGCTGACCACCAAGGCGCTGCGACCGGCGGAGCGCGGCGGACTGGTGCGCGCGGGCGGGAGCCGGGCGATCCTGGCCCACCTCGCGATCTTCGCGGGTGGCGTCGTCGCGATGGGCGCCTTCGCGTGGTTCTTCGTCGGGCTCGATTCGGTGATCTGGCCGGATGGAGCCCTGGTGCCCGCCAGCTTCAACCTCGTCGGCGCCCTGCTGATCGCCTTCGTCGGACTGGCGGAGCTGGCATGGGCGGCCCTGCTACCGGTCCGCGAATGGCTGGCGACCCGCTTCTCGGCGCGCCGCATCTTCCATGCGCTGCGCCTGCTGGCGGGAGGGCACGACATCGAGGCGGTGGCGACGACGGGACCGGGGCAGGGGCCGGGGCGATCCGATACTTCCGAAGAGGAGAAGGCATGATGTGGGGACGATGGGCCATGGCGGCAGCCGCGCTCGCGCTGCTGTGCGGGGCGGGCGGCGATTCCGGCCGGGTGACGAAGCTCAACCGGGCGATGACGAGCGTCTACGACGAGAACCTCAAGTTCGAAGGGCGCGAGGAAAGCTGGAAGCTGCCTGCGGGCGGCGCGCCGATCGTCGATGCGTCGCGGCCGGGCTACGTCGCGATCACCCGCGATTCCCGGAAGATCTACCTGCGCCTCTCCGAAGTCACCACCGAGGGCCTCCATCCGGGCGATTGCGTGGTGACGGCGGCCGGGGCCAGCGGGGCCAGCAGCGCGCACATCGCGGGCTCCGGGGGCTTCGGCTCGATGATGAGCGACGGCAAGTCCATTTGCGTGCCGAAATGAGGGCCGCGACGGACATGGCCGCCCGTACCGCCACCTGCACGGCCGCGCTTGCCGCCGCGCTGGCGCTCGCCCTGCCCTCGCCCGCGAGGGCGCAGTGCGTGCCGGGGATCAGCTGCGGCTTCTCGGTGAACGGCAAGAAGGGCACTTACCTCGAAGCGGAAGTGACGCCCGAAACGCTTGCGAAGGCCGATGCCGATATCAGGAGCGGGCTCGCCGACGGCCGCTCGCTGGATTCGGTGTCGATCAACCAGGGCGCCAGTTCGGGCACCGGCATCCCGATGCCC